>JBJSXJ010000336.1:0-27540 GCA_046086325.1 Planctomycetota bacterium | reverse complement strand
CGAAGGCACGGAGATTTCGAAAATGGTGATGGTAGGTCTTTGATTACTTGATTACTTGATTACTTGATTACTTGATTACTTGATTACTTGATTACTTGATTACTTGATTACTTGATTACTTGATTACTTGATTACTTGATTACTTGATTAAGAAACTCTCCTCCTCCGAGTCTTTGTGTCACCGTGCGAAACTCTTTCTCAGTCCCCTCCGTGCGCAACGCAACGCAACGCACGCAATGCAACGCAATGCAACGCAATGCAACGCAATGCAACGCAATGCAACGCAACGCAACGCAACGCAACGCAACGCAATGCACGAGACTCTTTCCCAGCGTCCGCCGTGCGCAACGCTTACTGCGAGGTTTTCGCGGGGGCGGGTTCCTGGGTGGAGACCGGTTCGGCGGCGGCGGCGGCGTTGAGGTCGAGAAGCTGGATGGAGCTTACCAGAGGGCGGTCGTTTTCCGCGAAGCGTTCTGCGAGGCTGGCTTCGAAGGTGCAGACGAGAGCGAGTCGTCGGCCCGCCTCATCGGACAAGTGATAATAATTCCACTGCATGGGAATCTCGGACGCTTCACCGGCAGCGACCACTCGCAGCAATCGCAGGCCCTCGCCGGTTTGTGACTGGGAGGCTTCGATGAACTGCCGAAAATTCTTGGCCAGTGAAGCCTTGATATCGTCTTGAAATTCGTCGAGCGAGAGCTGTTTGCCGGGGGCGAGTGCGGGGAGGCGAGTGAGGTTGCACTGTGCCACGAGGTCGCCGCGGTCGATCCAGCGGAGGACGGTGAGGTCGGAGCGGTTGATCATCAGGTGCCAGCGGCGGTCGAGGAGTGCTTGATAACCGGCCTCGGTGGCTTCAAATTGCAGGAGCGCCTGGGTGGGTTCGAAGTTCAGCGGCAAGTCGGCCAGCAGTTGTGGGGTAAGGCGCTGTGGCGTGGCGCTGGGACGAAGAGCCACTCGAATCTGACTGCTCGTTTCAAATCCTGGTTCGGCGTGTCCGATGGAGCGGTTTTCTTTGAGGCCCAGGGCGAGCCAGGTGACGCAGTGGTGGGTGAGGTCGACGTTGAGTTTCGCCGCGATTTGGATTTCGGTGGCGATTCCTTCCACGGCGCCTTCGACATTTCCCGTGATCTGGATGAAAGCCGTGGTTCCTTCGACTTTGGTGAGCTTGCCGGCGACCTGAGCGGTGGTGACGGCGTCCAGGTTGAGCAGGTGGGCGAGGGCCGTCGTGGTCACGGGCCACTCGCCGTTGAGTTCCACCGGGGTGGCCGGGAGTAGTTCGGCCAGGAGCGTGCTTTGGCCGGGGTGCACGAGCAGTTCCAGTTCATCTCGCGAGAGCGGGCCGCTGGGGGAGACGCACGTCAGCTGATCGTCGAGCAGGTGGAGTGCGACGAGGGAGTGGGAGTCAGCGAGTCGGGCGGGGAACGGCTTGTTGTTGATCAGGATTTCGGCCGTCGCTTTGTCATAGTAACGCAGGGCCACGGGGGGCTTCGCCTGAGCGGCGGGGGGGGCTGCGGCCGGAGGAGCTGCTTGAGCGGCGGCGGGGCGCTGCAAAGTTTCTTCGTATTGAAAATCAGCGCGAACCTGGAGTGGTTTACGGATGACTTTTTTACCGTCGGCGTTGAGTTTTAATTCGCCTTGGGCTTCGACTTTCACGACGACTTGTTGATGGAACTGTTGCCGCTGCTGGGCGGAGAGGTCGAAGGTACGGCGGTCCGCAGCGCTGGCGGGTGGGCTCGGGGTGCCTGGGGGAGCGGCCAGGCAATGAGGAAGTCCATTCGCGGTCCCGCTCGGCAGGCGGCTCACGGTTTCCGTGGCGAGCAGAGCGGCCAGCGCTTGGACGCTGCGCGCCAGAAACCGGCGGCGGCTGGAGGTTGGCGGTTTGGGTAAGTTGCGTAGTTTGCGTAAGTTGCCCATCGCGAGTTTTTATGGCGGGGATTGGGGATTGAGGTGTAGTGGCGTGACGTGCGGCGACTCGAAAGTTTGCGTCAGGTCCGCTTTTGGAGGTGGAATACGATCGTGAAGTTGAGGGCTGTGCGGGGCGCGGGCGGCGAAGGTTGGCCGTGCTGCGCCGGCGGCTGTTTCTGGCCATCGGTTTACATCGACCGCTGGGCGGGGCGAATTAACTGTTAAAGGTTGGGGATTCCTTCGATTTTTCCATAAATGCTTGACGTCACCCGGGGGGCTTGCGGTATGAAACGCACACGCCGACCGGTGTTGACGGGACGTTCGATTGGAAACTGCAGAGGGGTAGAACCTGATGGTCATCCAATCCGTAGAAGCGTCATCACTGTCGTGCGTTGTTTGAGTGAAGGGAGTGCGATTTATGCATAGCGATTACCAAACTGCGTTGCTGAAGCAATTGCGAGATCAGCAGGTCCGGTTTGCACCGCGCGAGAAGAAACTGGACCAGGCCAATCGGGCGGAGCGGCTGTTGGGGGAATTGGAGCCGGAGCGAGTCTACACGTTTGAGTATCTCTGCTATCGCATTACGGATTACCGGCCGGAGATTGCCGCCAAGGAGTCGATGTCGGGACTGGATGCTCGGCATGACCTGCGGTTGTTTGTGGAAGATGTCTCGGATTCGGCTGACATGACGGTAGCGGAAGCGGGCGAACCGGTGCATACGGTGGAAGAGCTGAGTCGCATGTTTAATGTGTCGACGAAGACGATTCAGCGGTGGCGGGATCAGGGGCTCGTGAGTCGCCGGTTTTTGATGGGGCGGCGGAAGCGGGTGGGCTTTTTGAAGAGCAGCGTGGAGCAGTTTGTGGAGCGGAATCGGGGGCGCGTGGAGCAGGCGAATCGGTTTCGGTTGATCACGGCGGGTGATCGCGAGCGAATTTTGCTGGCGGTGCGTCGTTTGGCGGCGATGGGCGGCTGCCCCACCGAAGTTGCTCGACGGGTGGCCGAACGATTTGGGCGCAGTGTGGAAGCGGTGCGGCTCATCATGCGGGAGTTCGATGACACGCATCCGGAGCTAGCGATTTTTGCTCCGCATGCCGGCCATTTGCCGCGGGCGGAGCGGGAGAAGTTGTATGAGCGATATCAAGCGGGCACTCCGATTCCCGACTTAGCGGAGCAGTTTAATCGGACGCGGTCGAGCATCTATCGTTTGGTGAATGAGACGCGGGCCTATCGGATTTTGGAATTGCCGCTGGACTATGTGGAGTCGCCGGAGTTTTCGGCGCCCGGGGCGGAGCAGCGCATTATGGGGCCCATGCCGGGGCTGGTGGCGGAGCGAGTGCCGCATCGTGCGCCGGCGGGGTTGCCCTCTTATTTGGCGTCGCTGTATGACGACCCGCTCTTGGAACGGGAGCAGGAACTGCACATGTTCCGGCAGTTCAATTACCTGAAATATCGGGCGGCGAAGCTGCGGGAGAAGCTGAATCCGGAGCGGGCTCGGGTGAGTGAGATGGACGAGATTGAGCGGCTTTATCAGCAGTCCTTGGATTTGAAAAATCAGCTTGTTAAATCCAATTTGAGGTTAGTGGTTTCGATTGCGAAGAAGCATGTTTCACCGCTGCAGGATTTCTTTTCCTTGGTGAGTGACGGGAACATGTCGCTGATTCGCGCGGTGGAGCGTTTTGATTTTTCTCGCGGCAACAAGTTCAGTACCTATGCGTCGTGGGCGATCATGAAGAATTTCGCTCGCAGCATCCCCGAACAGACTCGGCAGCGCGATCGGTTTCGTACGAGTTCGGAGGACGCTTTTGTGTCGACTCCCGATCTGCGTTCCGATCCGGCGGTAGAGGAGCGGGTACAGCGGCAGATGCAGCAGCAGTTATCGCGCATTTTGAATCGGCTGGACGAGCGCGAACAGTGGATTATTGCCAATCGCTTTGGGCTCAATACGGCTCATGAGCCCTGGACGCTCAAGCAGGTCGGCGAGGAGATGGGAGTAACCAAGGAGCGGGTGCGGCAGATCGAGGCTCGCGCCATGGTGAAGCTCCGTGAGGCCGCTCGTGAGGAAAACGTTGAATTGCCCGACTAATCGACTGGCCGGGCTCGTCGCATTCCCGTCTGCACGAATTGCCCAAACGGCGACATCGTCCCCAACCAGGACGATGTTTTTCTTTTCCGCGATTGAATAATCGCGGGACCCAGGTTGCTCAAACGAAGCGACTTTGTTTTAATGCGGGACTCTGGTTTGATTCGCCCTTGCAAGGAAGACGCTGGTCAGTATACTGGCCGGTTTTCGTGCCCAGGGTTCGGCCAGCGTAGCTCAACTGGCAGAGCAGCTGATTTGTAATCAGCAGGTTGTGGGTTCAAGTCCCTCCGCTGGCTTGGTATGGCAGGTCGGGGTCGTGGCTGATGTGGGGGCGGTGAGCAAAGTTTTGAGGAGAGTTACCGAAGCGGTCAAACGGGTCAGACTGTAAATCTGATGGCATTGCCTTCGTAGGTTCGAATCCTACACTCTCCACTCCGCCAACTTGGTTTGAGTGGGTGTAGTTGGGCGAGGTTGGTTCAAGATGGCGGTAGGGAAGTGGTTTGAGGGTTGGGGTTCGTGGAATTGGTTGGATGGGGAGATTCGGCGGGTGTAGCTCAATGGTAGAGCGACAGCCTTCCAAGCTGTACACGAGGGTTCGATTCCCTTCACCCGCTCTGCGGATGCGAACGAAAATCGAGGTTCTTTGGGTGCGGTCTTTTCGTGACGGCGAAGAGTGCCTAAGCTAGAGTGCTTCGCTGGTGGCGCCTGGGGTGCTGCTGGCTTGATGGTTCGCGGAAGTTAAAGGTTCCTTGGTTGGTGGTTCGTGGTTGGGGAGGTTGGGAGGAAGAGCTGTTTGTCGTGTGGTGGCGTCTATGTCCAGGGGCGCCCTGTCGACCGGCTGCTGTAGCTCAGCTGGTAGAGCGCGTCCTTGGTAAGGACGAGGTCACGGGTTCAAGTCCCGTCAGCAGCTCCTCCAGAGATCGTTATCGTTGACACTGGTTACATTTCTAGCGGGAAACTCGAGAGACAGGTAAGAAGAGATGGCCAAAGCGCAATTTCAGCGTACAAAACCGCACTGCAACGTCGGCACGATTGGTCACATTGACCACGGCAAGACGACTTTAACAAGCGCCATTGTGGCGGTGCAGGCGCAGAAGAAGTTGGCGGAATTCAAGTCGTATACGGATATCGCCAAGGGCGGTACTGTCCGCGATTCGACCAAGACGGTGACCATTGCGGTGGCACACGTGGAGTATGAGACGGAAAAGCGTCACTATGCTCACATTGACTGCCCAGGTCACGCCGACTTTATCAAGAACATGATCACCGGTGCCGCTCAGATGGACGGCGCGATTCTGGTGGTTTCGGCGGCCGATGGCCCGATGCCACAGACGAAGGAGCACGTGCTGCTGGCTCGTCAGGTGAACGTGCCTGCTCTGGTCTGCTTCATGAACAAGATCGATTTGGTCGACGATCCCGATTTGCTCGACCTGGTCGAAATGGAAATTCGTGAGCTGCTCAACAAGTACAAGTTCCCTGGCGACGAAGTGCCTGTGATTCGTGGTTGTGCCAAGCCGGCCTACGACAATCCAGCCGATCCAGTGGCCTCGAAGTGCATCAGCGATTTGATGGATGCCGTCGATGCCTACATTCCGCAGCCAGCTCGCGAAGACGACAAGCCATTCTTGATGGCGGTGGAAGACGTCTTCTCGATCGAAGGTCGCGGTACGGTTGCCACCGGTAAGGTGGAACGCGGCATGGTGAAGGTCGGTGACGAAGTTCAGATCATCGGTCTGAAGCCACAGCCGATGAAGACGACGGTCACGGGCGTCGAAATGTTCCGCAAGGAAATGTCGGAAGCTCGCGCGGGCGACAACGTCGGCTGCTTGCTCCGCGGTGTTGGTCGTGAAGAAATCGAACGCGGTCAGGTGCTTGCCAAGCCGAACTCGATCACTCCGCACCAGAAGTTTGAAGCCGAAGTGTACTGCTTGGCGAAGGATGAAGGCGGTCGTCACACGCCGTTCTTCAGCGGTTATCGTCCTCAGTTCTACTTCCGCACGACGGACGTGACGGGAACGGCGAACCTGATCGGTGCCGAAATGTGCATGCCGGGCGATAACGTTCGCGTGACGGTCGAACTGCACAAGTCGATCGCCATGGACGAAGGTGCTCGCTTCGCGATTCGCGAAGGTGGCCGCACGGTCGGTTCGGGCGTCGTGACGAAGATTGTGGAATAAATTGATCACGCCTTGCTGAACGAAAGGCGGAGCGGTTTTGGCTGCTCCGCCTGTCTCGTTAAGTCAGGTTGGAGGGGTGTAGCTCAATTGGCAGAGCACTGGTTTCCAAAACCAGCGGTTGCGAGTTCGACTCCCGCCGCCCCTGCTCGGCTAGGTGAAGTTAGCTGTCGTGTGTAGGGAGGCCTGATGAGCGGCGAAAAGAGTTTGACCGCTGGGACGCTAGTGAGCGAGCTGTTTCAGCTTGGATACTACAAGCCGACTCAGGGCCGAGTGGTGCGGCAGGCTACCCTGTGGGCGCTGGCAATCACGGTACTGTTTGCCGCGTATCGGTTGTTTGAACAGTTAAAAGGCACCGATTGGTTTCCCGGGGCACGGATGATTCTGCCGCTGGTAATCCTGGGTGTCGGTTTGTGGGTGAGCTTTCGGCTGGTGAACTTTTGGCGTTTTGCCGATTTTTTGATCGCCGTTGAAGCTGAGATGAGCAAGGTTTCGTGGCCGTCGAAAAGCGAGCTTATTCGCAGTGCGGCAGTGGTGATTTTTGTCTTGTTTGCTTTGTCGGCAACGTTGTTCGGATTCGATGTGTTCTGGGGTTTCCTGTTCGAGATCCTGGGCGTGGTGAAGAAATAGTTGGTTGACGATCGTGGTGGGTGGACTGGCGCAGTCAGTGGAGTGTAACCGTGAGTAGCGAAGCGAATCATCCGGCAGAAGAGCACAGTGACGCGCTGGCGGCTCTGTCCAGCTCCCCGGGTGCCGGTAACACGGAATCACCCGCCGCAGCGGGACCTGCTGCCGCGCCGATGGCGGCCGGATCGGAAGCTGTTGCGGCTGCTTCTGAGGCGGTGGCCGACGAGCCCGAAGTGGACGATACGCCGCAAGTGCCAGTGGAATATTCCTACGAAGGGCATGCGGAACCGCTGGAGCTGATTGACGAGCCAGAGGGTGCCGAGTTAGACAAGCACTGGTACATCTTGAAGGTGGCCGTGAACCGTGAGGATTCGATCAAGGATGCTCTCCTGCGTCGAGTGCGAATTGCGGGGATGGAGCCGTTTTTCAGCGAAGTGATCGTGCCGACCGAGGATGTGGCTGAGTTCAACAAGGCGGGTAAGCGACGCATTGTCAAGAAGAAGCTGTATCCCGGCTACTTGCTGGTCAATATGGCGCTGACGGACGAGTCCTGGTTTGTGGTTCGAGAAACGCCGGGAATCGGTGATTTCACGGGTCGATCGGGCAAGCCCAGTCCGATGGCGACGGCCGATGTCGAAAAGATTTTGCGAGTCGTCAAGCCGGACGAAGAGTCGGCTGGAGTGGTGCGGACGGCGATTCCGTTCAAGACGGGCGATCGCGTGCGAGTCAAGGAAGGATATTTTCAGAATTTTGAGGGTGAGGTGTCGACGATTGATCAAGCCCACGGTCGCGTGACGGTGATGATCAACATTTTCGGTCGACCCAATCCGGTCGAGTTGGATCATTGGCAGATTGAAGCGGTGTAAAAGGGCTGAGTGCCGGTGTGGGGCCTGATGGCCAAACCTGGTAGGGGATCGCAGATAGGCATTTAACATGGCAAAAGCAAAGCAATTAGTTGGGCAAGCAAAGTTTCAGGTGCCCGGTGGCAAGGCAACTCCAGCTCCTCCCGTGGGTACCTCGCTGGGTAAGTTTGGTATCAACCTGAAGCAGTTCGTCGACCAGTTCAATGATCGCACGCGCGAATACAACGGCACTCCGATCCCGGTGATTGTGTCGGTGTATAGCGATCGTACGTTCGAGTTTGTGACGAAGAGTCCCCCCGCCTCGGCGATGCTGAAGCAGGCGGCCGGTATCGCGTCGGGATCGGGCGAGCCGAACAAGAAAAAGGTGGGCACGGTGACTCGGGCCCAAGTGGAAGAGATCTGCAAGAAGAAGAAAGAAGATCTGAATGCCAGCGATCTCGATCACGCGCGACGCATGATCGAGGGTACGGCTCGCAGCATGGGCATTGACGTGGTAGGTTAATCGCGGGCGGCCCGCACGCTGGACGAGCGATCGGCGCGTGCCTGATGGGGACCCGAGACAGTCAACGAGAGTAAGAGAGTTCGAGAGCAACATGGCGAAGAAATCAAAGCGTTATCGAGCGATGGCGGCCAAGCGGACCGAAAACGCATTGCCGCTCACGAAGGCGGTCGAGACCCTGAAGAGCTTCAGCTCGGCGGGCCCCGGCAAATACGATCAGACGGTCGAGATTCACTTGAATCTGGGCGTCGATCCGAAGCAGGCCGATCAGTTAGTGCGTGGTTCGGTGGTGTTGCCTCACGGCATCGGTCGTTCGCAGCGCGTGGTGGTATTCGCCAAGGGGGCGATGGCCGACGCGGCGAAGGAAGCGGGTGCCGACGAGGTAGGCCAGGAATCGCTGGCACAGAAAATCAAAGATGGCTGGACGGACTTTGACGTCTGCATTGCCGCACCGGACATGATGGGTTTGGTGGGGCCGCTGGGCAAGGTTCTTGGTCCGCGCGGCTTGATGCCATCGCCTCGCGCTGGTACGGTGACGCCCGACGTGGCGAAGGTGGTGCGTGAATACAAGGCGGGTAAGGTTGAGTTCCGTAACGACGATGGCGCGAATGTGCATGCGGTCGTGGGGAAGATGAGTTTTTCGGCGGAGTCGCTGCGAGACAATATTCAGGCGTTCCTGGATTACATCAGCGGTTTGAAGCCTGGGACGGTCAAGGGAACGTACATCAAGAGCGTATCGATCTGTGCGACGACGTCGCCTAGCGTTCGCGTGGCGGCTTAGTAGGGGATAGTCATGAGCAAGTATGTAAAGCAGTTGATGGCCAAGGACATCGAGAATCGCCTGAAGGGCGTAACCGATCTGTTGCTGGTCGACGTGATTGGGATGGGGACGGACCAGACCTACGCGTTGCGTAAAAAGCTGCGGGATAAGAACATTCAGTTGATGGTGGTGAAGAACAGCTTGGCGCGACTGGCGACGAAGGGTACTTCGCTCGCTCCGGCCTTCGAGGGGCTGGGTGGGTCGGCCGCGGTGCTGTTTGGATCGACGGACTTCGTCCAGTTGGCGAAGGAGCTGATCGAGATCCAGAAGGATCCCGCCTTTGAAAAATTAACCACGCGCGGCGGTGTGCTCGACAAGGAGCAGTTGACGCCGGCGAAGGTGGAAGAGGTGAGCAAGTGGCCGAGCCGCGCCGAGCAGCTGAGCTTGCTCGTCGGACAGATCTTGGGCCCAGGAGCTCAACTTGCCTCGCAACTCACCTCGGTGGGTGGCGCGTTGGCCAGTCAAATCAAGCAGAAATCGGAGGGGGACGCAGCGTAACCAGCGCGGTCCCCGGTCGACGTCGCGGAAGTGGGAAGTGGGGCCGCGATGCCGAGACCGGAGCTGTGAAAAGCGGCGGCTTCTTGGTGAAGCTGTAGCAGCCCCCACCAATTGTGATTCGGATTGGAATGAAAAAGAGGCGCGGAGTCGGTTCGCGTCGTACCCAGTGAGAAAGGAACGTAGGCACCATGTCGGACTCTGCCGTGTTGGAACAGGATCTGAAGGATATCGGCGATAAGATTGCCAATTTGACGCTCAAGCAAGCCAAGGCGCTCAGCGACTACCTCGAATCAGCACACGGCATCAAGCCGGCGGCTGGTGGCGCGGTGGTGATGGCCGCCGCTCCCGGTGCCGGTGCTGCCGAAGCAGCTCCTGCCAAGACGGAGTTCGATGTGGTTATGACCGCTCATGGCGACAAGAAGCTGGAAGTCGTCAAGGTGGTTCGCCAGATCACTGCGATGGACCTGATGGGCGCCAAGAAATTGGTTGACAACCCACCAGCGACCATCAAGCAGGGTGTGTCGGAAGACGAAGCCAAGAAAGTCAAGGCGGAATTGGAAGCTGCCGGCGCAACCGTGGAACTCAAGTAGTTTCCTCCCAGTTGGCCAACCTGAACTTGCCGCCGACGGAACCAACCGTCGGCGGTCTGGAACTCGCATGCGGAACCAAGCCGATCGAAACGTGCAAGCGCGCGCCTGTGCTTGTTGTATCTGTCTCGGCTTGCGCGCTTATCCAACTATCGCGCTCCACGGGAGCGCGTCACTTGAAGGGTGCTTATCGGTTAGCTGTCGGCGCTATGTCGCGGCATGCGGCGAACCGGTCAGCACCCTTCCTCGATTTTGAAGGATTTGCAGCTCATGGCTACCCCCGCTCAACGTCGTCTTAATCCTCAGGAAGTCCGGACTTTCGGCAGCGGCCGCAAGCACTACGGCATTCCTGACCTCACGCAGATTCAAACTAAGAGCTATGTCGCGTTTTTGCAGACCGACGTGCCGGCTGAAAAACGCAAAGATCAAGGTTTGGAAGGTGTGCTCCGCGAAATCTTCCCGATCGAAAGTTACGACAAGACGATCCGGCTGGATTACGTGCGCTACGAGCTGTGCAAACCGCTCTACACCCCCGACGAATGTCGACAGTTGCGCCTGACCTACGGACAGCCGTTCAAAGTCGTCCTGCGACTCAATAAAGAAACGCCGGTCGAAGAAGAGGTTTATCTCGGCGACATTCCGATCATGCTGGGTGGTGGCGAGTTCATCATTCACGGAGCGGAACGTGTCGTGGTGAGTCAGTTGCATCGCAGTCCCGGTGTGGACTTCGTGATGGAGCAGGATGGCACCGTCGATCGTAAGCTGCCGAGTTGCCGCATTATTCCCGAGCGTGGCAGTTGGATCGAAATCAACGCCACCAAGAAGGATGCGCTCAGTATTCGCATCGACCAAAGCGGTAAGTTCTCCGCGATGACGCTCCTGCGGGCGATGCACGCCAAATATGGCAACGACGCGGATCTGATTCGTTCGTTCTGCGAGACGACCACCGAGAAAGTGGTTGACGGTCGCAGCGTCGGCAAAATCGAAGGCAAGATTGCGGTCGACGACATCGTCTACCCCGTCGGCTCCAGCCGCTCGGGTGAGATCATTGTCGAGGCTGGTCATCGGATCAGCAAGAATGCGGCGGAGACGATTTGCACTTGCGGCGTGACCAAGGTCGAAGTGGTGCCGGTCCCGAAGACCAACTTGGTCTTCAACAGTCTGGCTGAAGATACGACCTCCAGTCACGAAGAGGCACTGCTGCGTATTTACCAGCGATTGCGTCCTGGCAATCCGCCGAATCTCGAGAAGGCGCGGGCGCTCTTCCAGGAAAAATTCTTCGATGTCAATCGTTATCGGCTGGGCCGCGTGGGCCGCTTCCGCATTAATCGCAAGTTGAAATTGGCGGTGCCGGAAAAGGAAATGACGCTCCGTCCCGAAGACCTGATCGCCTCGATCAAGTACTTGGTCCAATTGGCGGAATCGGGAGGCGAAGCCGAGGTGGATGATATCGATCACCTGGGAAATCGCCGCTTACGCACGATCGATGAGCTGGCAAGTGACGAGCTGCGCAAGGGGTTCTTGAAGCTGCGTCGCACGGCTCAGGAACGCATGAGTCTCAAGGACTTGGCCGATCAGACGCCGCGTACGTTGGTGAACACCAAGAGTGTATCCGGTGCGATTGATTATTTCTTTGGTCGCGGCGAGTTGTCGCAGGTGGTGGATCAAACGAATCCGCTGTCGCAGCTCACGCACGAACGACGCTTGTCGGCACTCGGCCCCGGCGGTTTGAATCGCAAGCGAGCGGGCTTCGAAGTCCGCGACGTGCACATTTCGCACTACGGCCGTATCTGCCCGATTGAGACGCCTGAAGGTACGAACATCGGTTTGATTTCCAGCTTGGCGATCTATGCCGGTGTGGACGAGTACGGGTTCTTGGTCACGCCTTATCTGCAGGTGAGCAAAGGCAAGTTGGGTTCTGAGGAACCGGTGCTGTTGCGGGCGGATGAAGAGTCGGACGCGTATGTGGCGCCGGCGGACACCACGGTCGAAAAGGACCGGATTGTCGGTGGAGCGTCGTTGATCGCGCGCCATCGGGCCGACTTCCAGATCGTACAGCCGGAACAAGTTCAGTACATCGACGTGTCGCCGAGCCAGATGGTGGGCGTGTCGGCTGGTTTGATTCCGTTCTTGGAACATGATGACGCGAATCGCGCGCTCATGGGTTCCAACATGCAGCGCCAAGCGGTACCGCTGCTCGTGACGGAGCCGCCCATTGTGGCGACCGGCATGGAAGTGGACGTGGCCCGCAATTCGAGTATGGTGGTGCGAGCCAAGCGTAAAGGCACGGTGACGGCGGTGGACGGCGATCGCATCGTCGTTGGCGGCGACGTGTACGAACTGCGGAAATTCAAAGCACTCAACGAACGTACCTGTTTGAACCAGCGTCCGATCGTGAAGCTTGGCGATCGCGTTGAGAAGGGCCAAGTGATTGCCGATGGTGCCGCCACCTACAACGGTGAGCTCGCGCTGGGACGCAATGTGCTTGTCGGCTTCATGTCGTTCGATGGCTACAACTATGAAGATGCGATCATCATCAGCGAAGACCTGGTGAAGAGCGACACCTACACGTCGATTCACATCGAAGAGTTTGATGTGGAGATTCGCGAAACGAAGCTGGGGCGTGAAGAGTTCACGCGCGACATCCCCAACGTCAGCGAAAAGGCTCTGCGTAACCTCGACGAAGGCGGTATTGTCCGAGTGGGCACTTATGTGCGACCGGGCGACATCCTGGTCGGTAAGGTTTCGCCGAAGTCGAAAACGGAATTGACGCCAGAAGAAAAGCTGCTGCATGCCATCTTCGGTCGCGTCGGTGAGGAAGTGAAGAACGACTCACTGGAAGTGCCTTCGGGCATCGAAGGCATCGTGATTGACGCGCAGAAGTTCTCGCGTCGCATGAGCCTCAACGATGACGAGCGGAAGAAGTTCGAGAAGGAGCTGAAGGACGCGGAAACCGAGGGCAACCAGGCGATTGCCGAGTTGTTCAGCGGGATGATTGCCGACATCGAGAAGGTGATCGAGAAGACGGTGAGCGACGAGGATGGGACACCGCTGGTGCGGGACCAGGATCCGAAGTTCATCGCGGATCGAGCCGCGAACTTCCGCGTGAGTTCTGTGACGTCGACGTTGCGCAGCGAGAATCGAATTGCGGAAGTCGAAGCGATTCACAAGACGCGTTGGCCGGAAATCGAAGCCGCCATTGACGCTCGCGATCGTCAGCTCAACAGCATGAAGCGCGGCGATATGCTCAAGACCGGCGTGCTGCAGATGGTCAAGGTGTATATCGCGACCAAGCGGGTGATTTCGGTGGGCGATAAGATGGCAGGTCGACACGGAAACAAGGGTGTGATCGCCAAGATTCTGCCGGTCGAAGACATGCCGTTTTTGCCCGATGGAACTCCGATTCACATCATGCTCAATCCGCTGGGCGTGCCTAGTCGTATGAACGTCGGTCAGATTTTGGAAACGCACTTGGGCTGGGCGGGTGCGAAGCTGGGATTCCAGGCTGTGACGCCGGTGTTTGACGGAGCGACCGAAGGCGAGATCAACGACGCGTTGGACGCTGCCGGTTTACCGCGTCACGGCAAGATCCAGCTGCGTGACGGACGCTCGGGTGAGCCGCTGGAGCAAGAGACGACGGTGGGCTACATCTACATGCTTAAGCTCCATCACTTGGTGGACGACAAGGTTCACGCGCGCAGCACCGGTCCCTACTCGCTCATCACGCAGCAACCGCTGGGTGGTAAGGCGCGATTTGGTGGCCAGCGCTTTGGTGAAATGGAAGTCTGGGCTTTGGAAGCCTACGGTGCGGCTTACATTTTGCAGGAGTTGCTCACGGTGAAGAGCGACGACGTCGAAGGTCGTACGAAGATTTACGAAGCGATGGTCAAGGGCGAGAACACGTTGGAAGCGGGCACTCCGGCCAGCTTCGATGTGCTCTGCAACGAGATTCGCGGTTTGGCGCTGAACATCCAATTGGAAAAGCGGCGCGTGTAATGGGGCGGCCTCTGGCCGCTCGTCCGAGCGTTTCCGGGATGGAACGCTCGGTCTTGTCCTCCCCAAAACCAGTTTAAAACGTTTACCCACTATAGGAGCCCCGGACCATGTCGATCGGCGAAGTCGCTTATGAGCGAGTAAATGATTACGCCTCGGTCAAGATCAGCTTGGCCCGTCCACACGACATCCGCAGTTGGTCTTTCGGCGAAGTGAAGAAGCCGGAAACGATTAACTACCGAACCTATCGTCCTGAAAAGGATGGCTTGTTCTGCGAACGAATTTTTGGACCTGAGAAGGACTGGGAATGTGCCTGCGGTAAGTACCGTGGGATGAAGTACAAGGGCATGATCTGCGATCGCTGCGGTGTGAAGGTCACGCATTCTCGCGTGCGTCGCAAGCGCATGGGCCATATCGAACTGGCCGCACCTGTTGTGCACATCTGGTTCTTCAAGGCGATGCCCAGTCGCCTCGGCAACCTGCTTGATATGAAGACGTCGAGCCTTGAGAAGATCATCTACTTCCAGGACTACGTCGTGGTGGATCCGAAGGCGACGGACTTGGAACGTCAGCAGATGTTGACGGAGGAAGAGTATCGCGAGGCGCGGGCGAAGTATGGCGATGGTTCGTTCGAAGCGGACATGGGCGCTGAGGCCGTGCGCAAACTGCTCGCCGCACTCGATCTGGTGACCTTGTCCGAAGAGCTGCGATTGGATTTGTTCAAGACGAATTCCAAGCAGAAGAAAAAGGATCTGATCAATCGCCTGAAGATTGTCGAGTCGATTCGTGACAGCGATAACAAGCCGGAGTGGATGGTGCTGGATGTGATCCCGGTGATTCCGCCGGATCTGCGTCCGCTCGTGCTGCTCGACTCGGGCAATTTCGCCACGAGCGATTTGAATGATTTGTACCGTCGCATCATCAACCGCAACAATCGTCTGCGCAAGCTGGTCGATTTGAATGCGCCGGAAGTGATTATCCGCAACGAAAAGCGTATGTTGCAGCAGTCGGTCGACGCGCTGTTTGACAACAATCGCTGCAAGCGCCCAGTGCTCGGCAGCAGCAATCGCCCGCTCAAGTCGCTCACCGACATGATCAAGGGCAAGCAAGGTCGTTTCCGCGAAAACCTGCTCGGCAAACGCGTGGACTATTCCGCTCGATCGGTGATCGTGGTGGGACCGCGGTTGCGTTTGCATCAGTGCGGATTGCCCAAGAAGATCGCTCTGGAGCTGTATCAGCCGTTTATCATTCGCAAGCTCAAGGATCTCGGCCATGCCGACACGATCAAGAGTGCGAAGAAGATGCTGGAACGCAAAGATGAGGAGGTGTGGGATATTCTGGAATCGGTGATTCAGAATCACCCGGTGCTGCTCAATCGTGCTCCGACGCTTCACCGTATGGGTATCATGGCATTCGAACCGGTGCTGGTGGAAGGCAATGCGATCCACTTGCACCCGCTGGTGTGCAAGGGCTTCAACGCCGACTTCGACGGTGACCAGATGGCTGTTCACTTGCCGCTGTCGATTGAAGCGCAGGTGGAAGCACACACGCTGATGATGTCGACGAACAACATTTTCGCGCCATCCAATGGCAAGCCGATCATGAGTCCGTCGCAGGACACGGTGATGGGTTGCTACTACATGACGATCGAGCTGCCTGGTCGCAAGGGCGAGGGGATGAAGTTCGCGTCGCTGGAAGAAGCGGAAAGTGCGTTCCAGCATCGCGTGGTCGATATGCACGCTCGCATCAAGGTGCGCTTGCCGCGTAGTCGCCGCGTGAAGAGCGAGGACGATAAGCGTCGACCGGGCGAACTGGTGCCGACGACCGTCGGCCGTGTGCTCTTCAACATGATGCTCCCCAAGGGCATGGATTTCTACAATCAGTCGCTGCGTTCCGGTGACTTGGCGAACGTGATTTCCGATTGCTATCACGGGCTGGGGCGACGAGCCACGATTGAGCTGCTCGACAACATGAACCAGCTCGGCTTCCGCGAAAGCACGCGCAGCGGTTTGTCGTTCGGTACCGACGATCTGGTCACTCCGTCTTCGAAGACGAAGATCATCGCCGAGGCCGAAAAGGAAGTGCTCAAGTATCGGAAGCACTACGAACGAGGCGTGATCACCGACGTCGAACGCTACAACCAAGTGCTCGATCAATGGACGCATGCTCGCGAGCAGATTACGGCCGAAATGTTGCAGGCGATGGAACATGATGATCGCGGCGGCAACGGGTACGTCAACCCAGTGTTCCTCATGGCGCACTCGGGTGCTCGAGGTGGTATCGAACAGATTCGGCAGCTCGCCGGTATGCGTGGTTTGATGGCGAAGCCGACGGGTGAGATTATCGAGACGCCGATTAAGGCGAATTTCCGCGAAGGTCTGACGGTGCTCGAGTACTTCAGCTCGACCCACGGAGCTCGCAAGGGGTTGGCTGATACGGCTCTGAAGACCGCGGACTCGGGTTACTTAACTCGTAAGCTGGCCGACGTCGCGCAGAACGTGGTGGTGACCAAGCACGATTGCGGTACAACCCAGGGTGTTACCAAGGGTGTGATTTATCGTGGTGAGAAGGTGGAAGTGAAGTTGTCGGCAGCCGTCATGGGACGCGTAAGCCGCTCCAACATCGTCAACCCGATCACGGAAGAGGTGGTGGTGAAGGAAAACGACCTCATTACTCCCGAGATTGCTCGCCGCATCGAAGATATGGGGCTGGAGAAGATTCAGGTTCGCAGCGGTATGACCTGCGAAGCCGGGCTGGGCGTCTGCCGCTTGTGCTACGGTATGGATCTGTCGACCGGTTCGCTGGTGGAAGAGGGCATGGCGGTGGGCATTATCGCCGCTCAGAGTATCGGTGAACCTGGTACGCAGCTCACCATGCGAACGTTCCACATCGGTGGTACGGTGAACACGAGCGTCGAGGAGAGCGAGACGCGTGCGAAGAAGGGCGGTACGGTCCGCTTCACTCGTATGCGTTTCGTGAAGAATGCCGAAGGTAAAGACATCGTTCTCACGCGCAATGCCGAGATCTCGTTGTTGGATCCGAAGGGACGCGAACTGGATAAGTACGACGTGCCGACGGGTGCCACGCTGAAGGTCACCGAAGGGCAGGAAGTGAAGGCGGGCGCTGTATTGTGCCAATGGGATCCACACAGTATTCCGATTCTCGCGGAAGTCTCCGGTAAGGTCCGCTACGAAGACGTGGTGGAAGGCGAGACGATGCGTATGGAGAAGGATCCTGGCGGTCACGTGCGCCGCTTGATCATGGATCACAAGGGCGAATTGCATCCGCAGATCGTGTTGGAAGACGCGGATGGCAAGCCGATCGAAGTCTACTACTTGCCAGAACGAGCTCACATCGAAGTGACCGAAGGTGATTTCGTGGCTGCTGGCTCGGTGCTCGCCAAGACGCCGCGTGAAGCGTCCGGTATTACGGACATCACGGGTGGTCTGCCGCGAGTGACGGAAATTTTTGAAGCTCGCAAGCCCAAAGATCCCGCCGTCATGGGTGAAATCGATGGCATCGTCGAATTGCTGGGCGAGAAGCGTCGTGGTAAACGCACGATCATTCTGCGCAGCGAAACGGGTGAAGAGCGGGAGCACTTGTTGCCGCACGGTAAGCGGTTCCTCGTGCACTCGGGTGACCATGTGAAGGCGGGGCAAGCACTCGTCGATGGCCCACTGGTGCCACACGACATTCTGCGAATCTCCGGCGAAGAAGCGGTGCAGCAGTACCTGCTGCATGAAATTCAAAGCGTTTATCGTAGCCAGCGCGTGGACATCAACGACAAGCACTTGGAAATCATCATCGCTCGCATGCTCCGTAAGGTGCGTGTGGAGTCGGCGGGTGATACCGCCTTGTTGCCCGGATTGGTGATGGACAAGTTCGACTTCCGCGAGGTGAACAATCGCTTGGCGCAGTGCCTCAAGATCACTCACCAGGGTGACAGCAACTACACGCAGGGTTCGATCGTACCCCGTGAGGTGCTCGAACAGGTGAACTCGCAGATTGAGGCTTTGGGTGGGCAACCGGCCAAGGGTGCCAAGCCTAAGCCGGCGACCGCCAGCACGCAGTTGTTGGGGATCACCAAAGCGGCCGTGCAGAGCTCCAGCTTTATCTCGGCAGCCAGTTTCCAGGAAACGACCAAGGTGTTGACGGAAGCCGCCTTGGCGGGCAAGGTCGACAATCTGGTGGGTTTGAAGGAAAACGTGATCCTGGGTCACTTGATTCCGGCCGGTACCGGATTCCGTACCTACCAGGATGCCGAGGTGCGAGTGTCGACCGAGGCGATGGTGGGGATGGAGAGCCAGGCGAGCACGTTGGAGAAGAAATTCCCACTGCTGCAGCCGTCGGCCGAGGAAAGTGCCTCCGAGGGTCGTTCAGCCGCTGCCGGATCATCGTCGAGTGCCATCGACAAGTTGTTCGGCACGGGCGGTGATTTAGGGGACGAATAAGGATCGTTAAGGTCAGGGGCTCTTGGGGGATGAATCTCCAACAGCCCTTGACACATAGCCAGGAACCATTAACTTAGCCAATTCGCAATTTACTGCGTTACCACGCATCCAGGTAAAAGAAAAGTCGTACATGCCCACGATTAATCAGCTCGTTCGTCGCTCGCGCCGACAGAAGCGTCGGTTCAGCAAGTCACCGGTTTTGGAAAAGTCGCCGTTTAAGCAAGGCGTCTGCTTGTTGGTTCGTACCACGACCCCCAAGAAGCCCAACTCCGCTCAGCGTAAGATCACGCGTGTGCGGCTCACCAACGGCAAGGAAGTGACCGTCTACATTCCTGGTGAAGGTCACAACCTCCAGGAACACTCGATTGTTCTCGTACGTGGTGGGCGTGTGCGCGACCTGCCGGGCGTGCGTTACCAAGTCGTTCGTGGCACTCGGGATACTCAAGGAGTGCAAGGTCGCAAGCAGTCGCGCAGTCGTTACGGAGCGAAAAAGGGTTAGTCCATGGGTGCCATTACCGCTAGTTCGTCGACGCTTAAGCCAGACCCGATGTACAAGTCGCTGCTGGCCAGCAAATTCATCAACTGCCTGATGTACGATGGCAAAAAAGCTGTCGCTCAAAAGGTCTTCTACGATGCACTCGAAATCCTGCGAACCAAGGTTCCGGAACGGGAGCCGATCGAGGTCTTTACGGTGGCGGTCGAGAATGTAAAGCCGCACATCGAAGTCCGCTCACGCCGCGTCGGTGGTGCTGCCTATCAGGTGCCGATGCAGGTCAATCGGAATCGTCAGCAGTCGCTCGCGATTCGCTGGCTCCTGCTCGCCTGCCGCGAGAAAAAGGGCCGACCAATGCACGTCAAGTTGGCGGACGAATTGCATGCCGCCTTCAATCGTGAAGGCTCGGCATGGCTGCGTCGGGACAACGTTCACAAGATGGCGGACGCGAACAAGGCCTTCGCTCACTTCGCCTGGTAAGCTGCTGGTTTTCCGCAGTGCCCTTGGCCCTGGGCAATTGAGGCCGTGTCGAATTTTTAAACGCCGCTCGGTCTTCCGCGCGGCGTTTTTCTTTGCCCCAACTCGACTCACCGCCCCCGTGCGGTGAGATGTGGAGCTGACATTCGATGGCTCGTAATATTGAAAACATTCGCAACATCGGCATCATCGCTCATATTGATGCCGGCAAGACGACGGTCACCGAGCGGATGCTGTATGCCAGTGGAGCGAAGCATCGCGCCGGAGCCGTCGACTCCGGCACGACCACCACGGACGACGACGCCGAAGAGCAGGAGCGTGGAATCACGATCTACGCCGCCTGCGTCACCTTCGAGTGGAAAGACGTGCACGTCAACTTGCTCGATACGCCGGGACACGTCGATTTCACGGCGGAGGTCGAACGCTGTCTGCGAGTGCTGGACGGAGCTGTGGTGGTCTTTAGCGCGCGCGAAGGTGTCGAAGCGCAGAGCGAGACCGTCTGGCGACAAGCGGACAAGTACCATGTACCGCGCATCGCCTTCATCAACAAACTGGATCGTGAAGGCGCAAACTTCGAGTCGGTTCTGGACGAGATGACTAAGCGGCTCAACTCCCAGCCGCTGGCGCTGCAGATTCCGGTCGGCCAGGGACCCGCTCACGTGCAGCAGCCTTTTCGCGCGGTCATCGATCTGATTGAAATGAAAATGCTCTCGTTCCCCGGCGGCCCGCAGGGACGCGAAGTGGTAACTGCGGAGATTCCCGAGGAGTTGCTTCCCGAGGCGCAGTTGTGGCGTGAATCGCTACTCGAACGACTCTACAATCATTCCGCTGAGATGATGGAATTGGCACTGGCGGAACAGCCGATTCCGGTGGAGCTGATTCGGCGCGTGATTCGACAAGCGACGATCGAGCGGCAGTTGCAGCCGGTGTTATGCGGAGCGGCGTTGCAAGGGGCTGGCATTCAGCCACTGCTGGATGCCGTGCAGTACTATCTCCCCAGCCCACTCGATATGCCGCCCATTGATGGAACCAGCGTCGACAAGAAGAAGAAAGAAACTCGCGAACAACGCAAGCCATCGCCCAGCGAACCGTTTTGCGGGCTGGTCTTCAAGATCCTCCCGGCCAAGACCGGCGATATCGCTTGGGTGCGAGTTTATTCGGGCCAGCTACGGCCGAACTCGCGTGTCTTCAACCCCGGCAAAGATCTCAAGGAAAACGTGGCTCAGCTCTGGCAGATTCATGCCACCAAGAAAGAGCAGCAGGTCGAGCTGGCGGATACGGGCGACATTGTCGGCGTGATCGGGCTGCGACAATCCATTACCGGCGACACGCTGGCGGACACGCGCGAGCCGATCCTGCTGGAATCGATTCAGTTCCCGGAATCGGTGATCTCGATGGCGGTGGAGCCCGAGTCCACGACGGAACGCAAGAAGCTGGCCGACACTCTGGACCTGCTCAAACGCCAAGACCCAACGCTGCAAGTCACGATGGGTGATACGGGACAGACACTGATTCGCGGTATGGGTGAATTGCATTTGGAGATCATCAAGAATCGCTTGCTTCGCGACTTCAACCTGGATGTGAAGTTCCATAAGCCTCAGGTGAGTTTCCGCGAAACCATTGAGCGGTCGGTGGAAGTTGTGGGTGAATGCCATCGTCAGTTGGCGGGCCAAAATCTGTTCGCCAAGATTCGTTTGCGCATGGAACCGTTAACCGACACGCAGCAAGGTGTCATTACGCTCAACGCCGTACCCTTCGAGCAACTTCCCGAGTCGATGGTGAATATCACGATGGAGGAACTCAAAAGCTGTGGCGAAGGTGGCGGAGTCATCGCCGGTTTCCCACTCATGAAAATTCGGGTGACGTTTTTGGGAGGCGAGTTTGATCCCGAGAATCTGGATGAGCGTGCGTTTCGGATCGCTGCCAATGATGCGTTCCAAAAAGGACTGCATGAGGGCGGCAAGGTGCTGCTGGAACCGATCATGAAGCTCGACATCAAGACTCCCGAAGAATATGTGGGCGATTTTGTGAGTGACCTGCAGAAGCGTCGCGCACTCATCGCCAAGACAGAAAACCGTGGTGGTCTGACGACCATTGAAGCCCACGCACCGCTGAAAGAACTGTTCGGTTACTCCAGCGCCATGCGCAGCCTCAGCCAAGGTCGTGCCGGTTGCTCCCTGGAGCCATTCGAGTACCAAGCAGCGCCTACGGAGTTGATGCAGGAGTATGCGCTTTAGATAATAGCGGGATGCAAAATCCACTCCCGCCTCATACTCGTGCGTTCATCACGCTGCCCTCTGCGGCTCGGCGTCTGACTCGCGTTCGTTCCCTGCTGTACCTCCGCCGGCTCCTGCTGGTCTCTATTCTGCTCGGTCTTTGCCTGGACCCCGGCGAAGGAACGTCTCCGCCGTCGGCTGCTTCTCGCATGACTGGCAGCTCTGGAACAGTGTTCGCGGAGGAGCCGGCTGGTACCGAGCAACCTGTGGCGTACGAAACGCAGATTCGTCCCCTGCTCAAGGCCCGCTGCTGGCATTGTCACGGAGACGAACCCAAACTGGCCGGAGGGCTGGATCTGCGGCTGGCACGACTGGCGCGGACAGGTGGTGAGAGTGGTCCGGCGATCGTTCCGGGCAAGCTCTCGGAAAGTCTGCTCTGGCAACGGGTGGAGCAGGGGGAAATGCCGCCCGGTGAAAAGAAGCTTTCGCGCGCTGAATTAGATCTTTTGAAACGCTGGATCGAGCAAGGAGCGAAGACCGTCAAAGAGGAGCCCGCAACCGTGCCGCCACCGGGCGCGATTTCGGAGGAAGAACGTTCGCACTGGGCCTTTCAGCCGGTCCGTATGGTTGCTCCTCCAGGCCACTCGCAGCCAGCCCTGGCGCGAACGCCCGTTGATCAGTTTCTGCTGGCCGAACTTGACAAGCAGTCGCTCACGTTTGCGACGGAGGCGCCACGTGCCGTACTGGCACGACGCACGATGATCGACCTTTGGGGTGTCACTCCAGTTTCGGATGGACGCGAAGAAGTGGAGGAGTTCTTACGGGATGAGGCACCGGATGCTTATGAGCGCTGGCTCGATCGCCTCCTCGCTGCGCCACGTTATGGCGAACGCTGGGCACGACATTGGCTGGACGTCGCTGGGTACGCCGATAGTGATGGCTACACCGAGGCGGATCCAGAACGCAAGTATGCCTACAAGTATCGCGATTATGTGATTCGATCGCTCAATGCGGATCGCCCTTGGAACGAGCTGATTGTCGAGCAATTGGCGGGCGACGAACTGCTCACGCCGCCTCTTACCAATTTGAATGCCACGCAAGCTGAACTGCTGGCCGCGACCGGTTTCCTGCGGATGGGACCCGATGGAACAGGGCAGGGCGGTGTTGATCAAGAGGCCGCTCGCAATGATGTGATCGCGGAAACGATCAAGATCGTATCGAGTTCGCTTCTCGGTTTGTCTGTCGGTTGTGCGCAGTGTCACAATCATCGCTACGATCCAATTTCACAGACCGACTATTATCGTTTTCGAGCGATTTTTGAACCGGCCTATGATGTTGCTAATTGGCGTCAGCCCGCAGCTCGACTGGTGTCACTCTGGAGTGATGCGGAGCGTCAACGAGCGGCGGAGGTCGATGCGGAGGTCAAGAAAATCGGCGAGGAACGCTCGGCTGATATGGAAAAGATCATCCAGGAGATTCTGGAACGTGAAGTCGCTAAATTGCCCGAGGAGCTGCGCGAGCCCGCTCGGCAAGCTCGACGCGCCACGGAGAAAGATCGCACACCCGAACAGGTGAAACTAATCAAGGAGTATCCGAGTATTGGCGTCTCTGCTGGCAGCGCCTATCTATACGATCAGAAGCGAGTTGACGAGCATACGAAAAAGTTCAACGAACTGACCTCGGCCGCTCAGACTCGTAAACCTGCCGATGATTTTGTGCCCTGTTTAACGGAGGTACCGGGACAGATTCCTGTTACGAAATTATTCTATCGAGGTGATCACAAGCAGCCGCGAGAAGCGGTGCTCCCGAGCGAGCTAATGGTGCTGGGCAGTGGTGGCGGAGAGTTGCCGACGGATGACCCCGCCGTGCCTACCTCCGGACGCCGACTCGCTTACGCTCGACATCTCACGAATGGCCAGCATCCATTATTGGGGCGCGTGCTGGTGAATCGTTTTTGGCTGCAGCATTTTGGTCGCGGACTGGTAGCGACACCGGCAGACTTTGGCACTCAAGGTGAACGTCCCAGCCACCCCGAACTACTCGACTGGCTCGCCGGTTCTTTCACCGGTCATTCGCCCTCGCCCAGTGTTGTACAGCCTTGGCAACTGAAGTCGCTGCATCGCCTGCTGATGACGTCGACCGCTTATCGGCAATCGTCACGTCGCTCGGAGCGGGCCGAGGCGGTGGATCCGGACAATCGGCTGTTGTCGCGTATGTCGGTGCGACGAGTGGAAGCAGAAGTTTTACGTGACTCGATCTTGAGTGCGTCGGGGATGTTGGTGGAACGTGCCTTTGGATCGCCGGTTCCGGTCGCACCCGATGATGTCGGCATGGTGACGGTTGGAAAGGATTCCCGTGATTCTGCTGGTCGGCCCACAAACGACAGCCGTACGATGGGTGGCCAGGAATACCGCCGTACGATTTATGTGCAGGTGCGACGCACCTGGCCCCTCTCGATGCTCGAAGCGTTCGACGCTCCAACCCTCTCGCCAAACTGCGAGCTGCGATTGACATCGACCGTCGCGCCGCAGTCGCTCTTGCTCATGAACAACGAATTCCTGTTGTCGCAAAGTGAATTGGTGGCGCGGCGTGTGCGTCAGGTAGCGGGCGAAGACGTGAACGCTCAAGTTCGCACGGCGTGGCGCTTGGTTTTATGTCAGGAGCCGACGGAGGCGACGACGGCGGAGCTAGTGCAGTTTTTAGCCGAGCAGACTCAGATCTACCGAGAGCGACCAGCAGCGGTAGTAGAGAAAGGACAGACTGCTCCAGCAAAAAATGCTGCGGAACAAGCGCTGGCCAATCTCTGCCAAGCACTGCTCTGCTCCAATCAATTCCTGTATCGCGAGTAACTGGTTGTTCTGATTCGTGGGACGCTCAATCGCTGGCGTAGCAACACGCTCAGTTTTTTTGGAATGAAGTTATGCATCGACGACATTTCTTAGCCAGTCAAGGATTTGGGTTAGCCGGGTTGGCACTGACGCATCTGTTGCAGCAGGATGGCCGACGATCGGTGACGGCAGCGGAACCGGTACAGCCGCTGATTGGTCGTCCGCAGTTCGACCTGTTGCCCAAGGCACCGCCGGCTGCTCCGCGCGCCACGGCCATGATCTCGATGTTCATGCAGGGTGGCCCCAGTCACCTGGACTTGTTTGATCCCAAGCCGGAGTTAGCGAAGCGACATCTCACCAAATTCGACGGTGATATTAAGTATGACAATGCGGCGCAGGCGAGTGCCAAATTGTTTTCGGGACCGTGGAAGTTCGCTCCCCGAGGTCGCTGCGGGATGGAACTGAGTGAACTGTTGCCGGGCTTAGCGGAAATTGCCGACGACATCACGCTCATTCGCTCGATGCACACCGGCGTAAATAATCATGGTCAGTCGATTCATGCGCTGCAGTGTGGTCGGCCGGTGGCCGGTCGCCCGAGTTTAGGTTCCTGGTTCACGTATGGTTTGGGGACTGAGAATCAGAATCTCCCCGCGTTTGTCGCGCTGACCGATCCGACTGGACTGCCGGTACTCGGTGTCGACAACTGGTCGAATGGCTGGTTGCCCGCGCTCTATCAAGGCACCGTGATACGGCCGCGTGAGCCTCGTATTCCCAATCTTGATGCACCAGCGGAGATGCAAGGCTTACCACAGCAGCGATTGCTCAAGCTGGTCGGGGACGTGAATCGGCGTCATCTGGCGGATCATCCCGGCGAGACCGATTTGGCGGCTCGGATTGCCAGTTACGAGTTAGCGGCGCGGATGCAATTGTCAGCTAAAGAGGCGCTCGATATCAATCAAGAAACAGCCGCCACTCACAAGTTGTATGGAATTGATGATCCGGTCACGCGTGACTACGGCACTCGCTGCCTGCTCGCTCGGCGGTTGATTGAGCGTGGAGTGCGTTTTGTGCAGATTTATACAGGGAATCAGACGTGGGATCATCATGGCGGGATCGTGACTGGTTTACCGGATGTCTGTCGCAAGACGGATCGCCCCGCCGCCGCCTTAGTGCAGGACTTGAAGGCGCGCGGTCTGCTGGACACGACTCTGGTGCACTGGGGCGGTGAGATGGGGCGGTTGCCGGTGATTCAGAACGAGCAGAATATCGGCCGCGATCACAACACGTATGGTTTCAGCATGTGGCTGGCGGGCGGTGGCATTCGGGCGGGCTACGTGCATGGAGCGACCGATGAACTAGGTCATCACGCTGTGGAACAAATCGTGACTCACTACGATTACCACGCGACGCTGTTCCAACTGTTTGGATTAGATCCACGTCGAGTGGTCATGCGCCGAGCGACCGGCGACGGCTCGCTGCTCGACGGCCAGCCCGGCAAGGTGGTGGCGGAGCTGCTGGCGTAGTTTGAGTGTGACAATACTTCAGGGCGGATTATGGTTTTGGAGGATGGCATGACTGCTACCAACGAATCGCTTCATCAAAGTCCAGAGGTGAACTTACCGTTGCCGAGCCCTGTTATTCGGCCGCGGGGCGGTTTGCGTGCCGTGCTTGGAGTCTTATTCATTCTGGCGTTGCTACTAGCGCTGCTGTTACCCGGTTTTGGAGCAAAAATCGCTCTACGATAGCATTGATTTAACAAAATCCTGGGATGATCCAGCCAACCGAAAAGCGTACGCGACCGCGACGCATCCTTACCAATGCTCTTCGGTGCAGGCTCGATCCGGTCATACAACTTACCTGGCAGTTGTTGGTGATACGGATGCCTCCATAGGTTGCCTTAATTCAAATACGAAACCGGCGGTGCTGCGCGCTGCCTTATCAATCGCTGGCGGTGAAGGTCCATGACGATTTTTGAGGCCATTCGAGGCGATGCATAGGGGATGTTCTTGAATGTGTGTCGACAGAACGTACACGACGTCATTTTTCGGACGTCCGAAAGGCGCCAGTGGTTCGACACCATCTGGGCGACAAGGTGCCGGTTAGCCATTTGGCTGACGAGTACCAGATTCAGCCGAGCATGATCGACCCTTGGGGCAAGCAGGTGCTCGATCAGGCCGAGCGGGCCTTCCGGCAACCGGACGGGCAGTGCGATCAAAAACTGGAGGAAGCTCGCGCACGACGACAACAAAACCGGGCCGCCGCACTTCCCACTTCGGGATGGGCACCAAAGCGCTAAACCTTCGCGGCAGGAGGCTGCGATCCGAATGGCAGGATGCCCTCACAAATTCGCTGACTCGCGGCCCGCGAAATTCCAGTTGTCGGTGAACCAGGACAATCACGCCGTCGACCAAATCGTGAATCACTACGATTACCACGCGACGCTGTTCCAGTTGTCGAACTGAGCGAAGGATGGTAGCTTACTCGAACTGGAGCGATATTTGACGGTTATTAACAGGGAGCGAGTGAATCATGAGCCGAGTATTTTGGTGGTGTGTGGTCTGTCTGGCGATCTTGGGCTTCACGGGAACGACAGTCCAAGCGGGCGTGACGACAGTCGCTTATTCAACCCGGACGCTTGATGTTTCACCTTCTGCCACAGGCTCCGAAATTCTGAACTCGGGGACGCTCATTGAGGCCAATCACTTTGGTGACGGTGGTGAATCGCCTTTGACGCTGGATAACGGACTCACGTTTGGCACGAGTATCTCGAGCCTCATCAACCCCTTCGGCGGTTTTAATGCTCCGTGGGAAGATCCGAATCGGACGATCGAGTCGGGCTGGGGACATAACTCCGCAGACGATCGTGGTTTTACGATCTCGAATACCGCCTACAATGATCTGCTTAATCACGTCTGGTGGATTGCTTATACCGCCTCGATTTCTGATCTGGAAATCAGTGGTCTAACGATTGGCAAGACCTATCGTCTGCAATTGATTTCGCCGATTACGGCGAGTGGCACGGTGACGGT
>JBJSXJ010000335.1:0-13718 GCA_046086325.1 Planctomycetota bacterium | reverse complement strand
TGAGTCATGCTTGAGTCGAAGTTAGCAATCCAAATCCTTACGCTTATCCCCCATAAGAAAAATAAATAGATATCACATAATGGATAACCACCTTATTTTTCTTATGGGGGAGAAGGGAGCAATCTTTTGTTGCAATGTCGTTTCCCCGGCCTGATGCCGTCACGGTGCTGGTGAACGGTAGCCATCCCAGAACACCTTTAAAAGGCTGGCCGGACGGCTTACGCCGGGCCGCTACTACATCAACCATAAAAATCTTTTACTGCCTGAGACACTCGCGGCGAGTTCCGTGATTGCCTGGTAGAGCAACGGCAAAGTGCTGAAGCCAAGAAGTGTAAATGAGGAGAGTGGTGATGAAGACGCATTTGTTAAAAACGTTGGCGCTTTTGGTCGGCGGTTCCACGGCGGGCTTTGCGGTTTCGCAAAGCAGCGTAGCCATGCACACGATGAAAAGCGGGTTCGTGGAACTCGTCGGCATGGTCGATAAAGGCCCCACCAGCCAACTGGGTGTCTACGAAGAACGGCTCAAGGCGAGCCTCAAGTCGTTCGGCCAAGCCAAGGCGACGGTCGATCAGCAGCTGGCGACGGTCGAGAAGAAGTCCGAAGCGCGAGAGCAAGAGATGTTGCAAGTCGATATGCTGTGGTTACGTGGCACAACAACACCGGAGATGATGAGGGCCTTGAATACTTCGCGGGCAAGTGTTTATCGGAAACTAGAACTCGTGCACGCGGCGCTGAAAGCGAGTTTTCCCGAGCTGGATGTATCGGGCTGTTTCCAGCAGCAATGAATACGATCGCTCATCGCGACACTCTTTACTCAAACCTCGTGAGTGACGTAACCGGATGCCTACATCCCAGGACTGGAGAGGGCGGCCATGCTGGGCTGACCTTGCTCCAGGTTTGCTCGCAGCTTCAGAAAAGTGACGTCGCCAGGGAACCGACGCTGACCCTCCGCGACTGTTGCGCGGGCAGCCACGAGGTCCCCCAGTTTCACCTGACAGTCCGCCAGCTGAATCAGACAGGCTGCGGGCACCGTACCAGCCTGCACCGCTTGCGATAAACTGACCGCTGCTTCGTCGTAACGAGCGAGTGAATGCTGAGTGATGCCGCGCAGATAATGCACCTGTGCGGGAATCTGGTGCGGCGGATACTGTTCACTCAAGGCATCCAGGGTCGATAACGCACGCTGCGGTCGCTGCTGTTGCTGGTAGACTTCCGCTATCGCTAGCTCCACTCGGCAGTAATTCGTTTGTACTTGCAGTGCGCGGTGATAGCTTCCCAGGGCCGCTTCCAAATCTCCACTCGCTCGCAGCACATCGCCCTGCAGCGCCCAAGCACTGGCTAGTTGTCGCTTGGTTCGCAGGGCTCGTTCGACACAGATCGACGCGCCGTCTCGATCATTTCTCGACAGCCGCATTTCGCCCAGTCGCACTAGCATCTCTGGATCGCCACCCGACAGATTCACACCCTCTTCCATTTGCCGAATGGCTAAATCCCATTCCCCCCGCTGCCATAACGCCTCGGCGTGACCAGCCCGCGAACGCTCATCCGTGGGACAATGCTGGATCGCTCGCTGAAAATTCAATTCCGCCTCTTCCCAGTGACCGCGCTGTAAGGCATCGGTTCCTCGCAGGTTGAGCTGCCGCGAGGCCAGGATTTGTGCGGATGGTGCAGAGCGATTGAGTAGCCGACAGCCAGAGCCACTCGTCAGCAAGACGAGCAGCAGCGCCCGAAGCAGAAGAAAAGTGAACGGGTGAGACCGCCACGAGTCGTTACTTAAAAACGACCACGCCCGGCCCGATCCGGAGTTCATTCCGGTCGATCGCTCTCGCCGAATCCATTCGTTCGAGTGCCGCGATCCACGCATTTGCCGCTCACTTCCAGGTGGTCATCCTGACCCCCTAACCGCTATCATCGGCAGTTCGCAGAGCCGTATTTCAGTCATAACCGGACTCTTTGCCCTCAGAAGTGCGGGAAATTAGCGAATTCCGACGGGGGAAACAACGGCAAACTGCCCAGTGTTCCCTCGTTACGGCTCTCGACCTTTACTAAATCCATTCTGTGCAAGAAGATAGAGCCACCTTGGCAGCCTCAATACACAAGCGATCGCCATCATGACCAGCCGCTATACCAAACTTGGTTTCCCCGTTCTTTTTCCCGAAAACTGGGAGATTACCGAAGAGCAGACCGAAGGCTCACCCCGCTCTCTTTCCCTGCAATCACCATCGGGCGCGGTCTGGATCCTCCAGATCTTCCCCTCCAGCTCCCCACGGGAACTCACTGAACAAGCTCTCAACACCATGCGGGCCGAATATGAATCAGTGGAGGCGGAACCGATCTTGGAAGTACTCGAAGGTCACGAACTGGTCGGGTTCGACATGAACTTCTATTGCCTCGACTTCCTCGTCGGCGCTCAGGCCGTGAGTTTCCATCACCGCCACGAAACACTCGTCGTCTTCACTCAAGCCGAATCACGCGACTACGAAGAACTGGCGCCCGTTTTTCGCGCGATGCTCATCGGCATTCTGCGCGGTTAATCATTGCGACGTAGAACGCTGAACAGAACCACAAATGGGGCCAGTCGGACGAATCGAGCGAATCGAGCGAATCGGACAAATCGAGCGAATCGCTGGTCTGGTTAGGGAACCACGAATTAGACGAATCGCTCGAGTGGGACGGATTATGCAGCTACTTTCCCACGTCGTCGTAGATGGGCAAGTGGCGATAATAGACCTCCAGTGACAACAGATTCATCGTCGTCACATACAATCGCCCGGCGTGTGCTGCCCAGCGATCAGGAACTGGGCCCAGGGGTTCCCAGCTACCTGCCATCGGTCCCTCCAGCACCTGACTTTGCGTCAACAGCGGATGGAGTCGACCATTCCACTCACTCCAATATTTACCGCCCATGTGGAACATGACCTGAGTGGCATAGTACCAGTAGTAAGTATCGCGTTCGGGATTGCGCACCGTGCCGATTTGTGGCGGATACTGGGCTAGTGCATCGGCACCTTTGAGCATATCGCTTTGATCACGCCGCCAGCCGGTGTAGAGCCGCATCAGTAAACCGACCGAGGTCATGGTGCGAGTCGGCTCGCGACCGTGTCGCTGCGAAGGCGTGTCCGGGGCGAGCGGATTGTAGCGATAGAGATGTCGCTGTGAGGGAGATGCTTGGGCATCATCCAGCCATTTGCGAATCCCTTGATAGGCCTCTGGTGGCACCTTCAAATTCGACAACTCGCCACTCTTCATCGCCATCAACATCCAGCCACTCACCGACGTGTCGGCACCAATTCCTGGTGCGTACCGCCAGCCGCCGCGCTGTTTATGCTGAGCGGCGACGATGAAGTTGATCGCCTTCTGTGCCGGCTCCTTGAGTGCCGGATCTTGCGTCATCCCATACGCCTCACACAGCGCCAACGTGGCGACACTGTGACTATACAACCAGACGCTGCGATTCGATTCATCATCCATCGGCACAAACAGATCCCCATCTGCGCGCTGATTTTTCACCAGGTGATCCAGACCCGCCCGCACCGCTTGCTGATACTTATGCTCTCGATGGTTGTATCCCGCACCTTGAAACGCGATCAGCGCCAAAGCGGTAGCCGCCGTGTTCGACGATAACGCCGCCTCTTCCCCCGCGATACTCAAACTCCAACTGCCATCGGGCGATTGGTAGCGAGCGAGAAACGCGAGTCCGCGTTCGATTGTCTCCTCCGTTTCCGGTGGTGGACTACCACTGCCACGTGAATTCCCCGGCACTCGTCCCGCCCGTTGACGGAATGAATCGGTGGGGAGCACGGCCGCGGTACTCGTACTCGGCACTCCACCCACTTGTTGTCGCAGGAGTCGAGCGCTGCGGAGCTGGACTTGCAGGGAATCGGCACTTGCCAATCTTGTCGTCACACCGACATCCGGAGTCAACTCGCTACCCAAACCACCTGCACCCACGGCCGCTGCGACATCTGCATTCAGAGCCGCACCGGTTGCTTGTCGCTGCAGCTTGGCTCGTCCGTCGGCAGTCATGACATGGTCCGAGGTGGCTTGAGCGACTTCGCTGGGAACAGTAGGTAAATCGACGGGATTGCCATTACCGGGTGAATTGGCCAGAGCCGCGGCGCGGGGCACTCCGGCTAATCCCTCGAGCGGCGCGGGCGTCAACGGCCCCTGCTCGGCACCTGCCTCGACCATTCGTCGACCAGGCGATGTGCCTGCTTGTCCGATGAGTGGTGAATCGGTGGGTTTGGTCGATGTCACGGTGCCGTCGAGTTCATTGGGCGTCGCACCACTGGCACTCGCCTGTCCCCGCTCGGCAGCGGCACCCGCCGTACCGCGACTCGGTCCGTCCAGTGGTCGCCCGCGCATCATCGCGGTCGTGGCGACTGCTTTCAGAGCTGCATCTCCATTGCCCGCTGCACCAGCATTCGGTGTCGACTCGCCGCTCGCCGCTGTCCCCGCAGCATCTGCCGTGACGCTGGTATTTGCGCCGCCAGCAGTACCTTGAGCACCAAGTGCAGCACGAGCCAAGCGACGAGCTTTGGCTTCTTCATCTTCATCCGTAGCTGTTGGTTGACCTCCACCCGTTGAAGCGGCAGTGGCGCCATCCGCCTCTTGCGCTCGACTTAGCTGCGAAGCTGCAGCGAGTGGTGCGGCAGCAGATAACTCGGTGGGGCCTGGAGCAGCACCGCTAGTAGGACCACCGGCGGTAGCCGCTTCAACGCCGCGACTGCCACGCGCCGTCGCCACCGCTTGCGGCTGTACCTCCGCTGCCGCTGGTGCACCACCACCCGTGCCTGCTGGTGCGACAGGGACCAGCGCTGCTTGGCGACTGGCAATCGTCGCTTGTGGTCCACCACCACCACGATCGCGTTCGATCATGGTTGTCGGCGTATCAAAATTGATGGTTGGCTGACCGCCTCCCGACGCCCGTCCCGTACCCTTTTCAGCCACCACGGTCGTCGGTCCCAAATCGACATCCACTCGTCCGACAGCAGCCGTCACTGAACCTGGCGCGGCATTGGCATTGGCCTGAGTCACGGCGGCGCTGGAACTGGCCGTCAAGTCACTCGGACGACTGCTACCCACCATTGTCGCATTCGGAGCTGTCTCGGCTTGAATCGTTGCACTGGGACGATCGGCACCCGCTACGCTCCGGCGAACATTGGCCGGAGCGGCTGGTGCCAGCGCTGACCCTTCCGGCAAATTCTGGCTCGCTTGAGCGCGTTGAGCGGCGCCGGAAGCCGTTAGGGCCGGGCTGACACTGGCCGCCGTCGTGCGATCCAAATTCAGTGACTGGCCAGCACCCGCCATTCCTTCCGTCGATTTATTTACGGCCACTTTGGTTGCCCGCGCCACATCGGTCGCTGGCGTCTTGGACTGCGCCAGCGCCGGACTTTCCACCGGACTGGGTGAGGACTCTACCGCCGCTGTCCGTGCCGCTCGCGCTGGACTACTCGTCACCGGCGCAAGTGGATCGATGGTTGGTAGCGCCGCCGCATTGGCTCGCGTGACAGCCGGTGGAGTCACCGACTGAGCGGCAGAATCTTGCTGCTGTGGACGAGCGGGCTGTAAGCGATCGGTCGACGGATCGGTGGCGGTCTGGCGACTCACGGCAACAGCTGCCGGAGTGGGCTGAAGCCGCGCAGCAGTTTGTGGTGCCGAATTCGCCGCTACGTCGGCAGGTTGCGTGACGACATTCGCCGGTGTCGCCGCCTGCGATTTTCCACTCATCGCCACCTTCGCTGCCGCATCGGCCGTAGGTTGTTCGCTGGCCTGATCCGCACGCGCGGCCTGCGGTCGAGCGGCCGTTGCCTCCGCGCGACTTGGCGGAGTTGTCGCCTCTGCCTCCCGAGCCTGCGCCGCCGCCGCTGCGGGACTTGCCCGGCCAACTCGAGTGGCGTTGGCTGCTAGTGTTCCGGCGGGAGCTGACCGAGCGACATCAGCCTCCGGCGAACTCGCTGCCGGCGTGGCTGTCACGCGCGTATCCTGGGTTGGTGAAGCAACGCGTGGATTGGATGTGGATCGCGCCACCGGTGCACTCGTCGTCTCCCGCGGCTGATCGGTGCGATTAGCGCGCGCGACGGTCGCCGACGAAGATGCAGGTGAGGGGACGGTCGTAGTGGCCGTCGCAGCAGGTTCGTTCCGAGGCGTCACCGCTGCTTCGACAGGTGGCGTCATGGCCTGTCGAGCGACCGCCGTTGATTCTGCTCGCCGTGCCGCCGGCTCTACCTTCTCGACAGGCACCGACTGCGGTACGTCAACCGTCTGATTGGGTCGCTCCGTCGGTGCCGCCTGCCGTCGACTAAGCTGCGACGACTGCTCGCTCGCGCGCGGAGCGGTTTCGCTGGTAGCGGAGCGCGGCGTGATATTCGGCTTCAGCGTGGGCTGCGAATTGGGAACCGCAATCGGTTGCGATTCGCGCGGCAGATTATCAGGCTGAGTGTCTTGTCGAGCGACTTCATCGACGGCGCGCTGCGGCACTTCCACTTCGACGGGCTTCTCAAAATCTTGCTGCGGTCGCTGCTGCGGATCAACAAAATGATGCTGAGCGTATTCGGGGATCGTCACTGGCGGCGGCGACTCGACTAAATCACGCCGCGATTTATTGCGCTCATCACTCGACGAAAAGATCGTTGATTCCAACGACATCAAAATGAACAAACAGTGAATGATAGCGCTGACCACTGCCGCTAATTGCGCGGCGCGCCGGAGCGTTCGACCTTGAATAAACCGCAGTGCGATCATCAGCGACAGCACCAGTAGCGGCACCCCAATCACACTCGTCCAAGCGTTGGCGTACCAGCGTGGATCGTCGAAGCGGAGATAGGCGAGCGACATGCCGACGAGGAAGCTGGCGAGCACCAAAAGCGCGATGTTCACGGGCCACAACCGTTCGTCAAACGACGATTCGGCTGACCGATCTACTTTGCGAATGATGCGTTTCATATTGGCCATCGCGGCCATCCTTTTCTCACGTCCACCCACTCACGTCCACCCACTCACGTCTACCCACTCACGTCCACTCACCCACTCACTCACTCACTCAAACCGGCAACTGCCCTAGCTGCCACCATCGCTTGCCGTCGTCACTCGATAGTCCCGTGCACCAACCTTATTGCAGGCGTTCATAACCGCCACCACAACATCGAATTTGACTCGTTTGTCCGCCCGAATAATCACCGTCTGATTACCCGGATTATTGACCACCGCCTGCCTCAACACCGCCTCCACTTCGTCGATCAACATCGTGCGGCCATCGATCACCAAGCGACCTTCCTGGTCAATGTTGACGAACACTTCCTTCGGAGTTGCCGTGAGCGGTCGCGCCTCACTGGCACTCGGCAACACCACTTCGAGCGAGCGTTCTTCCTCGGCAAACTGGGAGGCGACGAGAAAGAAAATGAGGAGCAGGAACACCATGTCGATGACGGGTGTCATGTTGATGGAGTCGAGTGCGCGGCCTTTATCAATGTTGACTGCCATGTTGCTCACCGCTGCACTGGAGGTTCAAGGGGCGGAGCGGGCGGTGGCTTGGGAGCAGCAGGCCCAGCCTGCGGAGCGCCGGCCTGCGGTGTCCCGGCTCGAGTAGTGCCTGCGGCACTGACGCTTGCTTGACCTGCAGCTGCTTGACTTGAAACTGCTTGATTGGCAGTTGCCGCTGAGCGTTCCATGCCGGCGGCGTTGACTGCACCACTCGCCGTGCTCGTGGCCTGCAGCTCCTCGCTGTCACCACCGGCACGACCAAAACGCAGCCGGTTCTCATAGCGCTCAACCAGCGGCAACAAATTGAACAACAATTCATCGATCTGTCCAAACAGACTTTGAATGCGTCCTTCAAAGTAATGAGCGAACATCGACGCGGGGATGGCGACACAGAGTCCACCGAACGTCGTCACGAGAGCCGTATAAATTCCGTTGGCTAATTCCACGGCTTTATTTGCACCTGGAGCTAGTACCGTCGTCTGATGGAAGGCAATGATCATGCCTTGCACTGTTCCTAAGAGACCGATGAGTGGCGTGACGGTGGCACAAAGATTGAGCCAGCGAACATTGCTGTACAGACGATTCGCCTCTCGTCCACTCACTTCTTGCACCGTATGTTCGACCTCCGAATGCGGGCGTCCAACTTTAAGCAGCATCGCTTTGATGACCGTGGCTGCCGCCGACGGATGCTCCTGACACAGTCGATAGGCGCGCCGAGGATCAAATGCCGCCTTTTGATTCCCCAGTTGGCCGAGGGACTGTACGAGCGTGGTGGGAAACACACGATCGCGCCGCAGAGACACGAAGCGTTCGATGATCACGCCCACCGCCAGCAGCGAGAGCGCATAGATGGGATACATAAAGATCCCGCCTTGCATGGCAAGATCAAAGACGTTGATCTCATTCGCCGCCGCTCCACCGCCACCAGGTTTGCCGGCAGCAGTGGAGCTGTTTGCTGAGCTGTCCGTCGAATTGCCACCTGCCGTATCCCGACCGGAGCGGCTAGGCGCGTTGTTCGCGGCGTTCGCTGACGGGCCACCGCCACTGGGCCCCGCCTCCTCTGCCTGCTCGCCTTGTTCTTTCGTGGCCGAAGTCTTGGCCGTATTCTCCTGTGCAAACACCGCCCAGTTGCTGACCTGCCGACCGGCCAGCAGCAAGCTCACCGCCAGCACTACCCACAGCGCTAGTCGTGTATCAATCGAATTCCAACGCGAGCTCATGTGCGTTTTGCCTTAGCAGGTGAGTGTTAACCAACAACCAACAACCAACAACCGCATGCCGTGTTCTCAGTACTCTCAGCCGCTGACTGCACGAGTCGTTTAGAGCTGCTGGAGGGCTGCGAGTCGTTTGCGGGCGTCCGCCGCAAGCGGGTCTTGAGCATGTTTCTCAACGACGTACGTGTAGGAGCGTTTGGCTTGCGTGACGGCCGCCTGTTTTTCCTCGGGCGACTTGGCAAGCTGAATCTTCACTTCCAGACAGCGACCGGACTCGAACCCAGCTTTGGCCTGCCAGGGTTTAACGTCCGCTAGTGCCATGTCACCGCCATACCCAAACATCACGCGCTGAAACTGCTTGACCGCCTCCTCATGACGCTTCTGTTCGAAATGAATTTCACCCATCATGAAACGAGCTCGGGCCCCCACTTGGTCGCGTGATTTTGTAGCCGCCTCTTCGTAACTTGCCAGGGCAGCATCCAGTCGTCCGAGATTCTGAAGCGACCAGCCCAGTTCATATTGTGCTTCGGGGACATACGGCGAAGCGGGGAAGCGTTTGATTAAATCTTCGAGCTGCGTGGCACCGTCGGCCCATTTCTTGAGCTGTCCAGCGGCCTGGCCAGCATGCAGCAGCGCGAGCACTTGGACATTCGCATTCAGCCCCGGCAGCTTCGCTACTGCCTGCATCGCTGGCAAAGCCTCGGCATACTTCTTCAACTGAAACAAACACTCGGCCTGCATGAATTGCCCGTCCGCAGCCAGCATGCCTCGCGGAGCGGCAGCTAGTTGAGCGGCGAAGGATTCGGCCGCTGGTTGGTACTCCTTCAATTGATAATGAGCCCACCCCAGCTTGTATAAGATTTTTTCAGGAAGTTCATCTTGAGTGGCCTTCTTTCGCGCGAGCTGATACTCCTTTACCGCCGCCGCGAAATCTTTCTGATCATAAAAACTCTCAGCCACGTGATATCGGGCTTCAGCCACCAAAGAACTCTCGGAATATTTTTCCGCTAACTCACGAAACTGTTTAATCGCATCAGATTCTTGATTGAGAGAGCGATGGGCCCAGGCCAATTCGTAACGCACCTTATCCGCATCCGGATATTTATCGTGATCCTTCAGTAAATTTGAAAACGTCGCCACCGCCGTCACAAAGTCTTGGCCAGCTACCTCCGCTAAACCTCGTTCATACAAGGCATGTGAACGCTGTTCGAGCGGCGGATTTGCTTTTAGAAAAGCGGTTAGATCCTCGATCGCCCCCGCTCGATCGCCCGCTTGTCGACGCGCCATGCCGCGGGCCATTCGTGTGTCGTTGGCGAGCGGATGATCAGGCGTCTTTTTCAGTAGTTCCGTGAAGGACGCTGCGGCCAGCGCATATTCCTTTCCTTTCATCTGACACCAGCCCAGCCCATACTGCGCATAAGGCAGGAAGGTTGATGCGGGATATTTCTCGACCACGACTGCGTACTCCTTGGCGGCGGTCTGCCAGTCGTTGGCTGAATACGCATATTCGCCAATCCGATAATGAGCCTGGTCCAGCAGTTTACTGTTGGGAAATTCGTTCAATACGCGCTGGGCCGTCGCTTGTGCCTCCGGTACTCGATTGAGTCGCTGCTGCACGCGTGATTGCAAGAGCAAGGTTTCGTCTGCTCGACGCCACAGGGGCTTCACCGCAAGCGATTCCGCCAGCCACTTTTGCGAGGCATCGAAATGCTCTTGATGAAACTCCGCCGCCCCCAGTAGATACCGTGACTCGGCGATCTGCTCGGGAGCTTTTAGCGCGGCGAGCGCAGGAGTGAGCGCGTTGACGAGGTCGGCATATTTCTTTTGGAGAAACATCGCCATGCCCGCCCGTACTCGCCACGCTCCCACATCCGCATGGTCCGGATACTTTGACAACAGTTCCGCATAGTCCTTCTCGGCTTCGACCGTCTGGCCAGCCAGCAAACGACACTCCGCCCGAACAAACCTCGCACTGGGCGCGAGCCCGTCACTGGGAAACTGCTCGAGAAACTCAGTCGCGATCTTGATTCCGTCGGCGTAGCGTTCGATTTCCAGGGAACCGAGGGCGGCGTTGTAGCGGGCTTGGCGAGTCGATTCGTGCTGTGGGTGGTCGGTTGCCAGTTTCAGATAGGCGGCAACAGCGTCTGCTTTGCGATTGGGAAGATCATACAGGGCATCGGCGCGATCCAGTTTCAGCGACACCAAATAAGGACTTGACGACGCTTTGGCTAACACCTGGTCCGCTAGTGATAACGCTTCAGCGAATTGCTGTGCTCGCAGATGAATGCGACATAGCCAATGAGCCGCCTCGACCGCCGCTTCTCCTTCGGCCGCTAGCACTCGACGCAGCCACGGCGTGGCCTCCGCCATCTTCTCAGCGCGGTAATACCAGCGACCGGCCGCTAGCGTCGCCTCCGCTGCCAACGGTGATTTTTCAAACTCCTTGGCCACGCGCACATAGAGCTCTGCCGCTTCGACAAACTTGTCTTGCTTCACTAGACAGAAGGCTTGTCGCATCAGTGCCTGATCGACTTGTGCAAAATCCGGGCGGCGGGCTAGTTCGGCAAAGAGTTTTTCCGCCGCCATGAGGTCACCTGCTTGCAGCACCACCTCCGCCTTCCGCAATCGCACCTCACCCGCCAACCGATGGTCAGCAAACTCTTTGAGAAACAGATCGTAGGCCTGGCCGGCAAGCTGTCGGTCGGCGAGTTCATCGACAGTTACGCCCCAGGCGTACAGGGCATCGGCGCGCAGCTTCGATTGTGGATGATTTTTTACCACCAAGTCGTACGCGGCGGCGGCTTCCTTCTTGCGCGCTTGCTGGTAAAGACATTCACCCTGAAAGAAGAGCGCCTGATCGACATATTTTCCCTGCGGATACTTTTGCAGCAGTGCACGAAAGGAGGCCAGCGGTGTGGCATAACGATCGCCGGGTTTCACGGGATTATCGGGCTGGCCAGCTGCCGCACCTTGATTCTGCTCGAGCGTAAACTGACACCAGGCCAAGTTCAGATAACTATCTTCCAGCAGTTCAAACTTGGCAGGGGCTGGGACCGCCGGTGCTGGGGCGGCGGTCGCTTGGATGACGGCCGCAAAGGCTTTGATCGCCGCCGGATATTCCTTCAGTTGCATGCGACAGACGCCGAGATAATGTCGAGCCTTTACGTGGAGCGGATCTTGGGGGAACTTCGTGAGAAACTCCTCCCACTGTTCGATGGCTAAATCGTAGGCCCCACCATTTTGAGCGTTCGCGGCGTCGGTATAGAGCGCCACGGCAGCCGCGGATGATCCGGGCTGGTCACCCTCTTTACCAGGCTTCGCAGGCTCTGCGGGTTTATTTTTTTCCGCACTAGGAGCTGGCTGGCCGGGTTTGGCTTCTTGCGCCCACAGAGTTGCCGACGGGGCGTGACCCAGCACGAGGAAACCGAACAGAACTGCGCGCCAGATCGTCGCTCGACCGGAACACTTCGAGTATTCTGGAAGCACGAAAGCATGAACCACCCGCAGACGATGAACGAAACAGTCAGCAGCGGGCAGGGATTCCCGATCAACCATATCAACCTCGCGAAAGAACAACCGCAGTAACTAACGGGAACTCTGAAGTGGTTGCATTATCCGGGACGATTTCCGTATTTGCCAGAGCGCAGCAGGAATTGGCGGCGACAGCGTTTTTTTCTTGGCAGTCAGGAGAGTAGCATCGTGAAACGAGTGTTAGTGACGGGCGGCGCGGGCTTTATCGGCTCGCACCTGACAGAAGCGCTCCTGGCCCGTGGTGACCACGTCTTAGTCGTCGATGATGAATCCACCGGTTCCGCGCGGAACCTCCAGCACCTCCGCGGCAATTCACAGTTGCAATTTCAGTCTGGCTCGGTGAGCGATCCTCAGCTCATCAAAACCATGGTCGACGGGGTGGACGAGGTCTATCATTTGGCGGCTGCCGTGGGCGTCGCGTTGATCGCTCGTCAGCCCATCGAAACTATCGAACGAAATGTCTACCCCACCGAAATGCTGCTCGCCGAAGTTCGTCGCCGCTTCGCTGCCGGCCAGCGCATCAAGTTCTTTCTGGCCAGCACCAGCGAGGTGTACGGAAAGAATCCCAAAGCGGTTTGGACCGAAGACGATGATCTGGTTTTCGGTCCCACCACGAAGGCGCGCTGGTCCTATGGCGCCTCGAAGGCGATCGACGAATTCCTCGCCATCGCCTGCCATCGACAATACGAATTGCCGGTCGTCGTCGGTCGCTTCTTCAATGTCGTTGGCCCGCGGCAATCAGGCGCTTACGGCATGGTCCTGCCCAGGTTCGTCGATGCCGCCTGCCACCATCGCTCACTCGTGGTTCACGATGATGGCCAACAAACTCGCTGCTTCGCTCACGTCAGCGACGTTGTCCGAGCCATCCTGGGCCTTATGAGCTGCGAAGCGGCGGTCGGTCGAGTGTTCAACATCGGTAGTGACGAACCGATTTCGATTGTCGAGCTAGCCCGGCGAGTGATCCGCTGGTCGAACAGTCCGTCCCAGATCGAATTCCAGTCCTACGCCGCCGCCTACGATCAAGATTTTGAGGATATTCGTCACCGAGTGCCCGACTTGTCACGCTTGCGCGATACCATCGGATACCAGCGACAATACGACCTTGATCGCATCATCCAGCAGCTTGTCGAGCTGAACGGCGCGACTCCGACGCTACCGCCAGCGTAATGGTTTCATCCGCTTACGGTTTCAAGTCGCCCCACGACGGTGCGCTGCCGAATCCCGCTGCGGCGTTCGAACGAACTGCCCTGGTTCACCGGCAACTGAAATTTCGCGGGCCACGAGTTAGCGAATTGGTGAGGGCATCCTGCCATTCGGATCGCGGCCTCGTGCCGCGAAGGTATAACGCGTAGGTGCCAATCCCGAAGTGGGAAGAGCGGCAGGCTACGCGCTGGTGTGGACTGCCGTGACTTCGGTCTTAGCCCCTGAGTCGGCGCTGGGGTCGCTCATGAAACAGGCTCCCGATAGTTATGCTAACTCCCCAGCCCATAA
>JBJSXJ010000334.1:0-48900 GCA_046086325.1 Planctomycetota bacterium | reverse complement strand
TGCGAAAGAAAGATTTGGGTGGCGGAAGTTGGCATCGCGCAGGCGTTTCCGGGATAAGGTGTGGTGGTGGGTCATCAGCCCAACTCGAACCTAGTACCGGTGGCGAATTCGATCACATCAGGGGGGTAGCGTCAACCATCGCCGGATCGGAGCTGGAGAGTCGAATCGACACCACAAAGCCGGAACGCGTTAGCGTCCGGTTCCGAGCGGCCAGCAGTCGCTATTTCCTCCGTGCCGCCGTGACTCCGTGCGAAATCCGTTCGTGATCCGCGGCACACTCCCCCGGTCTGCCCAAATTGCCTTAACCCCCGCTTCGGCCCCGCTCCAGCCCCCGCTGCAGGCCCGAAAAAACTCTCGCAAAAAAAGTTTTTTCTCTTCGCGCGCTAGCGGCCTAGCGCGCGGAATTTCTTAACCAGTTATCGGCTCAAAGGTTAACATTAACCACCGCGCGAGGGGGGCGAAACAGCGCGCGCCGGCGGTCGGCGCGTAACATCTTTCAAGCGTTCAAGATCGAACTTATTTTGGCGCGCGCGTTGACGGTTTCGTGCAGATTGTTAAACTCTCGCCCCTACGCAATGAATGGTGGCTGCGATTCGTGCTTCTACAACATCTGGTAGAACTGCAGCCACAGTAGGAAGCTTACGGCAAGCGATTTTTTAGACAGCAGGAGGCTGATTTTCTGGTGCTGAAAAGGCTTGCCAACCGATCCATACCCTGTAAGAATGTTCAGTCGTTCCATCCACCTGTGCGGATGGCCGACCCCCAGCAAGGAGCTCACGCATGGCCACAGTTAAGCAGGATCGCCCTCAATCGCGTTCTCGAGCGTCGCAGCGAGCGACCGCGGCTGCCACCAGCAGCGGCATGAAAATCGACGCCACCTTCTGTCCCACGGATGTCAAAGATCCGTTCGACACTGTGAACTGGGAACTGCGCAAGGCGACCATCAAGGACGAGAGTGGCAAACCGCTCTTTGAACAGACCGACTGCGAAATTCCCGCTTCCTGGAGCCAGCTCGCCACAAACGTCGTGGTGAGCAAGTACTTTTACGGCGAAAATGGGACGTCGGAGCGTGAGCGGAGCGTGCGCGCGGTGATCCACCGCGTTACGCGCACCATCGCCGACTGGGGACTGGCCGACGGCTATTTCGGTTCGGCCGACGATGCCGAACGGTTCTATCGCGACCTATCGTGGCTCTGCCTGCACCAGCACGGAGCGTTCAATTCGCCAGTTTGGTTCAATGTCGGGCTCTTTCATCAGTACGGCGTGGCGGGCGCTAAGTGCAATTGGTACTGGAACGAAGAACGGCAGGAGTCGGTCCAGCCGGAAAATCCTTACGAATATCCGCAGGGCTCCGCCTGTTTCATCCAAAGTGTGGATGACAACATGGAAGACATCATGCGGCTGGCGACCAGCGAAGCGATGCTCTTCAAATTCGGCTCCGGTACCGGCACCGACCTCTCCACGATCCGTTCGCAGCGGGAAAAGCTGTCGGGCGGCGGACGTCCGTCGGGCCCGCTGTCGTTCATGCGTGTGTACGACCAGATTGCCGCCGTTGTGAAATCGGGCGGAAAGACACGTCGAGCGGCGAAAATGCAGTCGCTCAAGGTCTGGCATCCAGACATCATGGAATTCATCGAGTGCAAGTGGAAGGAAGAGAAGAAGGCGCACTGCCTGATCGAGAAGGGTGGCTACGAATCGAACTTTAATGGCGAAGCCTACAGTTCGATTTTATTCCAGAACGCCAATTTGTCGGTGCGCGTGACCGACGAGTTCATGGGGACGGTGGAGCAGGATGGCCAGTGGCACACGCGGTGGGTCACCGACCCGAATCGCGAGGGTCCGACCTATGCCGCCAAGACGGTTTTGGGCCGGATGGCTGAATGTGCTTGGCACTGCGGCGATCCTGGAGTGCAGTACGACACGACGATCAATCGCTGGCACACCTGCCCGAATTCGGGCCGCATCAACGCCAGCAATCCCTGCTCGGAATACATGTTCCTGGACAACACCGCTTGCAATTTGGCAAGCATCAATTTGATGAAGTTCCGCCGTGGCGATGGCACGTTTGACGTGCAGCGGTTTGTGGCCGCTTGCCGCTTGTTCTTCATCGCGCAGGAAATTCTGGTGGATCATGCCAGCTATCCAACCGCCGATATTGCTCGCAATAGCCATCTCTTCCGTCCGCTGGGCCTGGGCTATTCCAACCTGGGCAGCTTGCTCATGGCGGCTGGCCTGCCCTACGACTCGGATGCCGGCTACGGCATGTGCGGAGCGATCACGTCGCTGCTGCATGGAGCGGCGAATCTGACGAGTGCCGAGATGGCCCAAGTGGTGGGCCCATTTGCCGGTTACACGGCCAATCGAGAACCGTTCCTGCGAGTCATGCAGATGCATCGCGACGCCGTCGAGAAGGTGAACGAAGCCACTCCGACCTACCTCAAAGATGCCGCTCGCAACATCTGGAACGAGGTGTTGACGGAAGGTCGAAAGAACGGCTTCCGCAATGCTCAAGCCACCGTGCTGGCGCCTACCGGCACGATCAGCTTCATGATGGACTGCGACACGACCGGGATCGAGCCCGACATCGCGCTGGTGAAGTACAAGCAGCTGGCGGGTGGTGGCATGCTGAAGATCGTCAACCAGACCGTCCCGCTGGCCCTCAAGACGCTCGGCTATGACGAACCGCAGGTGAAGGCGATCATCCGGCACATTGACGAGCAGGACACGATCGAGGGTGCACCGGAGCTGAAGGCGGACCACTTGCCCGTGTTTGATTGTGCGTTCAAGCCGGCCAACGGTGTGCGCAGCATCGCCTGGAAGGCTCACATCCGCATGATGGCGGCCGCTCAGCCGTTCCTGTCGGGAGCGATCTCGAAAACGGTCAACATGCCGACGGAAGTGACGCCCAGCGACATTGCCGATGCGTACCTCTGGGGCTGGAAACTCGGCTTGAAGGCGCTGGCGATCTATCGCGACGGCTCCAAGCAAAGCCAGCCACTCAACACGAAGTCCGAGGGCGATAAGGCGAAGGAGGAAAAGGCGACCCCGCGTCCTCGTCGCGAACGACTCCCAGATACTCGGCAGTCGGTCACGCACAAGTTCAACGTCGGTGGGCATGAAGGCTACATCAACGTCGGGCTGTACCCGGACGGTCGACCTGGCGAGCTGTTTATCACGATGGCGAAAGAGGGTAGCACGATCGGCGGCTTGATGGACGCCTTTGGTACCGCAGTCTCGATGAGCTTGCAGTATGGAGTACCGCTGGAAGTGCTGGTCAACAAGTTCTCGCATACGCGGTTTGAACCGATGGGCCACACGACGAATCCGGACATTCGGATCGCGAAGAGCGTCGTGGACTACATTTTCCGCTGGATGGGAATTCAGTTCATGCCTGGCTTCCGCGAAGCGAATCAGGGCGCCTTGCCTAAATACGGTGCCGGCAGCTCCAACGGTTCGTCGACCGAAGGGGGCAAGGGAGATGAGGAAGCAGCTAGTGCGCCCGCTACCATGAAGGTCAGCGGGCCAGCACGCTCTCGTTCGACCAGCGGGGATGAGCCCAAGCAGGTCGAAGCCAAGTCCGGTGCGAAGAATGGTCATTCCGCCGCGAAGACACCGAAAATCGACTACGCCGCACTCGACCGAGCCGGCGCTGCGATGCAGGTGGATGAGCATGGCATGCCCATGACCAATCGCAACGACCAGTTCGCTCGTTTCCAAAGTGACGCGCCAAGCTGCGATAATTGTGGTTCGATCACGGTTCGCAACGGCAACTGCTACCTCTGCCACAACTGCGGGAACAGCATGGGCTGCTCGTAACGAGTCCAGAGTTCAGCGTCTGTCGCTGCGCTTCTCCCCCGCCGGGCACTGAAGTCTTGCGACTTCAGCTACATCGCTGTAGCTGAAGTTGCGGCCTGTAGCTGAACGCCCAACTTGTAGCTGAACTCGCAAGAGTTCAGTTGCGTGGCTGCGCCCACCCGCCGGCGTCTGAAGTCTTGCGACTTCAGCTACATCGCTGTAGCTGAAGTCGCGGCCTGTAGCTGGACTCGCAAGAGTTCCGCCGCATTTTTTGTTATCTTTTAGACAGCCCAGTGCGGAGGTCTAATGAGGAACATCATGAGCGGCCAATCTTCTGCCTACCCCCCCTTCACCCTTCGTACACGTCGCCCCGAGGGTCGCGGCGGCCTGCGACTCCTCGTTTTACTCGTTCTAGCGTTTCCGGGATTTCTCGCTTTTCAGGTCCGGCCGCTTGGCCAGCAACTGCGGGCGGCAGAGCCGACACCTGCTCCGCTATCGCCATCGGAAGCGACTCGTACGATGCGGCTTCCCGAGGGCTTCACGGTGGAACTGTTTGCCGCCGAACCCCAGCTGGTGCAGCCGGTCTCCTTCTGTATCGATCAGCGCGAGCGAGTCTGGGTGGCGGAAGCACTGAATTACGGCGACTGGAAGGCGACCGGGCAGGACCGCATCATCGTGCTCGAAGATACCGATCACGATGGTCGAGCGGATCGCAAGACGCTGTTCTACGAAGGCCTGAATTATGTGACTGGAATCGAAGTCGGATTTGGTGGCGTCTGGGTGATGTCACCACCGTCGCTCTACTTCATCCCCGATGCGGACGGCGACGCTCGACCTGATGGTCCACCACAAGTGCTATTCGATGGCTTTGGCTATCGAGAGAGCCGCCACAATTTGGCGAATGGTTTTACGTGGGGACCAGACGGCTGGCTCTACGCGGGCCATGGTCGCACGAGTCCCTCCAAAGTTGGTCGTCCCGGCACACCGGACAACCAGCGAGTGCTCTGTGACGGTGGCGTTTATCGTATTCACCCCACTCGGCTGGTCTTCGAGAATTTCGCCGATGGAACCACGAATCCTTGGGGCGTGGATTTCGATGACTGGGGCCAATGTTTTGTTTCCAACTGCGTGAATCCGCACCTGTTTCACATGCTTCAAGGCGGGCATTATGAACCGTGGCGCAATCGTCCTGCGAGCCTGTACGCGTATGAACGCATTCCGACGATCGCGGATCATTTGCATTATCCGACTGGCCGCACCAGTGTGATGCGCGGCGAATCGGCAGAAACCTTGGCACTCGGCGGTGGTCACGCACACTGCGGCACGCTGATTTACCTAGCCGACCAGTTTCCCGCCGAATATCGCAATTCGGTGCTGATGTGCAACGTACATGGTCGGCGAGTGAATCGTGATCGACTTAAGCAGCAGGGTTCTGGTTACGTCGCCAGCCATGCTCCCGATCTGATGATTGCTGCCGATCCTTGGTTCATGGGTGTGACGTTGAAGCAAACGGCGGCTGGTGGAGTGCTGGTGAGTGATTGGTCGGACACGGGCGAATGTCATACCTATAAACCCAATCGTGGCTCGGGTCGCATCTACCACATTCGCTATCAGTCCTCGGCGAAGCAGCAAGACCATCCCACCCATCTCGAACAACTCGACGATCTAGCACTGGCGAAACTTCACCTGCATACCAACGACTGGTTTGTACGCCACGCGCGTCGTTTGCTGCAGGAGCGAGTGGCTCGAGGAACCAAGATCAGCGCCGCAGCAGTCGATTTCCTGGATCGCACTCTGCGCGCGCATGAAGACGAGCGACGACGACTGCGCGCTCTGTGGACGTTACATGCGACTGGCAACTTATCGTCGGCGAAGCTCATGGAACTGCTCGCCGCCGACTCTGCCTGGATTCGTGCCTGGTCGGTACAGTTGCTGGCGGAAGTTCCCCCCACGGAGCAGATTCGCAGTCGATTCGCGGAGCTGGCAGCGGCGGAACCTTCCCCCGTCGTACGACTTTATTTGGCGAGTGCTTTGCAGCGTATGCCGCCAGCAACTCGGCGACCATTGGCACTCGCCCTGGTTCGTCACGCAGAAGATGGCGACGACGTGAATTTGCCTTATATGATCTGGTATGGCGTGGAGCCGCTGATCGCCGAGGACGCAGATGCTTGCTGGGAGGTACTCTCCGCCAACACAATTCCGCTCGTTCGCCGCTTGACCGTGCGTCGTTTTACGGAAGCGAGCTTGGCGCAAGGTCAGCCTCAACAAATCAGTAACCTGCTGCAATTCATCGCTCGCCATTCACCCGCTGGCCAGACTGGAAAGCAAGCCGAGCGTGAGGCGGTGGCGGACTGGCTGCAAGGTTTACGAGAAGGCCTGCGTGGGACGAAGAAGCTCGCGGTGCCCACCACCTGGAAACTCGTCTACGAGCAGCTGAGTAAGCTGGCCGATGAGCGCATCGAAGAACATCTCATTGCGCTCGGGTTGCAATTTGGCGATGAGCAAATCATCACCGACTTGCGCGCTCAAGTGCAGGATCGTACGCAAGACCGCGAGCGGCGGCGACGAGCTCTCAATGTACTTCTGGAACGTCAAGTTCCCGGACTTGCGCCACTCCTGGTTCAACAACTTGACGATCACCAGCTGCGCGAAATCGCGCTGCGAGGGCTGGTGAGCTACACCAGTGAGGAGACACCGGCGCGAGTCCTCTCCAGCTATACCCAATGGACGGTCGAAGAGCGTCAACAGGCTGTTGCGGCGCTCGCCGCTCGTCCCACTCATGCCGCTCGCTTGCTCGATGGCATTCAACAGGGAATCATTCCCCGAGCAGACGTGTCAGCCTTCGCCGCTCGACAGATTCATGCTTACAACGATGAACAGCTCAGCACACGACTGGCAAAGCTCTGGGGGGCCGTCCGCGAGACGCCGGAACAAAAGCGGCGTCAGATCGAACGCTATCGGTCGCTGCTGAATCCGGCGGGCTTGCAAACAGCCGATGCCGAACATGGTCGCGAGTTGTATCGCAAGCATTGCGGGCAGTGTCATCAGTTGTTTGGGGAAGGCGGCAAGATCGGTCCGGATCTTACCGGGTCCAATCGTCGTAATCTAGATTATCTCATCGGCAACATTGTGGATCCCAGCGCCGAGATTGGCCAAGATTATCGACTCTCCGTGCTGACACTGGCCGACGGTCGCGTGATCACGGGGATGATCGTCGAGCAAACTCCGCAGCGCCTGGTGGTGCAAACTGCGACCGATCGACTGACGCTTGCCAAGAACGACATTGAAGCGATCAAAGAGTCCACTCAGTCGATGATGCCAGAGGGTCAATTAGAACCACTATCAAACCAGCAGATACGCGATTTACTTGGTTATATTTCTGGGCTCATCCCCTCCCCTGCTGCGCAGCCCACGATTCCCAAAACATCCGGCGCAGGACGCTGAGCGATACCTTGATAAGATTCCAGGAGAATGTGTTGATGACTGAAACATCTGCCATGAGCAGTTTACGGATTGACGGATTAGTGGGAAAACCACAGACGATCAACTGGCAGGATCTAGCAGATTTTCCCGCGACGGTGCGGGTTGCAGATATCAGTCAATTGGGCGCTAAGCGGCGCGGTGAGGCCGTGCGTCTGGCAGCGATTTTGGAACTTGTCGCCGTCTCCCCAGACGCCACCTACATTGGCCTGCATGCCACTCGCGATGACTTTCATGCGAGCATTCCGCTGGCGTCCGTGCGTGATCGAGCGCTGGTTGTCTATGCGCTCGATGGCCAACCACTCACGCTATCCGCAGGCGGACCATTTCGCTTTTTCATCCCGGACCATCAAGCCTGTCACACGCATGAAATCGATGAATGTGCCAATGTTAAATATGTGGATTGGATCGAACTGACTCGTGAGCGAGGGCACGACAATCGTCCGCAAGACGATGCCTCGCACGCCGCGCTGCACCAAAAGTAATCGTTGGCTGATGATGCCTGATCGAACGCACCGGGTGTACGACATCGAATACGAGCCTACCGGCAACCGATCCGGGAGCGATGGAGTCCGGAAATTAAAGCAGTAATCAACGTCGCAGGCAGCCACATGGTTAATTACGACGAGGTGCGTGCAATGACACGAACCTTGCCGACTGAGGCCACTTCCTGCCATAGGCCCGATGCCAGTAGTTCGGCCAACAATTTGTAGGGTCCAATTTGCGGGTCCTGGGAATCGTCAAAAGCAACTTTGCCCGCCTTAACCAACAGCGGACTCCAATGCTCCCAGTCACGGCGCACCCCGGCCTCGCTATGGTCCCCGTCAATGAAGAGCAGCTGAACGGGGACCGCAAACCCCGGCGCGACCTGCTCACTCGGGAGGTTCACCAAGTTCACGTTTTCCCAACAGCCACTTCGAAGCATGTTGCGATAATACGCAGCTCGATCGACGGGGCCAAACTGCCCTCCCAGGATGCCCGTAAACCGCCGATGCGGCTCAATCGAATAGACCGCTACTCCATGACCGGCCTGCTGGGCCCCAAGCGAAAGTGCCACCGCGCTTCGGCCCCGGTAGCTGCCGAGCTCGACAATAGCATTGGGTGGTGTCACCTCGGTCGCTAAATCATAAAGCAATTGCGCCTCGGGTATTGAAATCATGCCATCCGTGATGTCCACGATCCGCATGGGAGCGTTCAGAGTGAAAAAGCTGGTTAAGCGATGGACGCCACGAGAGGCAATACGACGGCACTGGGCTAGAGTCCTGTTCAGCATAGATATTTTCTTTTCTTTTACCGACGTCGTTCTTATTCTTTTATTTTCACACTTCTTTTGTGATCCAGCCGGACTAAGAGTGTAAAGATTCAGTGCCTTCGCGCCTTGGCGTGAGCTTACGAAGGTAGATGCTCGCCAGGGCGCAAATGTGCCCAGGACGTGTCAGTCATGATCTCAGTCTTGCAGCAGGGTTATTTTGGAAGGAATGGGCGATCAAAACTAAGGAAATCACGACCGGACTTCTTTTAGCCCCATGTCATCTCTGCCCATGTGCTCTAATCCCGCGTGCCTCAACTCTTCCCTGTCCCTGAATTTATTCCAAGCCCAGTGCACCGGCCGGAGGAATGGGCACCCCAGCGACGCGACCTAATCGGTGGTTCGGTAATGCTCGCGGTTCAATCATAAAGACCACACCGAAGTTGTCGCGACTGAAATCGTAGTTCGCTCCCAGTCGAATCAGGAACGATTCGCCAGCTCGCGTCAAACTAAACGACTGACTGTGATTACCACCTTCACCGAAGTCATAGGACGAGGCGGTGGTGACAATCCATTTTTCATTCATGCGATAATCGAGTATCAGATTCACGAGTTGGCTGTCGAGAGGGGTGAGGGCACCGGGCTGCTTGGCACCTTGAATCGTGCGATAGCCAACGTACAAACTGCCACGATCCGGGCGACTGATGAGTCCTCCGATGGAAGCGGTGCGTAGTGCGTCATCGAACATGTCCATGTAGCCATCAGACAACAGCGTAAAACGATCGCCGATGTGCCAGCGGAAGTCATAATCCAGAAGTCCCAAGGTTTCGCCAAAGTTGTCTCGCGAAGGATTCGCAAATAGGGAAGCGTGAGCATCGAGCACAATCCAATCGATGATGCGCTCGCTACCGGGAGTGCCGCGTTTGGTTTGCCAGCGCTGACGCACTCCGAGTTTCGCCATCGCCAAGTCTTCGGCGATCTCGGTAACCGGCGATGAAACCCAGCTCTGGAGCCCAGATCGCATCGCGAACAAGCGCGGATCAACCGTCTGGGGCACGAGCGTTCCGGCAGGCTGATTGTAGGTATTAAACAGCAATCGACGCCGAAACTGCTCGATCGCATCATCATCTAACTGTTCATATTGAGGAAGTTGATCGAGGTTTTTGCTGGAGTCAGCGTACAGCAGCTCAGTTTCGAAATTGATTTTGTGAGCCAGTCCATTGAGATTGAATAGTTCGCTTTGAATATTCGGATCGGCACGCCACAACGGCAGGTTCATTCGCACTCCCGCTTGACCATATAGTCGCGTGAGGGGCTCGCCGGTTATGTCCTCGCCCCAGTAGGCAGCTTCCCCAAGTACGTAGGGGACGAACTTCACGGGGCCGGCGTCAATCGGCAGATCAAATTCCTGGCGAGTGGCTGTGTGCAGGCCTTCACGATCGGCCTCGCCACCGAGCAGTGAGAACTTGGCAGCATCTTGCGGGTCGGTAGGGGTGGCCGCATCGTGCAGATGAGCGTAGCCGATATGTGAATGCTCAAACCAAGTGAAGACGTTATTGACCGGCGCTGCGCCGATCCAATAGTGATCAAAGCGTGGCAGCCAATCGGATTGCATGAAGGAGGAGTTCACACGCACATCGCCCGCGATGCTCCAGGCACGATTATCAACGATGCGTTTGAGCTCCAGGCCAGTTGTGAGATCTTTACGAGTGTCCCATTCGCGCTCGTAGTATTGCTCCAGGAAATTACGATCGCTCACCAGACCAAGCTCGCCGGTGAATTGATAGCCATCGCCAAAACGTTGCCGATGATCCCAGACTACACGCCCACGCCACTGGTCATTGGGAATCAGGCTGCGACGATCGATACCCAGATTATCAGTTCCCGTATCATAGATTCCCCAGGCATCGAATTCGCCTTTATAAGGCCCGGGGATACCGAGCAGCGTATCGCCCAGATAGCGATAATTCGTGCCGCCACCCGGCCCTCGTTTGGAAAGATAATCAGTGGATAACAGCCAGCGAGTTCCCGGACGCTGATTGCGCAAACCCAGTAACTGATAAACATCCCAATCGAGCATCACTTGAGTGCCAAAGATTTGATCCTGCTTGAGCTGCACTCGCTGTAAATAGTAGCCAGGATTATTCAGATCCGTCGCAATGGTTGGCCAGTAGAAGACGGGTAATCCACCGACAAAAATCCAGTTATCACGACTGGTCGCTAGATAACTATGATCGGCCATGACTTCGCCCGTTACTTGATCCGATACGGGCAGTCGAGTGAGAGGATCCAGGCGAGTGCTCGGAGTATCGACGAGCTGCACGGAGTTCGCCTGAAACCAATAGCGCGGCACGCCGAGTCGACTGGTGGTAAGCGCGGCACCATTAGCCTGCAGCGTCTGCTGGTTGAACATCTGCAGCGCTTCTGCTTTGAGCCTCACGAGGCCGTTGTAGCGCGGAACGGGCGTCAGCATTTCGGCATTCAACACCACTCCGAAACGATTCGACACGTTGTAGTACATGCGTTCGGCATAGATCACGCGATCGCCTTCGCGAAAAACGATATTGCCTTCGAGGTAAACTTCGATCGGTTGATCGGATTCCGGTTCTGGCTTGGCGTCGGCGGTTCCGAGATTGATACCATTCGTCGGCAGTTTGCCCCAACAGACAACTCGGTCGGCTTCCACATCAATGCGTTTCACGCTGTATCCCTGAAACTGCACATTGTCGATGGCATCGAAGACCAAGCGGACGCCGGAGTCGACGTAGAAGCCCATCGGCTTGCCGTCGGGACCATCCCAGGTTTTCACATTGAAGCCACCGCTATTTCGTGATTCGATCTTTTTGATGGCGGCACCGGGAGCAGACTTTGGCGCGTTGGGAGTCGAAAACGGTGCCACTCCTGGCGGCAAGCCAGCTCCGGTCGCAAAGCCACCGGGAGGCATCATCGTGGGTGAGAACGCTCCCGGTGGTAGAGCTGCATTTCCACCCGGTCCGGCGGCGGGATTAGCCCCCGGTACCGCTCCTTGATAATTCGATTGATAGCCGCCCACTGGATAGCCGCCGGCGTAGGCTGGTGGAGCACTCTCGGGCGGATAGATCGCTTGCGGTAGATTCGGCGGCGGCACCGGTCCGGGGATGAGCGAACCGGGTTGATAAACGGTGTTGGGTGTCGGCCCCGTGGGATTCAAGTTGTCGAGCTGCGAACCGGTGAGTGGCCGATTGGGACCATTCATCTCGACCCACTGAGCTGGCAGGACAGCAGGTCGATGGGCTTGGCGAGCGGAGCTGGCACGTTCCCAGAGAGCGGGCTTCGGCTGCGGCTCACCGGTCGCCACTGGCACTCGCACGTCGATTTCATTCCAGGTGTGAAACTGACCGAACCAATTACGATCCCGCATTTGACTGCTGCGTCGCGGGGTACTGTTTGGCAGTTCCAGGCTAACGTCACCTTCCAGGTAGGCGAGCACACGACTGGGTGTTTCGCTCTCCGCGCTTTCCCGTTCGATCCAGAGGACCGCCTGCCGACTTCGCGCTTGATGCCCACCCTGCTGCAATTCACAGCCTTGCTCGAACAACCAGACTTCGAACGCGCCTTGTCGCCAGCGTTGTCCCTCGGCAGCTCGAATCGTAATCGAGTCGCGGGGGTCGGCGACCGGCAGAGCGATATCGCTTTCAGCAAAGGCCGCTGGCAAAACGCAGGCCAGGAACATCACGAGCGGCGCGAGCATCAGGCCGCGAAATAGTAGCGGCCACAACACACATAGCTCACGCAGGAACATGGCGAACTGAGGCGCTGCAGCAAGGCGGACTGTTCGTCGGGGATGCCGGCGCGCAAGGGGAGTGCGGACGCAGCGTGTGCGCGGGACGCAGGTAAGCGGCTGTGAGGGGAGTTCACCGAGCGGCTTCAGAGGGCAGCATCCTTGCTTCCAACTCGCGACTAACCTTTTAACTCACCGTGAATTAAGCAGTTAGAACGAAAGTTTTGGGTGGCGGATTATAGGAGCATCCCGGGAAGGTCGCAAGGCTTGTTTTCGCCTCACACAAAACACGCAAACCATTACAAGGAAGCAGCTTACGACCTATCGCGAGAACAAAGCCGAGTTCCCGCTGCGGCCGCCAGCAGCGCGACCAATGGCATGACTGGAGCGCGCATCCGCAGGTTGCTCCAGTAGAGCAAATGGGCAGCTTGGAAGACGAGGATGATGAGCAGGCACAGGCCCCAGGGGAACCGGGAGCTGCTGGAGCAGGAGGCGATCTCGGCGGCGGTACTGGCGGTCGGTGGGCTGGCGGTCGGTGGGCTGGATGCGCGTAGGTTGGCGGCACGGCGAGTCGCTGCGCGAACCACGGCGAACAGGCCGCAGAGTGCGCCGGTAAAGACCAAGCTGTACCAGATCCCGATCGACCAGCGAACGGCTCGGGCTCGCGGCGACTCGGTAGCCGAGCGAGCATGCGGCAGGACCCGCCAAAACTGCACGATACGATCGAAGCAGGCGAGCGCAAAGCTGTCGGGCTGCTCGGCGATCGTGATCCGCGCGGCTTGATAAGCGAGTGCCTCGCGCGCCAATTCCGACTCCGGCGTGCTGAGCGTGGGAACTTGCTCGTCCGGCGGTGAGTTCAACTTCTGCCTCGCTTCCGCCAACATTTGATCGGGATGCCTGAGTTCCCAGACCTCACCCGGTGAGCGTTCACGCAAGAAGCGATAGAAAGAATCGTTATTGCCGAGTAGCAAGGTGTAACCGCCGTGTGTCGTCGTTGCGATCCAGCGACCGAGGACGAGACGATTGCGCAGCACCCAGGGCGAAATCACGGTCAGCGCCACGAGCATGCTCACCATAGCTACTCGCAGAATTCGTTTTCGATCGCGGGCCGAACTGACAGTCGCGCTGGCGCGTTCGTTGGCGCGTGCATTGGTATTCGTGCTGTCATTTGTCTGCGGGTTCTGATCGGCAGTGCGGCGATAGACCAGGAAACTGGCGGGCAACAGAAAAACCAGTGGTAAGAAGGTCGGTCGACAAAGGGAAGCCAAACCGAGACTGCAGCCCACGATGATCGCCCAGCGCATGGTCGCCACTGCGCAGGCGCGCGACGCGGTGAAAACGATGACTATCGTCAGACAGGCCGCCAGCGTTTCGGTCATGACTTGCGCGGATTGGTACAGCAGGAGTGGATCGAGTACCACGATGCTGGTGGCGGCGTAGGCCCGCCCGACTGAGCCCTGAAGCCAATCTCGAGCCGATAACCAGACGAGGACGCTGGTGAGGACACCAAGTGCGAGATGCAAGATCGCAATATTTACCGGGTCACCATGGCCGGCAGGAGTGATCAGGGCGAGTATCAGCGGGTACAAGGGGGGCCGATATGCCGTGGAAACGACGGGCGCTAGCGCGGGTTGTTGCGGGGCCCGAGCGTCGTCACGGTTTGTGGCGGCGGAGTGAAAATTAGTTGACGGCGATGGTTCAGTGGTTGACCTTGTCGACGGCAGTCCATAGATCCGATGTTCGGAAATCACTCGGCTGATCAATCGATAGGCATCGGGATCCGCTGCCAGCGACGTGCGATTGGCGAGCAGGAACGTGCCGCGAAGAAGCAACGTACCTATGACGACCAGCAGCAGGTGGCGGCGATGCGACATCGATAGAGCCAGACTTTCGGTGGTTGAGTAGTGAGGGCGTGAAGGGCATCCGTGGCCATGTTCAATTTAACTTGCTTGCTCACGGAAACGCACCCCGGAACGGCCGCAATCTGGGAGTGACGCGTTGAACTACTAGGAAGTTTGGCAGATTCCTGGATACTTACGCGGTCGAATTGCCGGTTATGGTCGGCACGGCCACCGAATCGCGAGCCGTGTCGTTCCTTGTCGCCAACTGTTTGTGTGTCGAGAAACTACCTGTGGACCGCTTTGCTCATGCTAACCACCATTTTGCAAAAACTTCTTTCCTACCGCTGGTGGTGGTTTTTGTGCGCGTGCACTTTGGCGGCAGTGGCCTACCTTCCCGCCTCGCAAGTCACTTACAACCGCTCGATTGAAAACATGTTCGCGGCGGGTGATCCGATCGTCGAGCCGTATCGGCGACTGAAACGCGTTTTCGGTGGTAACGAATTAGTGCTGGCCGTGTATGACGACCCGGAACTGCTCGCGGCGGACGGCCAGGGCATCCGCCGCTTGGCAGAGATTCGTCGTCGCCTGGAGGAGATCTCCGGGGTGCGCGAGGTGCTAAGCCTCGATCGACCACTCGGTGAAGTCGTCGTCGATCCGGACAACGACGTGGCCGCTCGCATGCGGGAGACGATGTCGGGTTACACCCATGGCAGCGACGGCCGCACGGTGGCGGCGGTTTGCATGCTGGCGCCGGTTGAGGAGCAGCCGCAGGGACATGCCGCCACGATCACGGCAATTCGAGCGGTCATGAATGATCTGCCGGACGGTCTGGAGCCGGGGCTGATTGGTGGGGAGCCAGTGTTGGTGGAAGAGGGGTTTGCGGCACTGGAGATTGATGGGCGGCGACTGGCCATTTGGTCGACCATTTTTGTGGGATTCACGATACTGCTCTGTTTTCGCAGTCTGCGCTGGGTCTTGATCCCGCTGCTCATCGTGCAGTGGACGCTGGTGATCACGGCCGCGCTACTCGCCATCACCGGGTTACGGTTGTCGCTGGTGAGTTCCATGTGGGCTTCAATTTTGACCGTGGTCGGTATCGCGACCGCCGTTCATTTGCTGGTTCAATATCGTGATTTGCGCCGCGAGGGGCAGTCGGCAGAGGCGGCGCTGCTCAAAGCGTCGCTGCTGGTGGCGATGCCGATTGTCTGGTCGCTGGTGACGGATGCCTGCGGGTTCGGTTCGCTGTTGATTTCGGGTGTGGGCCCGGTGCGCGATTTCGGACTAATGACGGCTGTTGGCTCACTTTTGGTGCTTGTCGGCTTAATCACCATTACGCCGACGCTGGCGCTGGTGGGACGCTGGGACGATTCTCCGACCACTGCTTGGGGTGAAGGGCAGTTAAACGGCGCGCTCACTCGACTGACGCACTGGGTCGAGCGGTATCCGCGCACGATTGTCACGCTGCTGGTCGCCGTGCTGGTGCTGGCACTGGTCGGCATGAGGAATGTGGATGTGGAGACGGATTTCACGAAGAATTTCCGTGCTGGCAGTCCCCTGGTACGCTCCTATGAGTTTATTGAGACGCGGCTGGGCGGAGCAGGTGTGCTCGATGTTTTACTGCCCTCGAAGGAATCGCTCGACTGGGAGTATCTGCAACGAGTGCTGCGTTTAGAAGAGCGGCTACGACGCGAAATTTCGGTGACGAATGAGCATGGTGAAACGGAACCGGGATTGACGAAGGTGCTGAGTGCTGCGGACGCGCTGGTGGCTGCCGCTCCCAAGCATCCCGCCACCATTAAGCTGGAGCTACTGCGACGTCCGATGCTGAACGCCGCGTGGTCGATGATGAAGCAGCGTTCTCCGGTTTTTAGCGCCGCGCTTCATAGCCCCGATCCTACCGATCCCGAGCGCTGGTGGTACCGCATTCTGATTCGTGCCAAGGAACGACAAACAGCAGCCGAAAAACTGCGAATCATTTCGGACGTGCGCCGGATTGTCGCCGAAGAGTGGCCGACCGTTGACGATCAACCTGCCGACCAACAAGCGGTGGTCACCGGTTACTTTGTGCTGCTGACCAACATGATCGCCAGCACGGTGAGCGATCAGTGGGTGTCGTTTGGCTGGGCAACTCTGGGCGTGGCCGTGGTTCTGTTGCTGGCGTTTCGGCGGCCAAGCTGGGTAGTAATCGCCTTGGTGCCCAATGCGCTGCCCATCTTGTTGGTCCTCGGCCTGCTCGGCTGGCTCCATTTGAAAATGAATCTGGGTGTGGCGATGATTGCCGCCGTATCGATGGGCCTCTCCGTGGACAGCTCCATCCATTATCTCACCGCCTATCGACGACAGCGTCAAACGGGTGACACGACTGCTCAGGCCCTGGCTCACGTTCAGCAATCGGTAGGACGAGCGATGGTATTTTCCACGCTCGCCTTAATCGTGGGCTTTACGGTCTTAAGTTCGAGCGAATTTGTACCCACGATTTATTTTGGCTGGCTCGTCAGCCTGGCGATGCTCGGCGGATTAGCTGGCAACCTCGTGATTCTGCCGCTGCTCCTGCACTGGTTTGACCGATCTTAAACGACCTTCGAAATCTAGCACGACAACAACGACTGCTCTGATTATATCAGATATGCCGTATTTAACGATTATACCAGTAGCGGTATATACATCGTCCACGTGTCTTAAAATCTATGGGCTATTCGGATTATTCATAATCTAGTCCGACTCTAGGCAAAAAAAGTCATTGACAATCAATTGACTTGACACTGAGATCGATTACTCTCCGACACTTGTCGGTTAGAACGTTCGATTTCTTAACATTTATTTTCTGACGAACGATTTTTTCGGTGGGCGGGAATTCTTTATTTCTTATTTCGAGGTTGTTATGTCACATCCCCTGTTCCGCAGGTGTCAGCTCCCCTGCTTAATCGGAGCTCTCGCGATCATGGCCTCCTCTCTCACAGCTTTACCTGCGGTGGCAGCCGTTGTCTCGCAGTCCAGCACCATTGGGGCCTGGTCCTTGCAAACGAATGCGACACTCAGTGTAGGGGAAATCAGCTTCAAGTATCTGGGACGCATGGGAGCCTCAAATAACTGGCTGCGAACCGCTGGCGACTCAACTGGCATATCTGCCATCTACAACTCGGGAACCAGCCCGAACCCTGCCGACGACTTATACGAATTCGACTTATTGGGCCCGATTTACGGCAATGCAAATTGGTCCACCAAGTACCTGTTTTACCAGGTCACCTTAACGAACCCCAAGCTGCGATTTAGCTCTGTCTCCATGAACATGCAGGGAAACCTGACCACGAAAAGCTCCATTTTGATTCAGAATACACTGAGCAGTCAGTATCTCTCCCCGACGATGTCGCAGTCCGCAGCCAACTCGTTGCTGGGAGTGCTCCGCGAATCCCGCACAGGGGCTGGCATGGTTCAAACAGCTGCCAGTCAAACTACCCTGAGCTTGAACGGTTATCAGGGCGACTCTATCTACGTCATGATGGAGATCAATGTCCTATCGCCCTTCAGCCTGACGGGCCCCAAGGCTTCACTAACAGATGCCTCACTGACGCTGGACGTTATCCCTTCGGTCCCTGAACCGTCGAGCTGTTTGCTCATGACCGGACTGCTCGGCGCTGGTCTTTTCCTTGTGCGACGTAACAAATCAAAGACGGTCTCGTAGTAGAACATATTCGGAATCAATCATCTCGATATTTGATATTTGGGAGCATCGTTATGAAAGCGTTTCTTTACGCAGCTACCATCACCATGTTGTTCTGGGGTGGAGCCCTGGCGGAAGCGGGGGTGACTACAACCTACGGCTCTTGGGTGAACCAGTTGCAGGGCGATACCGTTGGTCATTTGTACTTTGAGTATGTGAACGGTTCCGAAGTGGGAAGTGGAGCCGGACAACTGGCGGCCAGTACTCCCTTGTTGATTGGAGCAACTGGGGCCATCACGAGTCAGCCGACGATCACATCTACGACCCTGCAGATCGGCTCGGGTATTGTGGCGTCCAGTGCAGACGACCGAGGATTAATTTTTTTGGTCTCTGTGGATGGCAGTAGTCCTGGGGCGGAGAATTTTTTGATTTCCGGGTTTCAAGCCAACTTCAACTCGGCCGTAAACACAACGATCACGAGCACGATCCAGGCTTATGCTGACTTTGATGGCGAGAATCTAATTGGATTCCTGGGGACTACGAATAACGGAACACCGTTTTCCTTTAGTGCGGGAGTGGCCAGTTTCTATGCATTACTGATGTGGAATCAGTCAATCGGCACGAACAGTTTACAAAACATTTCGTTCCAAGTTTTCGATTATGGACAGTCACCGCCGCCGCCGCCGCCTGCCAGCGTGCCCGAGCCTTCGACACTGTTGGTGTTCGGAGCTGTAGTCAGCTTCGCACTGTTCACTCGACGCCGCAGTCGTAGCTGAATCGCAATCGCTCGGAAAAGACCCTGGGTTCATACAGAACCGATTCTTACCACGCAGCGAAAACTGAATAATTCGCTGCCACTATTGCTGCAGGGCATACAGCAGCACGTTGACGGCGATCTTGGCGGCATCCGCTTTGATATAGCCTTTGCAGTCCAGCGACGTTTGATTTTCGAGTGCACAGCTCACATCGTAGGGCGAGAACACTACGGCCAATCGGCCATCGATTTCCAGAGCCTCGAGCCATGGTTCGGTCTTCACTTGTCGCGCCACCAGCGGATCATCACCGACTCGAGATTGCGGATCGCGCAGCGTCACACTGGAGATATCAAAGCCTCGCAGTTGATTGCTCAGCAACGGATGATTCGCACCGATGCGAACGAGCCTTGATTCCGGAAACATCATTTTTAATTCGTGGCGAAACGAGTCCGTGAAGGCGTTTTGGGCGCAAATCGAATCGGCAAACAAGAAACCACCGCGCCGGAGATACTCGCGCAGTGCCTCACGTTCGGTGGCGGTGAAGCGAAAGGCGCGTCGTCCATGCATGAAGAGGAGCGGAAAATCGGCGAGATCTTCGTCCGTCGCGGCGATGAGTCGCGTTTCGGGAATCACATCCAACTCTGTCTGCTGAGCAAAATAGGTCAGCAAATTTGGCCAAGCGTTGGCGGCTTCATCCGCCCCGCCCGAATGGCTCAACTTAGGAACGAACACCGCCCCCCGTCGCACCGCTTGCTTAGCCTTGGCGAGCGTGATCGTGGGGCGATCGAGTTTGTCCTTTAACTCTCGATTGGTGGCATAGGTCACTACGTTCTCACCTATGCGCAGCACCGCTTCTAGCTCGGGCTGAATCGCGGGCGGAGTTTGCGTTGGACGGTCGAGCTGAGCCAGATTCCAGTAGCAAGCGAGTGTCTCAGGGCAGTAAACGATTCCCGTACGGCAGCAGCTATCGAGTCCGTACAAGGGACGAACGAAGCGTGCGTCGACTGGCTGTTCGGCAAACCACACCGGATGATCGGGAGGTAGGAGTCGGAGCGTGCTATCGGGAAACATCTCCCGCAACCAGCGCCGAAAATCGGCATCGAATTCCTGTCCATTACAGCCATGCCCCTGACAGGCCTCGACAAACAAGAAGCCACCCTGTGTGACGTACTGCTTCAGTCGCTCGCGTTGAGCGGGATCTTGAGGCATACGACTGCGACCGCTGATGAACAAGACGGGCGACTGCAGTAGATCTTCGAGTGTCGCAGCACCCAAGTCGATGGTTTGTGTCGTAAGATCACGTTTCCAGCGCAGCTCCAAGCGGCGAGTCAGGTTGGGGACGCCGCCTTGATGAAACTCCGTTGCCGCTTCATCGTCGTAGCGCAACCGGGAGATCGCCACCGGACGTCGCCCCTTCGACAAAAACAATAAAGCCAACGATGTTGCGACGACAGGATTGGACTCGGCAATGCCAGAACCGCGCCAGTACCCTTGTAGCTCATCCTGCTGTTTGACCAGGAATTCCGCCCCTTCACGATACCAATCGCGCGGTGGAGTGGCGGGTCGGCCCGCTGCGGCCGGTGGCCCCAGAAAATATCGCTGTCCGGTGAGTCGTCCCACTCGTTCGACACCGTAGAGGTAATAAAACAACCAGGGTGAGCCAGCAGCTCCAGCTCCACCAGCACTGGGATTCGTATCGGTGCGATAATGTCGACCCAACCAAGTCAGTCCGCGCGCGATGCGTTCGGAGGTATCGTCGGCAGTGAGCGTGCCGCAGCAGCGTACTTCACCATCCACGACCTGCGAGTCACTCGCAGCGACACGACCACTGGCGATCACCAGCGAAGCGATGCCGGCGCAGGTCATGCTACCGGTGGGAGCTTCCCCGGGAGTGTAGGACCACGAGCCATCTTGGTTTTGACATCCCTTCCAGTATTCAATCGCTCGGCGCCATACCTGTTCATCGACGCGAACGCCAATTCGCTCGGCTTCGTAGAGTGCCAGGAGCGCGAACTGGGCGTTGGAGTTATCGCCGTTTCCTTGCCGGTCGGAGTAGCCCCAGCTACCAGAGCGGTTACCTTGCTTCTGCTGTACCTGTTCGAGCCAAGCGACGTTTTCGCCGATACGCACTCGATAGCGCTGCGGATTGGCGGCACAGAACACCATCGTCTGCAGCGACGTGGCGTAAACCATCTGGGGATTACCGAGCGACTCGAGATACTGCAGACTGGCTTTCACCGTGGGGCTGTCGGCAGACTCACCGCAGCTTAACAGCGCTAAGGTGACGAGCCCGGTCAGGCCACCAGCCTGGCTTCCCAATTCGCCCCACGAACCAGCGGGCTTGGTTTGCCGTCCCTTCAAATCTTCGACGGCGCGACTGATGGCATCACGGACCTGAGTGGCTGTGACCTCGGCCCGCAAGCTTTCCGTAATCGCCAAAACCCCAACCGACAACGTTAGGATTATCGGTAGCAGTTTTTTCATCCGTGTTACCCTTCCAGATTAAACCGACGATATCATAACGCAGAGCGACGTTTTGTCAGGAGTTGTTTCGGAAGGATTCGCCGTGTCCAGTTCCAAGCCACGAAATCTGGGAGATGTGCTGCACGAGTTCTCCCAGCATCGGCAGGTGATGCAGCAAGAATTACAGAAAGTTATTGTTGGTCAGCAGGAGGTGATCGAGCAATTGTTTGCTGCCATCTTCACGCGCGGCCACTGCTTGCTGGAGGGTGTACCGGGACTGGCCAAGACCTTAATGGTCAGCACGCTCGCTCGCATTCTGGATGTGGGATTTAAACGCATTCAGTTCACGCCCGATTTAATGCCCTCCGACATCACGGGCACCAACGTGCTCGATGAAGATGAAGCGGGTAAGCGGCAGTTTCGCTTTGTCGAAGGCCCCATTTTTACGAATATTTTACTGGCGGACGAAATCAACCGCACGCCTCCCAAGACCCAAGCGGCGCTGCTGCAAGCGATGCAGGAACGGCAAGTGACCGTGGGCCGCCAGACACTCGACTTGCCCGACCCTTTCTTCACCATCGCTACTCAAAACCCCATCGAACAAGAGGGGACCTACCCGCTGCCCGAAGCGCAACTTGATCGCTTCATGTTCAACATTAAAGTGGGTTATCCGACAGCGGACGAGGAAGAACGGATTTTGTCCGCCACCACGCGCAACGAAAAACCCGAGGTTCACAAGGTACTCTCGGCCCGCGCAATCGTGAATATTCAGCGGCTGGTCGGTTCGATTGCCGTGAGTGAATTAATTGTTAAATATGTCGCTCGACTTGTTCGCGCCACGCGTCCCAAAGATCCGACCGCTCCGGAGTTTGTACGGGAACTAGTGGACTGGGGAGCGGGACCGCGAGCGGGCCAATTTTTAATCCAAGGCGGCAAAGCTTTGGCTGCGATGGATGGACGGTTTTCAGTCGCCATGGATGACATTCGGCGCATCGCTGTGCCGGTCCTGCGTCATCGATTGAGCACGAATTTTCAGGCTCAGGCGGAAGGTCAAACCACGGACGATGTCGTGCGACGGTTGATCAAAGAAATCCCAGAGCCCGAGATTCCCAAGTTTGTGCCGACGAATCCGCCGTCGCCACCACCTCCACCGCCTGGTCGAGCTTGATTGAGCCGCCATGTCATCGGTTGAAAAGTATTTGAAGCCTGAGGTGATCAATCAGATCAAGCGACTTGATCTGCGCGCTCAGTTCGTCGTGCAAGGTTTCTTACAGGGGTTACACTCCAGTCCCTTTCATGGTTTTTCGGTGGAGTTCAGTGAGCATCGTCGCTATGCGGCGGGCGATGACCCCAAGGACATTGACTGGCTGGTCTATGCAAAGACGGAGAAGTATTACGTCAAGAAGTTTTCCGCTGAGACCAATATCACGGGCTATCTGGCGATGGACCTGAGCAGCTCGATGGGCTATTCCTATCGCCAGCAGCTGACGAAGTTTGATTATGCAATTTCTCTTGCCGCAGCGCTGTGCTATCTGATGGTTCATCAACAGGACCCGGTGGGACTGATCACCTTTGATGAACGTGTTCGTCACAGTCTTCCACCGCGTTCGAAACGTACGCAAGTGGGCACGGTGCTAGCGCAACTGGCACGGCTGAAACCAGCTGGAAAAACGGACTTACCGCGCAGCCTCAACCAAATCACGGCCATGCTGCGACATCGCTCGTTGGTCATGATCTTCTCGGATCTTTTGACTGATTTTGAGCCGCTGAGTCGCGCTCTACGGGCCCTGCGTCATCGGGGGCATGATGTCATTCTGTTTCATGTGATGGATGAAGCTGAGGTGCAGTTTCCTTTTTCCGGAGCTCAGGAATTTGAGGATCCAGAGACGGGTGAACGCATCGAGGTGGATGCCACTGAGGATCGCGAAAGTTATCTAGCTGGTGTGGCTGAATTTCGAGAGCAGTATCGTCGCGAGGCCTACCAGACGGGCATTGATTACGTGGCACTCGACACCAGCATGCAGTTTGATAAAGCGTTGGTTGAGTTTTTGATTAGTCGCCGAGCACGTTGTTGAGGTGTGACTGTGGTGCTCGTCAACATCTCCTTGCTGCTGGGAATGCTCGGCATTGGCGTGCCGATCGTCTTGCATTTGACCACTCGTCGTCAGCCACAGCGGCAGGTATTTCCGGCGATCCGTTTTCTCAAAGCTCGCCAGCAAACCAATCAGAGAAAGTTGCAATGGCGGCAGTGGTTGCTGCTGGCCTTGCGCTGCCTTGTGATTGCCACGCTCGCGTTGGCCCTCGCGCGACCCAGTACCATGGCGGCAGCGGTAGGTGCTTGGAGCGTCGTGGGAATCGCTGGCTTCGCGCTGCTGGTGCTCCTGTTGGTGACAATCGCAGCGGCGGTACAGCGACGGGGAACGGCACTGGTTGGTGGACTCGCCGCAGCTACCGTACTGCTGCTCATCGCCACCCTTTGGCTCCTGCTGCAGACGAGTCGCAATGGAGTACCGCGGTTGATGGGCGATCAAGAAGCGCCGGTGGCCGCTGCAATTGTTCTAGATTCCGCTCCTCGCATGGACTACCGGTTTGAGAATCGCACGCGGCTGGAAGTGGCTCAGGAAACCGCTCTTTCTCTGCTCAAGCAGCTTCCCGAGGGCAGCGAAGTGGCGGTCGTCGATACTCGACCTGGGGCACCGATCTTTGCTGTGGATCGAGCGGCGGCGGCGCAGGCCATCAGTCGCCTGCAGACGGGTGGCGCTAACGAATCGCTGCCGGCCGTTTTGAGTCGCGTGATTCCCTGGATTAAGGCGAGCACTCCCGTGCGACGCGAGATCTATTTACTCACTGATCTCAGTCAGGGAGCATGGCCGGTGGCAGCTGCCGCCGAAACGCAGCGACTGCTGGACGAGTCCAGCGACACACTGATCCAGGTGATTGATGTGGGCGTGAATGAGCCACGTAATGCCGGGATCAGTGAACTGGAATTATCAACGGAAGCTCTACCGCGCGGTGGTGAATTAACCGTGAGCGCCGCGATTGAATCCTGGAATCAAGCGGGAACTCGCACCATTGAGCTGCTGTTGGAAGAGCCGGATGAGCGCCTGCCGATGCTACGCGATGGAAAACTCGTTCGACCAGCAAGTGTGCCGCGCGGTAGACAGGATGTTGAGTTGCAACCTGGGGCTGCGCAGCGAGTCGAATTTCGAGTACGTCCGAATACGACTGGAACCCAGCATGGTGTGCTGCGACTGCGAGGTGAAGATGGACTGGCAATCGACGACGAACGCTTCTTCACCATCGAAGCCGCGGAACCGACTCGCGTTTTAGTCGTCGCCGCGCCCGGCGTTGTCACTCGATATTTTGTCGAGGCGATTGCCCCCGAGTCCTTTCGCGAGTCTGGTCAAGCTCGCTTTATTTGCCAGGAAGTTTCCCAATCGTCAGTCGATGAACAAGCGCTCCGCGGTTTCGGAGTGGTCTGTCTGCTCGATCCTCTGCCGCTGCCTCCAGACTCCTGGCGTCGACTGTGGGAATATGTGCGCGATGGCGGTGCTCTGGCGATCTTCCTCGGCCATCAGGCGGAAGCGAACGGATCTTTCCACGATCCACTAGCACAACAGCTGCTCGGTGGGAAACTCACGCGTCAGTGGCGTTCCAGCAGTGGCGACCTGTTTCTCGCCCCGCAGCAGTTTACTCATCCGGTCACTCGTGAATTTCGCGGCTTGGCGACCAGCATTCCGTGGGATCAGTTCCCCATTTATCGGCACTGGGAACTCGACAGCGACGGAGCCAGTGTGCCGCCTCAAGTCATTCTCACCTACAGCAATCAACGCCCGGCTTTGCTGGAGACTCAAGTGGGACGTGGTCGAGCGATTACGATGACCACGCCTGTATCGGATCCCGTGCGACCACGTGGACGTCCGAGCTGGAACGAATTACCGACGGCTCCCGAGGCTTGGCCCTTTGTGATGTTGATGGATCAACTGCTGGACTACTTGGCCGGTGAACGTCTGGCCAAGCTCAATTACCGGGCAGCGGAACCCGTGACGTTACCCAATCCCGAGCCTCCTTTTCCCAGTCGCTATCAATTGTTTGCACCCTCAGAGGAATCGCAGCAGGTGGCGGCGAGGGGCGGTCGAGTGATGCTGCGTTCCACGGAGGAGGCGGGCCACTATTACCTGCGCGGGTTAGGGGCGGTCGGTGTTACCCGTGGTTTCAGCGTGAACCTCGATCCCGCTGCCACCAATCTCACCCGTCTGCCACGAGAAAAACTCGACGAAATCCTCGGAGCAAACCGCTATCGACTGGCAGTCACGCGCGACGACATCAATCGTGAAATTGGCGAGGCACGCGTGGGGCGGGAATTCCTTCCACTACTGCTAGTCGTGGTCGCTGGTGTCTTAGGACTGGAACATGTTTTAGCCAATCGATTCTACGGACCATCCCCGTGACGAACTGGTCATTGAACCCCATCTTCGAAAGCTACCTGGCGGTCACGATGTTGATCGTGGCCCTGGCTTTACTTTTGCTGGTGAGTCCAAATTTCGGACGAGTGTCACGGAAACGTCAAGCGGTGCTGATCGCTCTGCGCTGTGTCGTCATTCTCCTCCTGGCTCTGGTGATGCTGCGACCAACTCGCGTGAGCACGATTCAGCGAGTCGAACGCGCCTCGCTGCTGGTACTGCTTGATCAAAGTCGCAGCATGCAATTGCCCAATGCGACGGACAGCGTCTCGCGGTATGAGGCCCAGCTGAGCAGTCTCCGAGCGGCCGACGGGACGCTGCGGGAGATTACCGATCGCATCGACGTCAAAATGTTTGCCTACGATGAACGGTTGGTGGAACGTGACTGGCGCGAGGGGTACGGCGACTGGCCACAGAAACCCACTGGAACGGTGACGGACATTGGTTCCAACATGCATGCAGCGGTTCGTCAGGAACTTGGCAAACGACTGGCGGGTGTGATCTTGATGGGAGACGGTGTGCAGACCGCTCTGGAGCCCTCGGTCGAGACGCAAGCGGCGGCCCGTGAACTTCAGCGTCTGGGCTATCCGCTCTTCCCCATCATCTTTGGTCCACCTGGCAATGCCCAGCAAACTCGTGATGTAGCCATCGATAGCATGCCTGACCTGTTCACGGTGTTTGTTAAAAATGAAGTGGCGATACGAGGCGTGGTACGGGCGAGTGGTTATGTGAATCAGGAAATTCCCGTGGAGTTGGTCATCGATCAGCCGGATGGACCAAGTCAGGTGATTGGACAAAAGAAGATCGTACCACGGGAGGATCAGCAGCCTGTGGAAGTAGTCTTTGCTTACACTCCACAGGAGGTGGGACAATATCGATTGACGCTGCGCGCGGCCGTGCAAGCTGGTGAAATGGTCACTCAAAACAACGCTCTCACCGCCTACCTCAGCGTGCTGGAGGGTGGTCTACGAGTGTTGTACCTGGAGGGGCAGTTGCGTCATGAGCAGCGGTTCATCAACCGTGTGCTTGATTCGTCACCCGACCTGGCTTTGGATTTTCAATGGTTTGATGCACGTCAGCGAGGTCGTTGGCCCGTGACGCTCGACGAATCCCTGACGCAGTCGAACTATGACGTGCTGATCTTGGGTGATCTCGATTCGACAGCTCTAGGCGACAAGAATTTGACCGACATCGCTGCGGCGGTGCGTCGTGGTCGCGGACTGATCATGCTGGGAGGGTATCACAGTTTTGGACCGGGTGGTTATCAGACCACTCCGCTGGCCGCTGCCTTACCGGTGCAGATGGACCGGCTGGAGCGTCAAGATTTCGGTCAACCGCTGCGTGCGGACTTGCATCGCGTGGGGCCACTGGTAATTCGACCAACGCGTGAGCATCCGACGACGCGACTGGCGCCGAGCCCCGACAACGCCACCCGCTGGGCTGCGCTGCCTCCTTTGGATGGAGCGAATAAATTCATGGAGGTGAAAGATGCGGCGGGAGTGCAGGTGCTGCTGGAGACGACTGGCGGAGCGCCGCTCTTGGTGTCGGGCGAATATGGTGCTGGTCGAGTGCTGGCGTTTGCTGGCGATTCGACCTGGCGCTGGTCGATGCGTGGCTATGCCGCAGACCACAAGCGATTCTGGCGACAAGTGATTCTCTGGCTGGCGCGTCGTGATGAGAACGAGCGAAATGAAGTGTGGCTGAAACTGCCCCAGCGGCGGTTTGTGCCACAGTCCCGCGTCGTCTTCCAGGCGGGTGCGAAAAGCGCTGCGGGTGATCCCCTGCCCGCCGCCACGTTGACTGCTCACTGGATCGGGCCCGACGGCCAGCGTCATCCGCTGCGACTCAGTCGCGAGGGGGATGCGTGGCAAGGACAGATCGATGCGGTCATGCTGCCGGGTGACTATCAGATCGAATTACAAGCGAGTGAGGGAGAACGGCAAATCGGTTCTGCACGCACGAACTTTCATGTCCTCGATCAGGATCTGGAACTCGCCAATTCAGCGGCGGATCACGATCAGATGCAACGCCTGGCGCAGCTCACCGCCGACTTTGGTGGACGAGTGGTAGCGGCCGAGGATCTAGCTCAGCTACTGCAGGAACTGCACACACAGAGTGCGGAATGGGAAGTGCCGGTGCAAACTCGCTGGCAGCTTACCGACACGGCGACCGACGCTTGGCTGGTGTTCCTCGCGCTACTCTTGCCACTGGCGACGGAATGGGCGCTGCGGAAACGCTGGGGGTTAGTCTGAGCGTCAGTTGCGTTCAGGAAACTTTTTGCTGGCGATACATGAGCGGACGGCGGTAGCGAGTACCGACGATGCGGCCATGTCGATCGGACAATTCGGTGAAATCCGAGAACAGAAACTGGTAGAGGTCCGGTGGCGGAGAAGCGGCGAGCCAGCGATCGGCAAGTCGCCCCATTTCAACGTCGTATTCAGCTTGCGAATGACTATGCGCATAACAACGTCCCGGGTGTCGACGGATGTCGCCGTTGAAATCGGGACTGATGTGCCACAGTTCATGCAGGATCGTTACCAGCTTCTCGCGAAAATCGAGATCCTGAAATCTTGGCAGATAGAACGTGAGGATGTAGAGCATCTCACGTCCCTGCTTATCGCGCACCTGTTGTACGCGATAGACATGGCCATGTTTAACGGTGGTCGGCACACCGCCCTGAAAGCGGAGCGGAGTGAGCGAGGCGAACATGCCGTAGCGGCTGCGGTTTCGCGCTTGGGCAAATGACAAGCCCACGTATGACAGATCGATGTGCTGCAGTTCGGGAACCCGGATGACCATGTCTTCACAGACTAGTCGCATGCGATCCGTGAAGTTGAACACGGACATCGGCTCCTCCTGCTTTCCTGAGCTCGCTTCCCTTGCCCCATCCCGAAATAAAAAGAGGAACTCCGGAGAGTTCCTCGAATCGTTTCGCGTTGAACTATTCCGCCGCCGTGGTGGCAGGGGCTTCGGTCGCACTATCGCCGAACGATGGCTTTTCGCTTCGCTTGGCCTTCCGGTCATTCTTCCCGACGAATTCGAGAATCGCGCGAGCACCAGCGTCACCCAAGCGCGGCGTCGCCAGCTGCACAATGCGGGTGTAACCACCGGGTCGCGTGGTGAACTTAGGAGCGACCTGTTCGAAGAGCACCTTGACGGCGTGCTTGTCACCCAGCAGCTGCAAGCATTGGCGGCGCGCGGCAACGTAAGGGGCACGAGCAGCAGCCCACTGACGCCACTGGGTACTATTTCGCCACTGCTTCCAGGCGTCTGAATTTCGCTCGGCAGTCGTGCCCAGGGCGACGGCGGCTTCGGCATGCGCCAAACCGCGTCGAGCGATGGTGATGCACTTCTCAACCAGCGGACGGACTTCCTTCGCCTTGGGCAACGTGGTGATAATTCGACCACTTACCTTGGGCGTATTCGCATCCAGCTCATCCTGCGGACGCTCCGTCAAAAACAAGGCACTCGCCAGGTTCTTCAGCAGCGCCTTACGATGACTGGGGCAACGCCCCAAAACTCGACTCATTCTGCGATGTCGCATGACGCACCAACCCCAAACCTTTCTCGGGGAAACAAGGACTGAATTCTATTCTTAATTGACCGTCTAGCGAGCTGTTGCCCGGGCGAAAACGGCCACGAAACAATCGGCTGACCCGTGCACGTCGAACTAGCGAAGCGGGGAGGTGCGTGGCAGGCGATAGCCCAAGTGCAACCCCAACTCGCTCAACTTGTCCCGCACTTCCTGCAACGTCGTTTCACCGAAGTTGCGGACCTCAAGCAATTGATCTTCGCTCTTCTGCACCAAGTCGCGAACCGTATTGATGTTCTCGGACTCCAAGCAGTTCATCGCTCGCACCGACAACTTCAGTTCCGCTAGGCTCATGTTCAGCTTCGATTCCAGGATGGCATCCGAGGTCGAGCTGGTGCCGCGAGTTGCGGAATGGACGCGTGGTCCGAGCTCAGCATATTGGACGAATGGATTGAGGTGCTTGCGAAGAATCTTCGCGGCTTCCACCATCGCCATCTCCGGGCTCACGGAACCGTTGGTCCAGAGTTCCATGGTGAGGCGATCGTAGTTGGTCTTTTGACCGACGCGTGTTTCTTCCACTTCATATCGCACTCGGGTGACCGGGCTGAAGACGGCATCAATCGGAATAATTCCGATTTCATGATCGCCCACACTGTGCTCCGTCGATGGCACGTAGCCGCGCCCATTCTCAACCACCATTTCCATCATGAATGGCACGGGAGAAGTTAGCGTGGCGATCACGTGATCCTTATTGATCACCTCGACGTCCGCATCGGCCTGCACGTCAGCTCCGGTGATCTGCCCCACTTCGCTCTTTTCGATGGTAATCACCCGCGTCGAATCACTGTGATTCTTGACGACCAGCGATTTCACATTGAGGACGATTTCGGTGACATCTTCCAGCACGCCTGGGATCGTCGTGAACTCGTGCTGGGCGCCACGAATCTTAATCTGAGTTACCGCGCTGCCCTCCAAACTCGACAGCAACACGCGACGCAGGCTATTGCCCACGGTCGTACCAAACCCTCGTTCAAACGGCTCCGCCGTGAACTTCCCATAATTCGCCGTTAAAGAGGCCGAATCACAATTCACTACGCTAGGAAGTTCCAGCCCACGCCATCGAATATGCATCGTTGAATTCCCCTGTTATGCCTGTCATTTACCCGACCACGAAACGCCCACCGCACTACACGCGGCGGCGTTTGGGGGGACGGCAGCCGTTATGCGGAATCGGCGTCACGTCCTCGATTAACTTGACTGTCATCCCAGCGGTTTGCAGAGCGGTGATGGCGCTTTCACGGCCCGAACCTGGCCCCTTCACACGCACTTCCAATTCCTTCACGCCATACTTGGCAGCCTGCTCGGCCGCCTTCTGTGCCGCCAGCTGGCCGGCGAAGGGAGTGCTCTTGCGGCTGCCCTTGAAGTTGCACGTTCCCGCACTAGCCCAGCACAGGGTATCACCCTTCGTGTCCGTGATCGTCACGGTCGTGTTATTGAACGTAGCGTTCACGTGAGCGATCGCGACCGTCACATTACGACGAAGTTTCTTTTTCTTAGCACTCGCCGCCGAACCACTCGCTGCTGTCGTCTTGGCCACCACTAGCTCCTTACTGTTCCCAACCGAACCAATCACGCGACTCTGTTAACCAGCACGGCACATCTCGGCACCCAGCCCGTCGACCCCGTCGACCGCCGCTGCCTTGAGGCCTGCTACTTCAAATCCTTCACGCCCTTCTTACCTGCCACCGTCTTCTTCGGACCCTTGCGAGTGCGAGCGTTGGTGCGAGTACGTTGACCACGCGCGGGCAAGCCTAAGCGATGACGCATGCCGCGGTAGGACTTGATTTCCTTCAGCCGCGAAATGTTTTGCGAGATCAAGCGACGCAGGGGACCTTCAACCGTGTAGTCCCGCTCCAACAGCGCCGCCAAGCGACTCACCTCGTCTTCACCCAGATCACGAGCTCGCTTCTGCGGATCAATGCCCGCCTTCTGGCACAGCTCTAACGACACATGCTTGCCTACTCCGTAGAGATAACGCAGAGCAATTCCCGTAGGCTTGTCATTTGGTAAGTCAACACCCAGTAGACGCGGCATGCCAATACTCTCCTCAAATTCGCCGCGCTCACACGCAGCTCATCCAACCAACAATGAATTCGTTACGACTAACCTTGGCGCTGCTTGTGCCGAGCATTGCTGCAGGTCACATACACGCGACCCTTTCGCCTCACGATCTTGCAATTCTCACACACCCGCTTCACGCTTGCGCGGACCTTCATGGCAGTTCTCCAACAGGGGAAAGCCGACGAGTATACTTGTCCTTCGCCAAGGTCCACAAGGCCGCACGCAGAAAATCCCAGGATCTAGGAAAAAAAGATGAGCGGCCCGGGCGTCGGCCGAGATCAAGCCACTGCGACGCCTGATACGACGCTGTAAACAACAGCGATTCAAGAGTTTAGGAAGCCAGCTTACGAAGCGCGTACATAGCCCAGGCCGCGAATCACTTCCAAAATCTCACTACAGGTCGGAAACATTCGCCCACTGCGACGCTTGTAGTCGTCCAGAGCCCGCATGAATTCCAGCTCGTCTCCCGAATAATCCCGCTCGCAGGTCGTCGGATCAATCTGGCGACGTCGAGCTGTTTTGCCTGGTTTAACGCTTTGAGCTTCAATGACACAGTCGTTTTGCACGGTTGAGTTCCCCCGGTGGGAGTGTGCGTCCGAGCGGTTCATCAACCCCGCGCCGTCCACCACACTCAGTTCAGCCTCGGGCCGATCCTGGCCGGCGATTCTCGCTCGCCTTAAATAAAACTGGCCGAATTCATCCCGTGAATTCGGCGACGGGGGAACTATACCACTCGTTTTGTGAAATCGAAAAGATTCTGTGGAGAAGACGAAGAGCTCGTCCGATAAAGCCCCGCGCGATCCAATCAAGCGGTGAAATCCCACCGCCAGTCCCACTGATCGCTCTCCAGCGGCAACCGCCGCTGTGCCTCGTCCCGCATGGGCGGAACCCAGACATCAATTAAGTCCTCGAGTGCCGTCGTCATCGAAGCCGCTAAGGGACGCATGCCGGAAGCCCAGCCGGCGACTAACTGCCATGGCTCTGTCCGCAGTTCCGTCAGTCGTTCGCTCACTAACTGCTCCGCCACCGGCTCTACCCAAGTCGTCGGTTCAGCCCACGCGCGCACGTCCCAAGTCGGTGTCGGCGCCGCGGGCAACTGCCCCGCCACCCGCATCGCCCGCTTCGGCCAGACAAATAGCGGATCATAGACCACCACTTCCATCACGCTCGCCGCGCGCCGCGGCCCCAAATCGCCGCTCCACAGTTCCGCCAACCGCTCCGCAGACAAGGGCAGCGACCGCCCCGTCGCGACGTTGTTCCCGGACGAATCAGAGATGGGCATCCCTCCGTCGCGCGCATCCCACCGAGTCACCGCGCGTTCTATCCCGACTACGACACTCAGTAGCAGACAGACCAGCAGCAGCGGCCGCCCCACTTTTCGAGCGAGCCCCACGTTGCCAGCAAGCACTTTTTTCGTAGCCGGTCCAGTTGACCGGCCAGTTGCTCTTTCCGGAGCGACCGCTTCATCCGCGGCGGCGGCCTCCGCTTCACAACTCTCGTCGCTCAGCCGTGACGCCTCTTCACGCCGACGGCAAGCCGCTCGCTCCCCCGCTGCCTCCCGTCGCCAACAGGGCGAACAATGACGCTCATGGGGCACAGGTCGAGTGGCCCCCAGAAAATCGCTCACTTCGGCCATCGTCTGCAGTTGCACGAGGAGCTGACGACAGGCCAGGCATTCCCGAGCATGCTGAAACAACTGAGGATCATCGCTGGGAGTCTGCCGATCATCCAGCAAGTCGTTTAGTCGAGTTTCGAAATCTGCACAGTTCATCAGGCACCCGTCGGCCGCGAATGGCCCTGCGAATCGCGTTGATAGGTCACCTGCACCACCGACTCCGCCGGCCCGGCCGCTCCCCGGACATCACGCCCCTCGCGACGAGCCCGGGCCTTCAGCGCCCGCGTTTCCTCTTGTTGCACTAAAAAATCGCTAATCTCTCGCCGCGCTCGATGGACCCAGGTTTTGACGGTTCCCATGGGAACCCCCAGGCGGCGAGCAATCTCTTGATATTCGAGATGGCGCTGATGAAACATCACAAAGGCATGCCGATAGTTGGGGCGCAGTTGAGCAACCGCCAACTCCAGTTCCTCCACCATCTGCCGAAATTCCTGATCTCGAGCGTCGTCGTCCGTAGGCCGATCGACGAACGGCTGCGGGACGGCGCGGCGGCGACGAGCGGCTAAGGCCGTACGACAGCGGTTCCCGGCAATGGCCAACAACCACGGCTCAAAGGCGCGCGATTCATCCCACTGATGCAGATGTTTTGCGAGCCGAAAAAAGGTCTCTTGAGCGGCATCCTCGGCATCTTCGCGCTGACCCAAAAACCGGCTGCAAAACTGCATCACGCGCTGCCGATAACGGTTGACCAAGTCGCCAAAAGCCGACTCTTCGCCCCGCAAACAGCGTTTCACCAGACTGCGTAATTCTTCACTCACGCCTTCCTCCGATCTGCCGTGCTGGTGAGCCGCTGATCTACCGCACTTCGTCTAGCGACGATTAAAGAACTTCTTCAGTGCATCCGCAGCCGCATCCCGTGAATTAGCCGTGCTGGCCTCCGCCCGCGGCGGCAATTTACCCGGCTCTTTCTTTTCCGGCTTTTTGAGATCGGCCGAGGACGACTCGGCTTTATCAGCCCCCTCCTTGCTCGCTCCCTCTTTGCTCGCTCCTGCCTTTTCCGCCTCAGCCGCCTCACCCGACGAGGACGGACTCGTCTCCGGCACAGCCGCCGGCTTTAAGTCAACCTTGTCGGTTTCTTCCAGTCGGAACTGGCGAGTCTCGGAACTGAGAGTGCTCGTGATGGAACGGCTCGCCGTGGGAGCATCTGCCATGAGCCAGGCGCTGATGTCGGAATCAACGACACTGCTCTCCCCCGTCCGCGCCAGGGCGTCCTGCACACTTTCCACTTTGGAATTCTTTTGTCCCGTGAAGCCCACGTCGATCAAGACTTCAAATTCCAGTGGCCCCATCTTGAGGTGATCACCCAACTTCAAGGGCCGTTCACCCTGAATCCGATCCCCATTCACTTCCGTGCCGTTCTTGCTCCCTAAGTCCTTCAGAATGAGCTGATCACCTTGCACGATCAATTCACAATGACGCCGACTGATCGCGTCACTCTTCGGTCGTAAATGACATTCGTCTGCCCGACCAATGACGAAAGGAGAACAAGTGATCTTGATCTCTTTTCCAGCACTGGCTCCGTGAATGACTTTTAATTTGGCCAACATGCCTGCCACCCGCTCATTAACGCAGAAGTCACCGAGCTCTGCCCAACTCCGATGAACCCACTAGCCCTAGATAAGACAATTTAGTTTGACGACTAACCTTGATGAGACTATCGCTTTTCATTCCAGACCGGATTGGCGAATTTGTTTAATTCTAAGCCTGACGCGGCCGCGATTTCAACTTTTTCGAATACACTTTGCATCCACGTTAGCTGCCAACGCTCCCCCAGCCGTCGTGTCCAACCTCGCGACAACCAAGTTACATCTAGATCCACTCCGGCTACATCCCCCACTCCTAGCAATTCCGGTGCCACCGAAGAAGCGCGTAAGAGCACGCTGCCGTGCTGCAGCAGCACCGTTCGCTGTTTGCGCTGCGCACTGCCGGCCACTTTACTGCCTCCGCAAACCACATCCGCCGCTGCCCGCCGCTGAAAACAGAGGAAGGGCTCGTCTAGGTCAGAACGCGACGTACCGTGCTGTTGAGCTGCAATGCCAGCTTCCGCTAACTGTTCAATTAATGCCCCGTGTACGTCATCCACGAGCCGCCGATGATCGGCAAAAGGAGCTCGCCCCAGCGGTACCACGAAACTGTAAGTCAACTCGCGGTCATGCACGATGGCTCCGCCCCCCGTCGAGCGGCGGACCCAATCGCAACCAGCACTCATCTGGTGCCCGAGACGATCCCGCTGCGACTGGAAATAGCCGAGGCTCACGGTCGGTGCCTCCCAAAAGTAAAACCGCCAACACGGGATCCCAGTCCGCGTCACCGACTCCACAAGCGCTTCATCCAGAGCCATATTGAGCGAGCCACGACGCGGCTCGTCCATCAACAGGCGGGCTTCCATCGCATCACCGGTTGCTTCGCCGCACGCACTTCGTCTGGCCGGCAAATAGGCGTGGAATGAGGTGCGTTGTGCAGCAGCTCGGCATCCTCCGAAACCACGGTCCGCAGCGCCGCCGCGAACGCATCCAGCGTCTCTTTGCTCTCCGTCTCCGTCGGCTCCATCATCATCGCCTCGGGAACCGTCAGCGGAAAATAGACCGTGGGAGCATGGAAACCGTAATCGAGCAGTCGCTTCGCCAGATCCATCGCATTCACCCCGCGACTCTTCTTCACCCCGCTGGCCGACGCGACAAACTCATGCATGCACCGATCACCCTGCGGCACCGGCAGAATCTCGCGCACCCGGCTGAGCAAGTAGTTGGCGTTGAGCACCGCGTGGTCCGCCACCTGCCGAATCCCCTCGGGACCATGGGAGCGAATGTAACAGTAAGCTCGCACCAAAACGCCCACGTTCCCAAAAAAACTACGCACTCGACCAATCGATTGCGGACGATCCACGTCCAGGTAATAGCGGTCTCCCTGTCGAGCGACCACGGGTGCGGGCAAGAAAGGCGCTAGCTTGTCCGCCACGCAAATCGGCCCCGCCCCCGGCCCACCCCCGCCATGCGGACCACTGAAGGTTTTATGCGGGTTGTAATGCATCATGTCGGCCCCAAAGTCACCGGGCCGCGCTCGCCCTAAGATCGCATTCATATTGGCGCCGTCTAGGTAAATCAGGCCGCCCCGCGCATGCACCAGTTCAGCCAGCTCCACGATGTGACCGTCAAACAGCCCCAGAGTGTTTGGGTTGGTGATCATGAACACCGCGATTTGATCATCAAGCTTCGCCCGCACATCGTCCATGTCCACCACGCCCTGAGCGGTGCTCTTCACCGTCAGCGGCTGGAATCCCACCATGCTGGCACTCGCCGGATTCGTCCCATGCGCACTGTCCGGCGCCAACACCTTCAATCGCTGCTCGCCCCGCGACCGAAAATAAGCAGCCGCGACCATGAGTGCCGCCATTTCACCCTGAGCACCGGCAGCCGGTTGCAGCGACACCCCCGGCAAACCGGAGATTTCCCCGAGGTACTGCTGTAATTCGTAGAGCAGTTGGAGTAGCCCCTGCACGGATGACTCGGCCTGATAAGGATGCAAATCCACCAGCCCCGGCAACGATGCCAGCCGCTCATTCCGCTTGGCATTGTATTTCATCGTGCAGGAACCGAGCGGATAGAAATGCGTGTCGACCGACATGTTACGCGTCGACAAGTTGATAAAGTGCCGCACCACATCCGGCTCTGCTAACTCGGGCAGCGGCGGCGGTTCCCTAGCCACCAAGTCCGCTGGCAAAGCATCGCACGCCGCTAACTCCGGCACATCCGCAGCCGGTAATCGACTCGCCCGCCGCCCCGGCTTCGACAACTCAAACAGCAACTGTGTCGCTCGTTCGTTCCGCATCCCCCACCCCTCGTCACGAAATCACCACGCTCCATTCACCCCACTCAACTCGACGTACCCCACTCAACTCGCCCCACCACTGAGCACCTCGGCCCAGCCATCGATTTCCGCCCGAGTGCGTTTCTCGGTGACGGCGACCAGGAAACAATCGTCCAGCTCGGGGTACCAGCGGCCGAGTGGCACGCCAGCCATATATCCCGCCGCCGCTGCTGTGGCCAGCAGCTGCTCAACTTGCCCCAGTCGATCGCGAACGACGAACTCCTTGAACACCGGCCCCGTAAACGGTAACTCGAAACGACTCGACTCCGTCAATCGCCGCCTAGCGTAGGCCGTTTTTCGCTGACATAGTTCCGCCGTCTCACGCAAACCTTGAGGCCCCAGGCAAGCCAGGTAAACGGCAGCGCGCAACGCAAACAAACCTTGATTGGTGCAGATGTTACTCGTCGCCTTATCGCGGCGAATATGCTGTTCGCGAGTCTGCAACGTTAGCACCCAGCAGCGCCGTCCCTGACGATCCACTGTCTCACCCGCTAAACGCCCCGGCAGTCGCCGCACAAACTGCTCGCGACAAGCCATGATCCCCAGATAAGGACCACCGTACTGCAGGGGAGAGCCCAGTGACTGCCCCTCGGCAATCACCACATCCGCCCCATACTCGCCTGGACGCTTGAGCAGCCCCAGGCTGATCGGATCGACCGACACCACAAATAACGCCCCTGCCTGATGAGCGATCTCCGCCAACCGCTGCACCTCTTCCAGCCCACCCAAGAAATTCGGCTGCTGGATCAGCAGACACGCCGTTTGTTGATCCACCGCCCGCGCCACGTCGGCCACTTCCATCTGCCCCGACGGTCCCGCCACGGTGACCACTTCCACGCCTAATCGATCGCAGTACGTATCAATCACTTGGCGGTATTCCGGATGAACCGTTCCCGCCACGACGACCTTACGATGCCGACCCGTCACCGCCAGCGACAACATTACGGCCTCGGCCGCCGCGCTGCCGCCGTCATACAAACTGGCATTCGAGACATCCATGCCCGTGAGCTGGCAGATGAGCGTCTGGTACTCGAACATCGCCTGCAGATTGCCCTGACTGACCTCCGGCTGATAAGGCGTATACGACGTGTAAAACTCGCTCCGCGACGCCACCACATCCACCACCGCAGGAATGAAATGGTCGTACGCTCCAGCCCCCAGGAAACAGCTCCCCTGCCCCGCTGGACAATTGCGACTCGCCAGCCCCTGCAGGTGCTGAGTCAAGGCGAGTTCCCCGAGCGCCGCGGGCAAATCGAGCGGTCGCTCGAGCCGCACGGACGCCGGTATCCCCGCGAATAACTCGTCGATCGACGACGCACCAATCGCCGCTAACATCTCCCGCTGATCGTCTGCCGTGTTGAAAAAGTAGGCCATTCGACCACTCTCCCTGTTCCTAGAACTCAGCTCACACCAGCACCACCACGCAGTTCGTCCCCGGGATCCAACTGGCAACTGCTAACTCACCACTGCCATCTGCACTCTAGCCGTGCTCGGCACACTGCTTTTGATAGGCGGCAAAATCAAGCAGCTGGTGAACCGCAGCCGGGTCGCTCACCTTCACCTTGATGATCCACCCTTGCCCGTAGGGATCCGAGTTCAGCCATTCCAGACTATTGGGAAGCTCTGTATTAACCGCCACGACTTCACCCGCCACGGGGCTGTAAAGCGAGCTGACCGCTTTCACCGACTCCACTTCCCCAAACTCATCGCCTACCGCCAGCTGCTTACCGATCGCCGGCAATTGCATGTAGACCAAATCGGTGAGCTGCTCGACGGCAAACGCGCTGATACCAATCGTGGCCAGCAGTTGCCCGTCCTCCGTTCCCAGTGCTACCCACTCGTGTGTTTCACTGTAGCGTAATTCTTCCGGTTTCACGTCTGCTTCCTTATGTCTGGCAGGAACTTCAATCCATCAAGAGCGCCGATAAAACGGCAATTTCACCACGGTCGCAGCCACCAACTGACCACGAATATCGACCTGCAGCGACTGGCCAACCGCGGCATAATCGCGCTGTACATAGGCCATCGCCAGTGACCGCTGCAGCGTCGGCGAAAACGTGCCGCTCGTCACTTCCCCCACACGCTGCCCATTCACCAACACCTCATAACCCTCTCGCGCCACGCGTTTTCCCTCCAGCACCACCCCCACCCGCACGTCACCCGCCGGCTCCTGGCGCCGCGCCACCAACGCCTCACTACCCACAAAATGTCGCCCCTCCAGCTGCACCGCAAAACTCAAATCCGCCGCGAAGGGATCGCGTGCTTCCGAGAGCTCATGACCATAGAGCGGCATGGCCGCTTCCAACCGTAAGGTATCGCGGGCCCCTAGCCCCACGGGCCGGCCGCCCCCTTCGGCCAAGCGCTGCCAGATCAAGACAGCCACCGCCGCCGGCACGATGAGTTCCAATCCATCTTCGCCTGTATACCCGGTACGACTCACTAGCAGCGGCCACTCGCCCCACCGCCCCGCTCGGACCCCGTACGACGGGATCGCTCGCAGCTGCTCGACCAGCGGCGTTCCAGCCGTCGCCGCCCCAGCCGCCGCACTCGCCGCACCAGCCTGAAGTCGCAAGTCGCTCGCGGCCACGCGTCCCACCAGCTCCATCGCCTGCGGTCCCTGCACCGCGATCATCGCCGTGCTGAGCGTGTTGTCGCGGATGCCGATCGCCGGATCTTCCGCGCCCAAAGCACAAAACCAAGCCCATAACTTCGCTCGATTGCTCGCGTTCACCACCAGCAGCGGCCAGGCGTTTCCCAGTTCACCCACAACATGATAAACAAGCACATCATCGAGAATGCCGCCGCTCGTCGCCGTCACGAGCGAATACCGCACTCTGCCCGCCGGCAAATCAAGCACTCGCCGAGTCAGCACGCGATCCAGAAACGTCCAGGCCTGCGGACCAGTAAAGGCCAAGCGTCCCATGTGGGAAACATCAAACAGCCCAACTGCCGTGCGTACCGCCTGATGCTCTTCCATGATCGATTGATACTGCACCGGCATCGACCAGCCACCGAATTCCACCATGCGGCCATGGTGCGCTTGATGCCAGTCATGAAGAGGCGTGCGGGCAAGTTCAGGATTCATCGTGGTGCTCCTGAGTGCAGATTCTAACGACTAAGCTCGTGACCGACAGTATGACCCTGCACGAGCCGTCCGACAATTCACCAATTGCAATTACAGCGGCCAACCTCCACATTAAACAGGTCGCCCACCACCACCTTCCACTCCCCCCTGTCTGATTGCGCCACCGATGAAGTCCACAAACCACGACCGTCGCATTCATTTTCACCGCCTGAGGCTGTGCGCCACGCTCCTGCTGCTGGCCAGCTCTCACCTCCCTCTGCTCGCACAACTCTCCTCCACTGACGGCCTGCTCCTACACGCCGCTGAAGCGCCAGTTAAACCCGAACGCTGGGAAAAAACGATCCAAGATTTTGAACGTCAAGATCAGGCAACTCCGCCGCAACCGGGGGCAATTCTGTTTTGTGGTAGTTCCAGTATTGTCCGCTGGAACCTGGCAGAATCGTTTCCCGAGCGGCGCATCGTCGCGCGCGGGTTTGGTGGCTCACACCTCAGCGATGTGCTGCACTACGCGCGCCGTATCATTCTGCCGCATCGCCCACAGGTTCTCGTTGTCTATGCTGGCGATAATGACTTAGCTAGTGGCGTTAGCCCCGCGCACGTCGCGCAGAATTTTCGTGACCTCACGCGTCTCATCCACCAGGAACTTCCCGCCACCAAAATCATCTGTATCGGGATCAAAGCGAGCCTCGAGCGCTGGCCACTGGCCGATAAAATCCGCGCCGCCAATCAGCTTCTCGAGCAGCATTGCTCTTTCGACTCCCGCTTGGCCTTCGTCGACGTCTTCACCCCGATGCTCGACAGTGACGGGCGTCCGCAGGCCACACTCCTGGCCGACGATCGCTTGCACCTCAGCGCTGCCGGCTATCAGCTCTGGACCAAACTTCTCACTCCAGTCCTCGTCGCCGCTCAGGATCAAACCGCTGATTACATCCTGACCGACCTAAAAATTGCCACGGTCAACGCGCGCGATCAGATCGTTGACTCGATCGCCGTGCGCGGTGATCGAATTCTGGCGGTAGGCACGTGGGAAGATCTCCGCGAACACCAAGGCGCGCAGACCAAGATCGTGACGCTACCACACCGCTTCTTAATGCCCGGCTTGATCGACTCACACGTACATGCCGGTGACGCTGGCATGCATGAATTCGATCACCCCATTCCGGACATGGAAACCATCGCCCAGGTGCTCGACTATGTGAAATCGCGAGTGCGGGCAGTGCCACCCGGCCAGTGGATTTGGGTCCATCAAATTTTTATCACGCGACTACAAGAACAGCGTTTTCCCACCCGCGCGGAACTCGACGCCATCGCCCCCGATCATCCGATCGTTTTCTCCACTGGTCCCGATGCGATGGTGAACAGCTTGGCGCTGCGGCTGAGCGGCATCGACAAAGATTTTAAGGTCACAGGCTCTGGATCCATCGAAAAGGACGCGCAGGGTGAACTGACCGGCATGCTCCGCGGCGGCACCAAACGCTTCCTCAAAGGCGACTCGCCGCCCAGCAAAGCGACCGAGGCGGATCGCGACGCGCGGCTACGGGAATTACTGGCCGACTACAACTCCGTCGGCATCACCACCATCGCCGATCGCAACGCGGGCAGCAGCCAAATCGCACGCTACGAACGCCTCCTGCAGAAGCAACAACTCACCACGCGAGTTGCTCTGTCTCACGCCGTCAACGGGCAAGATCGAGTGGAAGCGGTAGAGGAGGCGATTCGAAAAATCGCCCAGCATCCGCTGCGAGCGGAGAATCCCTGGCTCCGCATCGTCGGCATCAAAACATTCCTCGACGGCGGCATGCTGACCGGTAGCGCTTACATGCGCGAACCTTGGGGTGTGAGTTCCATTTATGGGATCACGGATCCCACCTATCGCGGCGTGCTCTTCATTCCCCCGGAACGCCTCCTGCCCATCGTGCGTACGACGGTGGAAAGCGGCCTGCAATTCACCGCTCATGCCGTGGGTGACGGCGCAATCCACACGCTGCTCGACGCTTATGCGCAAGTGAATGAAAAGACCGCCATCCGTGCCACCCGTCCCTGCCTCACCCATTCCAACTTCCTCACCGCCGACGCAGTCCGCCAAATGGCGGCGCTAGGCGTCGTAGCAGATATCCAGCCCGCCTGGCTCTACCTCGACTCGCGCACTCTAACCGCGCAGTTCGGTTACGATCGACTGCGGTACTTTCAGCCGCTCCAGACGATGTTTCAGCAAGGAGCAATCGCCGGCGGTGGCTCGGATCACATGCAGAAAATCGGCTCACTCCGCTCCATCAACCCCTATGATCCATTCCTCGGTATCTGGACCACCGTGACTCGACGAGGCAAATGGTATGACGGCAAACTGCATCCCGAAGAAGCACTCAGTCGTGCCCAAGCCCTCCGCTTCTATACCGCTAACAACGCCTACCTTACCTTCCTCGATCACCAACTCGGTTCCCTCGAACCCGGCAAACTGGCCGACTTCATCGTGCTCGATAAAGATCTGCTCGAATGCCCCGTCGACGAGATTCGCCAGACAAAAGTCATCGCCACGTTTCTCGGCGGAAAACAGCTGTCACCAGCCAAACCGCAGTTGCTGCAGAAGAATGCTCCAGGCGAGTAAACGTAACGGCACGGCGTCAGCCGTCCGGCCCGAGAATTCTAAAGCGTTCGCCACCGCCGAGCGCCGGCCGCTTTCGAACGTCGCCGGAGGGCTCACGCCCTGGCCGCTACAAGAAGTCACGCGTCGGCCTAAAAATGTAGCGGCACGGCGTCAGCCGTCCGGCCCGAAAATTTCAAACCATTCTCCATCGCCGAGTACCGAGCGCCGAGTACCTGCCGCTTTTGAGTGCCGCCGGAGGCCTCACGCCGGGCGTTCGGCTGGCATGCAGAACAAATCAAAATACATCTTCCGAAGTCCTGAGATCCATTCGTCCGATTCGTCCGATTCGTGGTTCCCCCACCATGAAGCGGTCGCATTTCGATGTCAACGCTAGCCGGCTCCTGTCTCGACTTGGAAAGTCCAGCAACGCTGGCGGCGGTGAAAAAGATCGTGGCGAGACGCGTCAGAGTGGCGCGAAGGAGAAACGAAAAAGCCCGAGTGACGCAGGGTCGCCATCACTCGGGCCTCTCCGGGATCACTGACTTGCACTACCTCGCCAGAACTGGCGGTGCCGCAACATTAGCCATTCCGACGCAAACGCATCGAACGCACGTTCGTAACCAGCTTGCGGGTGGGCTGAGCGGCCGCATCGGCCACCACCGGCGCGGTCGTCGTCTCGGCGGCTGCCACTGCGGGAGCTGCCGCGTTCGGGCAGACGCCGCCGGGGCAGCTGCTGCCACGACCACGAGCCTGAGCGACGCCACCGAGCGACACAACCGCCAACGCCACCACCACCATCAGCATCTGCTTGATCATCGTTCCACTCCCCTTGCTTGAAGAAATACAGGACCAAAGTTCCAGCTAGAAACAATCAACAGCCACACCGCAGCGGCCATTGACAACTAACAATCTGTAGCGATTAGCGAAAGTTTACGGGCCAGGTCTACCGTGTCAATGCCCGGCCTCACACCCGCTATCCACCCTGAATCGTCGCCCGAATTTGCTCCTCGATCCCTCGCACCGTACACTACCCGCCTTCCCGGCGACGACCGGCCCAAGCCTATGAACCAGGGTGGGATGGTCGTGGCCCTTAAGTTTCCCCTGAGGCGAGGAGCTTTCATGACAGCCAATCTTGAGCAGACGTCTGGTTTACGACCCGTTCCGCAAACTTCCTTCCCCGCGCCATCAAGCCAGCCGTTACTGCAGCGGGCTCGCCGGACCGCCGGTCAAACCCTCGGTAACACGCTGCTCGCGGCCGTTCGTCCGCTGACAATTAGCTGTCTAGTGCTCGTGGCCGCTATCGCAGGCGGTCACCTGGAGGCGGCACCGCGCGTGCTACCTGCCGGACAGTTGCCCCAAGATCAGCGTCTGCAGCCACTCAAAGATCTGGATGGCTATTTTCCGTTTACTCCGTCCAGTTCCCCGCAGGAATGGCAGCAGCGGGCCGAACGAGTGCGCCGCCAGATTCTGGTTTCCCAAGGTCTCTGGCCGCTTCCGAAGCCCACACCGCTCAATCCGGTCATTCATGGGAAAGTGGAGCGGGATGGGTTCACGGTGGAACGAGTTTACTTCGAGAGTCTGCCGGGCTTCTTTGTGACGGGCAGTTTGTATCGTCCGACGAAGGCCGCCAGCGGCAAACGTCCCGGCGTGCTTTGCCCCCACGGCCACTGGAACAACGGTCGCTTCTACGACAACGGCGAAGAAGGCGTAAAAAAGGAAATCGCCGATGGGGCGGAAAAGTATCCCGAGGGTGGTCGCAGTCCGCTACAAGCCCGCTGCATGCAACTCGCCCGCATGGGCTGTGTCGTATTTCACTACGACATGATCGGCTACGCCGACAACAAGCAGTTGTCATTCGAACTAGCACACCGCTTTGCCAAGCAGCGCCCCGAGATGAACACCGTCGAAAACTGGGGACTCTACAGCCCCCAAGCGGAAACGCACTTGCAATCGATCATGGGCCTGCAGACGCTCAACTCCATCCGCTCCCTCGATTTCTTACTCACCCTTCCCGACGTTGATCCGGCGCGCATTGGCGTCACCGGTGCCAGTGGCGGTGGCACGCAGACGATGCTGCTGGGCGCCATCGATCCTCGTCCCGCCGTAGCCTACCCGGCCGTGATGGTCTCCACCGCCATGCAAGGCGGCTGCACGTGCGAAAACTGCTCGCTGCTGCGAGTCGACACGGGAAACATTGAATTCTCGGCAATGTTCGCTCCCAAGCCACAAGGCATGTCCGCCGCCAACGACTGGACCAAGGAGATGGAAACGAAGGGCTTCCCGCAAATCAAAAAGCAGTACGAATTACTCGGGGCCGCCGACAACGTGATGCTCAAAGCGACGATTAACTTCGGTCACAATTATAACTATGTGAACCGAGCGGCGATGTACAACTGGTTCAATAAGCATCTCAAGATCGGGCTCCCGGAACCGATTGAAGAAGGCGATTACAAACGACTCTCGATCGCCGAAATGACGGTCTGGGATAACCAGCATCCAGCGCCCCCCAGCGGCGATGATTTCGAACGCCGATTGGTCAGCTACTGGCATCAAGACGCGCAGGAGCAACTCGCCGCCCTCACCCCTACCGATAACGCCTCCTGGAAAAAGTATCAGCAGGTCGTCGGTGGTGCCATTGATATCCTCGTGGGACGAACCACGCCTGCGTCGAAAGATGTCTCCTACGAACAGACGCACAAATCCCAGCAGGGCAATCACCTGCTGATGACCGGACTGGTGCGAGTGAAAGCACGCGGTGAAGAACTGCCGGTTGCCTTCCTGCACCCGCAAGCGTGGAATGGTCGAGTGGTGATTTGGTTGAGCGAAGCGGGCAAAGCCGGACTCTTTGCCGACGGTGATCGCCCACGGCCTGAAGTGCAGCAACTGGTGGATGGCGGGATCAGCGTCGTCGGTGTTGACCTGCTGTATCAAGGTGAATTCCTGCCAGCAGAAGCAGCGGGCCGTTTAGAAAAAACGCCCCAAGTAAAAAACCCGCGAGAATTTGCTGGCTACACCTTCGGCTATAACTCGGCCGTCCTCGCATCGCGCGTGCATGATGTGCTGAGCATCGTGGCATTCGCGCGTGGCTATGAAAAACCGCCGACTCGCATCGACCTCGTCGGGCTAAATGGTACCGGCCCCATCGCGGCCCTCGCCAAGGCACAAGCGGGCGAGGCGATCACGGCGACGGCAATCGACACTCGCGGTTTCCGCTTCGGCAAGTTGCTGGAGCTGCATGATCCCAACTTCCTCCCGGGGGGCGCGAAATATGGCGATCTGCCCGGCATCCTGTCGCTGGCCGCTCCCGGGAAGCTCTGGGTCACCGGTGAAGGAGAAAAACTGCCCGCGATTGTGCAAGCAGCCTATGGGGCGAGCGGCCAGAAAGCGCACGCGCAAGCCTTCTCGGGCCCCGCCGCCGACGCCTCGGCTGCGGCCGTCGCCTGGATCTTGAAAAACTAGCGCAAGTTGTGCTGTGACAGCCAGCCAGCCGGCCGCGACCATCGCGCCGGCTGGTCCGCGATGCACGATCCAGGGACACGACAGAAACGAATTTCTAGAAAAAAAGTGGCGAAAGACTGGGGGAAAGACTGCAGCGGCTGGGATTGATCTTGTTTCCAACTTGGCAGAGGTCCTATACTGCCGCCGCGCTGGAGAAAGCGTTTGGAAAAGCGAAATATTTCGGAGGATGAGCAAACCGGTCACTGACTGGTTGCGTAGGCAAGAACGATCTGAAGCGGCGTTCGCCGCAACGGAACTCGTCGGAAAATCTTGCGACATTCGTCGAAATCGCTCACCAAGACACGTTGATCGGGACTCGTAGGTCAAGACACGTTGAACATGGAGGGTGGGAGCGGATTGGACGCGGCACGGAATAGCCCGCACAAACGCACCTACCCGGCGTGAACAATACAGGAAGTCGTGTCGACGTTTGGGTGGAATCGCTGAATGATGCTGGACGATAAACGGGATGGCCTCGTGACTGCGGTCGCCGAGACGGTGGTTTCCAGGGACAACATTCCGAGCCACGGATAGCGCTCGTCAGACAGGGATTGCCACGCCGACGATACCACTTTTCAGGACGCCAGGAGGGCGCATTCTCACGCTCTCCCTGCGCTCCACGGAACCTTGTTTGCTGGGGACATCCAACAATGCAGATTCACGGTACAAATCACCTCCACGGCGCTCAACCCATCCACGCTCCACACCGAGTTGTGGGAACTCAAGCAGCAGCGGAAACAGCGGTCACACACGCGGCCGATCAAGTCGACATTTCGCCCGAAGCACGACTCATCAGTCAAATCCATGACTTACCTGAGGTGCGAGCGGATCGAGTGGCGGAATTGCGAGCACAAATTGCGGCTGGTGTCTATGAGACCGAAGAGAAGATCAGCGTCGCGCTCGATCGACTCCTGGACGAACTCGCCTAATCACCCCTGCCCCTGCACTTCCCTCCCAGGTGAACGATGATCGAATCACCACTGATCTTTGACGCCCATCTCGATCTCAGCATGAACGCGCTGGAATGGAATCGAGATCAGCGCTGGTCCTTGGAACGCATTCGACGCTGGGAAGTCTACATGAAGGACAAAGTTGACCGTGGTAACAACACGGTCTGCTTTCCGGAAATGCGACGAGGCCGAGTGGGAATCTGTGTGGCGACTCAAATCGGCCGCCACTCACCCTACTTCCATCGACTCCCCGGCTGGAATTCTCCCGAGCAGGCCTGGGCTCAAACCCAAGGCCAACTCGCCTGGTATCGCGAAATGGAAGCCCAGGGCGAAATGGTGCAGATTCGCGACCGCCAACAACTCGAGCAACAGCTTGAGTTCTGGCTCAATTTGCCTCTTACCGACAGCGACCGACCCTATATCCAAGAATCCCGCGAACGATCCGAGCGACCGCCGATTGGCTACATCTTGAGCCTCGAAGGTGCCGATTCGATCGTCTCCCTGAAACATCTCGAACGCAGTTATGCGGATGGACTGCGAGCCTTGGGGCCAGCTCACTACGGCCCCGGTGTGTACGCCCATGGCACGGACGCCGAGGGCTCTTTGCCCGCCAAAGGTCGCGACTTACTCCGCGAAATGCGCAACCTCAATATGATCCTGGACGTCACCCATCTGTGTGACGAATGTTTCTGGGACGCACTTGAGATCTGGGATGGTCCGCTGTGGGCCAGTCACCAGAACTGCCGGGCACTGGCACCTTGGAATCGCCAATTTGCGGACGACCAGATTCGAGCGGTGATTGAACGTGGCGGTGTCCTGGGCATGGCGTTCGACGCCATCATGATGGTTCCCGGTTGGGTCCACCTTCGTAGCAAACCAGCCGACTTCCAACTCAAAATCGAACGCATCTGTGATCACATTGACCACATTTGCCAAATCGCCGGTAACGCTCGACACGTCGGCATCGGCACCGATTTGGACGGCGGCTATGGCACCGAACAAGTACCGCTCGACCTGAACTCCATCGCCGACCTGCAAACACTCCCCGCCCTGCTCCGACGCCGCGGCTACTCGCAGCACGATATCGAAGGCATTCTCTGGCGTAACTTTATCGACGTGCTGCGAACGACCTGGAAATAACTCGCCGCAGCGCTAGTTTTTAGCGGTATGGGCGTAAGCCCTCCGGCAGCGTTCGGACACGGCGGTTTAATTTGACCTGGGCTGAGCGGTATGCTTACCGAAAGTCGCTCCAATCTTTACAATGCCTTCGTGCAGGCGGAAGGTGCTGTTCCGGTTCGTGAAATCTGTATCGCTCGGTGGTCCCCCCATGTCAGAAACTTCATCGCTCGGCTCGGTCGAGGTTTCCCTATCGCCGCTGGCGCGGTTCGAAGAGTATTTGCAAAGTCGTGGCAAACGGATGACTCGTCCCCAGCGACTGCTCATCGAACATGTCTTCAGCCGACATGATCATTTCGATGCAGATTCTCTGCTTGACCAATTGCCGCAGCGGGGTGACGTGGGGCGCATCGGTCGAGCGACCGTCTATCGGACGCTCACCAAGTTCGTGGAGGCCGGCCTGCTGCGCAGCTTCATCCTCGACGGTCGCACCGTCTACGAACATGATTACGGCTACCCGCAGCATGATCACTTGCACTGCACGGAATGTCAGCAGTTGATCGAGTTCCAAAGCTCCGACCTGCTGAAACTACGCGACCTGGTCGCCCAAGACTATCGCTTCAAAGTGACCGGCCATCGACTCATCATCACCGGCGTCTGTGAAGCCTGTCAGAAATCCCGACAACGCACCAAACGCCGAGTGGATCTGATCTAGCGGCAACGGCGTCAGCCGGCCGGCTGGCCGGAAAAAAATAGCGGTCACGGCGTCAGCCGTCCGGCCGGCGCTTGGAGACGTTCTCCAGCGCCGAGCGCCGAAAGCACTCGAACGCCGCCGGAGGGCTTACGCCCATACCGCTACAAAAGTAGCGCCGCAGCGAAAAAAGTAGCGGTCACGGCGTCAGCCGTCCGGCCGGCGCTTGGAGACGTTCTCCAGCGCCGAACGCCGAAAGCACTCGAACGCCGCCGGAGGGCTTACGCCCATACCGCTACAAAAGTAGCGCCGCA
>JBJSXJ010000333.1:0-6879 GCA_046086325.1 Planctomycetota bacterium | reverse complement strand
GGTGGTGGGTGACGGGTGGTGGGTGGTGAGTGGCGCGTGGCGGGTGGCGGGTGGCGGGTGGTGAGTGGTGAGTGACGTGAGAGTTGAGAGTTCCGAGTGCATCCAGTCCCCTCTCCCCAACCGCTGATGAGTAGGCGCTGCGTTTTCGAAAAATGCGACTCAGCGGTTGGGGAGAGGGGTCAGGGGAGAGGGGCGGATGGGACCGTGTGCTCCATCCCGTGTGTGCGTCCGCGCGTCGCATTGAGTTATACTACGGCGGTCGGCGGCACGACCGGCCTCGGATCAGGTCCCAGTCACCGCTGTCGCCTGCCACGTTTCCACGGAGCTTTCCCCGCGCAATGAAGATCACTTCGCTGCCATCCCTGTTTCGCAATGTCAAACGAGGGACTGAAATCATTTCGATTCTCAGTCGCTACGGGCTGGCGGACTGGCTGAGTCACTCGAATATCGACTTCATTAAAGATGCCCTGCGCAACCCCGGTGGCGAATCGCTCGCCCGACACACACGTGAAACTCGCATCCGCCTCGCACTCATCGAACTCGGCCCCACCTTCATCAAACTAGGACAACTCCTCAGCACCCGCCCCGACCTCATCGGGATCCCGCTCGCCGAAGAATTGCGACAGCTGCAAACGAGTGTGCCAGCCGATTCGGCGGCTCAGGTTCGAGCGACCGTGGAGAGCGAACTGGGGCAACCGATCGAAGAGCTGTTCCGGGAATTTGGCGATCAACCGCTGGCGTCCGCCTCGATCGGACAAGTGCATCCAGCGCGCCTGCTCGACGGCACCGCGGTGGTCGTCAAGGTGCAGCACGAAGGCATCGAGAAGGTGATTCGCGACGATCTGGAGATCCTCACCGGACTCGCCCTGCTCGCCGAACAGTTCCCCGACTTTACCAACTATCGACCGCATGCCATCGCCGCCGAACTCACGCGCACGCTCCGTCGAGAACTCGACTTCGGCATCGAAGAACGCAATTTGCAGCAGTTCGCCGCCTTACTGGCATCACTCAGTGGGGTGCAAGTGCCACGGACCTACCCGGATTTGTGCACGGGCCGAGTGCTCACGATGGAATACCTGCAAGGCGTGAAGCTGGTGGAACGCGAGCGACTTCGGGCACTCACCGTCCCCCTGCCCGACATCGCGCGCCGCGGTGGCGAAGTCTATCTCCACATGATCTTCTCCCATGGCTTCTATCACGCCGATCCGCATCCCGGAAATTTTCTGATCTTGGCCGATGGTACCCTCGGCATCCTCGACTTCGGCATGGTCGGCCGAATCGATGAACGCTTGCGTGAGGATATCGAGTCGATGCTCCTGGCGATCGTGCAGCGCGATGTGACCATGCTCACACTGCTCATCAAGCGCGTGGGCACGACACCGGCTGACCTGGACGAGGCGTCACTGGCGAATGATGTGGCGGATTTTGTCGGCAACTATGCCGGCCAGTCACTCGATCATTTCAACCTCAGCGGAGCCCTCACGGAAATGATCGAGATCGTGCGGCGCTATCGCATCACTCTGCCAAGCCAAGTGAGCATGCTGATCAAAACGCTCGTCACGCTCGAAGGCACCGCTCGACTCCTACATCCGGAATTCAGTTTGATGGAAATCATGCAGCCATTTCACCGTAAAATGCTGCTGCAGCGCCTCTCGCCCGCCCGCCACCTGCGGAAACTTCGCCGCCTCTCCTGGGAGATGGAGAATTTAATCGAGGCGCTGCCGAGTCGCATTTCGGATATTTTGCAGCAGATTCAGAGCGGCAAATTCGATGTGCATCTTGATCATCGCGGCTTGGAACCATCTGTGAATCGCCTCGTGCTCGGCATGCTCGCCAGCGCCCTGTTCCTCGGTTCCAGCTGGCTGCTGAGCAATCAAGTGAGCCCGCTGCTCTTCCCCGGTGACGGCTATTTCGGCATCAACAAACTGTCGATCCTCGGACTCTTCGGCTGCACCGTCGCCATCCTCATCGGCCTCCGACTGCTCCGCGCCATAGGCAAATCCGGCCACCTCGACCGCAAACGCTAGCGTGCGTTGCGCACGGAGACCCGTTTTTTTCCGCACGGAGGACACCACGGGGGGGGCGCACGGAGGACACGGTTTTTTTTTGCGCACGGAGACACGGGGGGCACGGAGAATTTCTTGGAGATTAGTTGGGGGGATGAGTGATGGGGGGATGAGTGATGGGGGGATGAGTGATGGGGGGATGAGTGATGGGAATGGGTATCGGGGGATGAGGTGTGGAAAAAGAGAGGTTAGTAGGAAGCGAGAAAACTGAATCTGACAAATATTCCTTAAAACTCTGTCGATGATTTACCCTCTAAAACAACCGACTTTTTCCAACCTAATTCCCACTCCCACCGACTTCCTTTCCTTCGTAAAACCTAATCCTCTCCCCTAATCCCCTCCCACCTTCGTGCCCCCCGTGCCTCCGTGCGCAAAAAAACCCGTGTCCTCCGTGCGCAACCTCGTGTCCTCCGTGCGGAACACCGTGTCGCCCAGATCAGGCAGTTTTCCAGAGTGATTCCCAGCCGAGTCCCTGGAAGACTGGCCCGATGGTAGCTTCCACGAAGCGAATGCCAGCCTTGTACAAATTGCATTCGTAGATCTGCGGCTGGCCGGCGTGGTCGATGGTTAGGTCCCATCCCATGACGCCCGTCAGTCCAAAGCCGTTATGCAATCCGACCGTCAGTTGCCGGAGCGTGTGAAACTCCGGCACGACGAGTCCCTCGAACACGCAGCCCGTGTCAGGATGACTGGTAATCGCTGCCAGATTCTGTGAGCGATAGCCGTTCCGCCGCAGAGCGCCTGTCGATAACTCGACCGGGATATTCAATCCATCTTCCGGTATGACCGACTGCTGATGGCTGCGAGCAATCCGCAAGTAAGCGGCCTTGGCAGCAGCTTGGCCGTGTGGCTCTAAGACGGTGAGGATACGAATCGTGGGACCGCCATCAGGAACTAGTTGCTGAAAGAATTCATGAGGCTGTACCCAGGCTTGAATCACGCCGTCCGGCAAAGCTTGCCAATTCAAAGCGGCTGATTCCTTACTTCGCAGCCGGTAAATGCCCTGGCCGCGCTTTGAAGCGTTGCGTTTTAAAACCGCATCGTTCCCACCCGCGAACACGATGTCTGCCGCCTGGGCTACGGCGAGCGGCCGAAACTCGCGATCAAACAGCTGACCATCGACGACATAGGCTAGATCCGGGAAGGCAGTGGAGTTGAGTAGGCGACGAGTCAGATGTCGGCCTTGCGCGAGTCGACCCACGTGGCAGATGCGTGGCAAGACAAAATCGTCATAGTACGAATTGGGAATCCACCCCTCGTGAAACTCCCGCCGCAGCGCCGCATAGACATACAGTCCTCTGGCATGCCGCACGTGGCCCAGCACCTCGCGAGCATACTCATCCGCTCGACGCCGCAGCGGTACGGACAAGGGACCAGAGTGGGATTCGATCTTGGTGAGCAGCTTGTGATTGTTCTTGTCACGGAGACGATTTCGACCTAGCTGCCAGATCTGCCGCAATAGCGCCGCAGGACGCAGATTCTGATAGCGTGCTGGCTTGGAAATTAAATCATTTAACGGATGAACCGACGGCTTTGCGCCCGACATCGAACTCGCCTCAGGATAGACTTTTACAGGACCGACAGGACGCCCGTGTTCCGATCAATTGGTCCGAGCATGATTCCGCCAGTGTCGCTGTCAATCCTGAGTGAGCCCAGTAGTAAATCCCTTAAAAAACGCTGGTGTTAACTTCGACTAGAGCGATCATCGGTAACGCCCTGAGCCGCTTATCTCCGCATCATTTGCCCCTCGTCGCTTCCGACGTTTCCAGCTTGGTACCCGCTTCCACCGGTATGCTGATAATCAGACCCGCGAATTTCGGTGTCGTCGACTGTGCTGCAAAAGCACCACCGTGGCAACTCACACAGCCGCCGGACAGTGAAATGCTACCGGCACGCCGATAAAAACCATCCTCAATCGTTTCCACAAATTTTTCGCTCTTGGCTAGCTTGCGAGCTGCATCCTGCTCAAATCCCGCTTTCGGCTCATGCCCCAAACTCATCGGTGCGAAACTAGCGGAAATCCAGCGAGCTCGCGTACGCGTCTCGCGCTCGACGCCGCGAAACACATCCTCCAAGGCCCGCGCCGGCACCGACGCTCGCTCGCCATGAAAATAGCGTTCATGAATCACCGCCAGCGACGTGGAGTAGATGGTGTGCAGTAGTTGTGCCCGCTCGCGCGCGGCGGCGAGTGACAAGCGGGGTGAGGAGTCGACCGCCGTCGCCGCATCACCACCGCTAGCATCCGGATGCGGCTCAGCTCCGACCGCCAAGTAGGTTACGCCCAAGGTAATCAGCCCCACGATGCTCAGGAGTCCCTGCCAATGTCTGCGACTCATATCCCATTCCTTTGCAGCTAGGTAATCGAGGTATCACCCCCCCCTCGTCTCGACTCCTATTGTAGACATTGTTATCCAATTCACACAACCGAATTTTGGTAAGGGTAAACGAACTTCGTACGCGGGCGTTGCGCACGGAGGGGTTGCGCACAGAGACACAAAGGCACGGAGGGATTGCGCACGGAGACACAAACGCACGGAGGAGTTCAAACGGAATAAAACTGCGAATTAAACAATAAAAACATTAAAAAGAGCCTTCCGTTCAAATCTTAAACCTCAAGTAATCACATCGACAATCGTCCGCCTGTTACGCCTTCGTGTCTCTGTGTCTCCGTGCGCGAAAAAATCCGTGTCTCCGTGCGCGAAAAAACTGTGTCTCCGTGCGCGAAAAAACCCGTGTCTCCGTGCGCAACCAGCACCGCCCGGGACATTAGTCGCGTTCGCTCAGCACGAGCCAGCGAGAATAGGCTGCTTCGATTTCTGCGGTGAGCGATTCCAGTTTACGACTGGCTTCCGCAATCGCCGCCGCTGGCTGCTTGAAGAACTCAGGTAGTGCCATCTGCTCATGCAACTGCGACTGCTCCTGTTCCAGCTTCGCAATCTTGTTCGGCAATTCGTCGAGCTCCCGCTTTTCTTTGAAGGAGAGCTTGGTCTTTGTGGGCGGTTGACTGGTCGTGACGCCCGTGGCCGCTGTTACTGGCCCCGATTTTTTGGCTGCCGGAGCGGGCTTAACGGGATCGCTGGGCGGCTTATGTTGCTGCACGAAGTCATCGTAACCACCGTCGTACTCGTACACCGCTCCCGAGCCGCTCACAAACAAGGTACTCGTCACCACATGATTCAGGAATGCACGATCGTGTGAGACGAGCAGTACGGTGCCCGAGTATTCCACCACGAGCGACTCGAGCAGTTCCAGTGTTTCCGCATCCAGATCGTTGGTGGGCTCGTCGAGAACGAGCAGGTTGGAAGAATGTTTGAAGAGTCGCGCGAGCAGCAGGCGATTGCGTTCACCGCCGGATAAAAACTTGGCCAGCTGTCGAGCTCGATCGCTCGTGAAGAGAAAGTCTTCCAGGTACCCGTACAAGTGTCGCTGCTTACCGTTAATGGTGACACTTTGCTGACCTTCACCCACATTATCCAGGACGCTCTTTTCGTCATCAATCTGTTCGCGGAGCTGATCGAAGTACAAGAGCTGGATATTAGTGCCTTGGCGCACGGTGCCAGTCGTGGGTGAGAGTTGTCCGAGGATCAGTTTGAGCAGCGTACTTTTACCGGCGCCGTTCGGCCCGATGATGCCAATTTTGTCCCCACGACTGATGAGGGTCGAAAAATCACGAATGATCGTCCGCTCACCGTAGGCGAACGAAACTTGATTGAGTTCGACGACGAGTTGTCCGGAGGGATCGCTGGCGGTGGCTTGCAGACGGGCTTTTCCCAGACGTTCGCGGCGCTGTTGACGCTCGCGCCTCAATTCCTTGAGTGCTCGCACTCGCCCTTCATTCCGTGTGCGACGAGCCTTGACTCCCTGCCGAATCCAAACCTCCTCCGCCGCCAGCTTTTTATCGAACAGAGCGTTTTGTTTTTCTTCCGCGTCTAGTTGTGCTTGCTTACGGTCCAGAAACGTCTCGTAATCACAGGTCCAATCGAACAAGCGACCGCGATCGATTTCCAGAATGCGGCGTGCGAGACTTTGCAGAAACGCACGATCGTGGGTGACGAAGATGAGAGCGCCGGGAAAGTCTTGCAGCCAACCTTCCAGCCACTGAATCGACTCGATATCCAAATGGTTCGTGGGTTCGTCGAGCAGCAGTATTTCGGGATCGTGAACTAAGGATCGAGCCAACAAGACGCGACGTTTCATTCCCGACGAGAGTGTGGCAAAAACCAGGGAACCATCCAGTCCCATGCGCGACAGCACTTGATCCACTGCCAGTTCCGCTTCCCAGCGCTGAGTGGGATCGTTGGATTCAGAGTAACCCTCGGCGACCACTGCGGCGACAGTCTGGTTTCCCGTTCCGAAGGGCACTTCTTGGATCAGTCGAGCGATGCGTAATTGGGGCGAGCGATGAATCTGGCCCGAGTCGGGCGTCAGTTCGCCCGCCAAGATTTTCATCAGCGTCGATTTGCCGGTCCCATTGCGTCCCAGCAATCCAATTCGCTCGCCGCGATTGATTTCGAGGTCCACATGATCGAGCAGCGCCGAGTGACTCCACGCGAACGAAACGTCTCGTAAACTCAACAGCGCCACTCACCACACTCCTCGCTACAGATCACTCGGCTGAATTAGCGAGCGGCTGCGGCCTTCGTCTTTTCACCGGGCTTGGGAAACGGAATGATGATCGGCTCGTCATCCTCAGCCAGATTCTTTTCCTCCCAAGCTCGCACTTTGGGGCGAGCGGCGTTGACGAGTCGTTCGTAGTTTCCCAGGCGAACAGCTCGCGACGCGGCGGGAGTGAGCAGATTCCAGAGCGGTTCAT
>JBJSXJ010000332.1:0-11254 GCA_046086325.1 Planctomycetota bacterium | reverse complement strand
CGGACTGGAAGACCGTCGTACGAGAGCGCTGACCGACGGACTGGAAGTCCGTCGTACGTTTGTCCGTCACCGTACGATGGACTTCCAGTCCGTCGTGCACGACAGGTTAACTACAATCGCTCCAAGATTTGACAGCTATCTTCCCAGGAATCTTGCTGCATGCCACTCGACAATCAAGATCGCAAGCCGAACGATCGCAAGAATAAGGTCCACAAGAACAAGCTACTCGATCATGCGCTGCGTGGTGACGGAACTAAATAAGCTCGCAGATGCAGGTGACGAAAGTATTATCACTACATCTGCGGATAAAGAATATCGATGGATCATTCAGCTTCGCCCCAAGCTGGTCATTCTTCATGACAGTGCCACGCTCGAAACCGTGTTCACCACTCCCGATTCCTCCCACATCAACTATTATGGCACCACCTTTTTCAGCCTTCGAGGACGTGATCATGCGACGCTCTCTTGGGACGGCCGACTCGTTCACGTCCGGATGACCGAAGAGACCTTTCAACGTTACCTGCAGCGGCACAATGCGGTGGAGCTCTAAACCTATGTCAACTACTAATCCCGAATTCAACTCGACGTCCCCGCCCGCGAATCCTCAGTTCATCATGATTGGTGGCTTTTTGGGAGCGGGTAAGACGACCACGGTCGCACGACTGGCGCGTCACTTTCAATCTCAGGGGAAGCATGTCGTCATCGTCACCAACGATCAGGCGACTGACCTGGTCGACACCAATTTACTTCGCTCCGCAGGTTTCGATGTCGGCGAAGTGGCCGGTTCCTGCTTCTGCTGTAACTTCAACGAACTCACCGGCACCGTCGAACGACTGGGAGCAGACCGGCGTCCAGATGTGATCTTGGCCGAGCCCGTCGGTAGTTGCACGGACCTTGTTGCCACCGTCATTCGGCCGCTCCAGCAGATCTACGCTCAGCCCTTTGACATCGCGCCGTACGGAGTAATCCTGAAGCCCAGTCATGGCCTGAAGATTCTGCGCAACTCGACGCAGGGCGGTTTTTCACCTCAGGCGGAGTACATCTTTCGCAAGCAAATCGAAGAGGCGGATTTCATCATCGTCAATCGCATCGACGAACTCTCCGCTGCCAACATCGACGAACTCGTCGAGTTACTCGAAGCACAATTTCCCGGCCGACCCGTGGTGAAGATGTCGGCCAAGACCGGAGCCGGCCTGGAACAGCTATGTGAATTCCTCAGCCGCACCGGGGAATCCGGCCGTCGATTGATGGAAGTGGACTATGACGTTTATGCCGCCGGTGAAGCTGAACTGGGATGGCTCAATAGCCAAGTCACGCTGCAGTCGGCCACCCTCTTCCCACTCGACGACCTCCTGCTCGCGCTTTTGCAGCGCTTGCGCCAGGAACTCACTCAGCAGTCGGCCGAGACGGCGCATTTGAAAGTGATCGGCATTTGGGAGGGATTTTACGGAGTGGCGAATTTGGTCAGTAACTCCACGGAACCCGCCCTTTCCCTGCCTTCGGCCTGTGAGACTCGACAAGCCGACATTGTTGTGAATGCACGGGTGGCGATCGATCCTGAGGCCTTAACGACGCTGGTGCGGGAGGCGATTGCTGCCGAGGCCGCTCGCATCGGTGCCCAAGCCACGATCAATACGCTGCAAAGTTTCCGGCCCGGACGGCCCGTCCCCACGCATCGCATTTCCTCCCGGTAGTGGCAAGCCCGCCCGTCAGGCTTTATCATTTAGCCCTTCCTGTTGATCGCTTCCCTCCCCCTAAAATTTCAACTGCTGAGTGTTCATTGCCATGGCTCGAAAAGGCTCTGCGTTCGCTGGTTTATCGGTCGCGATTGTTACTCCCTTGCGTAACGGAGAGGTGGATTACGCAGCGCTGCGTGAGCAGGTAGATTTCCAAGTCGCAGCCGGGACAACGTGCCTTTGTCCCGTGGGAACAACCGGCGAATCCCCGACGCTCACGCACGACGAACACGAGCGCGTGATTGCGGCCGTGGTGGAAGCGGCAGCCGGCCGCATCAAAGTCATGGCCGGCACGGGTTCCAACAATACGGCGGAAGCCCTGCGGCTGACGAAGTCGGCAGCCAAGGCGGGTGCTGATGCGTCGCTGCAAGTTGCTCCTTACTACAACAAGCCGACTCAAGAAGGCTTCTATCAGCACTTCAAAGCGGTGGCCGAAGCAGTTGATATTCCGATTTGCGTCTACAACATTCCGGGACGATCGGCGAAAAATATCGAGCCGGAAACGATCGCTCGACTGGCCGAGATTCCCAACATCACGATGGTGAAAGAAGCCACCGGTTCGCTGGATCAAGCCTCTCAGATTCTCGCAACCACCAACCTCACCGTACTCAGCGGTGACGACAGCTTGACCTTACCGCTGCTCTCCGTCGGCGGTGAAGGAGTGATTTCGGTGGTGGGCAACATCATCCCGCAAGACATGATCGCTTTGCTGAAGGCGTTCGCTCAGGGGAACGCCGCCGAGGCCTGTCGCTGGCATCACAAACTGTTCCCGCTCTGTCGCGACATGCTGGGGCTGTCAACGAATCCGATTCCGATCAAAGCGGCGATGAAGTTACTTGGGCGTGACACGGGTGAGCTGCGTTTGCCGATGACTCCGCTCGATGACGCCTCCGAAGCTCGCCTGCGTAAAACACTGCAGACGTACGGTTTGCTCAAGTAAGCTGGGCGAGTCGTTCGAGCACCGCTTTCACTCGGAGACGCTTCCCGAACAGGATTGGTTCGCTGGCCAGTTCGGGAAGCTGTTCGTGCACCGACTTGGCAACGGCCAGCAGTACCTGCTGACTGGCGAACAGACGCAGCGTCTCCGCTTTTTTCTGCAAGTATTCGGGCGTCCAAAAGCCGATCACTTCGAGCAGCACTCGCCGACCATCCGCATGACGAAACTCAAAGTCGGGAACGAACGTTTTCTGACCCTGAGTGAGGATGCTCGCTTCGCGCAACAGAGACCAGCCGTCGCGCGGCTCGTCTCCCCACTCATCCGCAAACAGTTGCTCCAGGTCGGAATCGAATTCGGCGGGCGCGGGCAAGTGACTGCGCAGTCCATCTTCATCCGACAATTCCAACCGCACTCGCCAGCCTCGTTGTCCCACCGGCACGATCGCGCGCATCTGCCAATTGCGACAGGCGAGTAGCGATGGCAGAAACTTGGCAAATTGCACGCCGTAGCGCCGCGTCTCGTGCAGCAGTGAAGCGGGACCGCTGAATTGAAAAAGATACGTTCGCTCATCGACACGCGTGATGACATGGATAAGCCGAGCAAGTTTGGCATATCGCAGAATCGTTTTGAAATCGCTGGTTGCTCGCACGGTCAAACTCACCGCTCCATACAGTGCGGCTTGTACCTGAGCGACGTTGTAGCGCGACAGGAACTCGGTTGGCTCCAGGGGCCCCGAGAATTCTTTCAAGCGATGAAAGTCGATGATGTCGGCGTACAGCTCTTGATCAATCTCATCCCAGTCGCGTCCTAGTCGCCGAGCGATTTCGAGCTTCACTTGATCTTCGGCGGTTTCAAACAGTCGATCGGGTTCGCGTACGAGCGGATGAAATTCAGCCGCCATCCGAAACACTTTTCGCCGCAATTCCGCTGCCTTGCCTTTGATGTCGCGTTCATAGTCGCTGGCATCATCGAGCAGCTTGCAGAAAGCCGCGACGCGGCGCACCGGACAATCTTGCTCATCCGATAGCACGTGACCGATGGAATGATGGAGCTCGCGACGCGTTCGTCCGATGCCATGTCGATAGGTGACCAGCATCTGCCGCGCGAGCTCCACGTAATGCGCATGCGTCACGCGACTCAAGCGATCCGGAATGAGCCGCCCTTGGTCAAAGTCGATGCTGGAGAGTGCTTCGAGTCGCGTCAACATTCCGGTGCTCGACGATGTCGAGTTCCTTGATAGGCTTCACTGGAGCGTCGTTTGCGCGAACGATCTTCTTCGTTCGTGTCCTGACAGACGATTTCGTAGAGCAAGGCGCGCGTGCGACCGGATTTGCGCAGGATTCTCCCCAGACGCTGCTTGGCTTGTCGAGAAGACGAGGTGCCACCAATCACGATCGCCAATTTCACCGCCGGTAAGTCGACACCTTCATCGAGCACTTTGTTGGCGACGAGAGCGGGATAGGTACCTGCTTCGAGTCCCGTCAACACTTCTCGTCGCTCTTCCTTGCCGCAGTGACTGAGCAAACAGGGAATGAGAAAACGACGTGAAACATCGCGAGCCATCGCATTCGAACCAGCAAAGATCAAACATTTCTCACCGGGATGCAAACGAAACAGATCCTCGATCACTCGCAGTTTTTCCAAGGCTCGATCTTCAATGGCCTGCTTGGCAAGGTACGCCTTGTGAGCGCGTCGAGCTTCCGGCGTTCGTCCCAGATCGGCACACAAATCCTCCCAGGAAAACTTGGGCTCCTCCTGACGACGGGCCAGCATATATTCTTGCACCTCGCGCGACAGCCGGTTGTAGCGTGACTGCTCGTCGGATGTCAGGTGAACTGGCACTCGCACCACGTCATAGTCGGCCACGCTCTGGCCCCGAACCTGCTGTAAGGTCAATTCGTAAACTTTCGGTCCAATGAGTACGTCGAGGTCTGCGTGGCGACCATCCGCGCGGTCCGGCGTGGCAGTTAAACCGAGTCGCCAGGGTGCGGCACTCATGCGCGCTGCATCGCGCCGCATCGGTCCCGGTAAATGATGACATTCGTCAAAAATGATCAGGCCGAACTGGTTTCCCAGCCGCTCCATGTGAATCCCTGCACTGTCATAGGTCGTCACGGAAATTGGTTTTACCTGGTAGAGGCGATCACCAATCACTCCGGCGTCGTAACCGGTCGCAGCTAGAATTCGACGTTGCCACTGATACATGAGGTCGCGAACCGGGGAAACAACTAAGGTGCTAGTGGCACAGCGAGCCATCAAGGCGAGCGCGACCTCGGTTTTGCCCGTGCCGGTCGGCATCACAATGACACCGCGTCGCCCCGGAAGCCAAGCTGCCACGGCGGCTTCCTGTTCCGCTCGCAATTCGCGCAGGGCCAACTGCGGCCAGCTTACCGGCTGCCACTGCGGCACCTGATCCTCAAAGGAGACGGTCGACCCGCTAGCGCCGGTAGTCGCTTCGATCGACAGGGATGTGCCGGGTGCGAGGAGCTGCGCGAACTGTGTTTGAATGGCCGCATACTGCAGTGCGTCACTGCGATAATCGAGTGAACGAGTGTCCCAGGTGAAATATCGAGCCAAGGTGGCGGAGCGCTCCACGAACCCGCGCGGAGCGTTCGTGAGCGTCAAGGTGCCTTGAGAGAAGTTGAGTTCCACGTTCGCTGACCTTCCGCAACTCAGCCGAAATCCGCTGGCTAATCGTTACCTCGACAGCCCAGCACTATCACCCTGAAACCTGCTCGTGACAGCTTTCAACTCTACTCTTCGTTCGCTAATCACGCTACGCTACCAGCAGTGCGAGCATGCGCTCGGGGTGAACTCTTTTTTCTTATCCCATTCTGGTTGATCATGACCGATCGTAGTAGTGCTGCAGCTGGTTCCGAGTCGCGGGGAAGTTTTGAATCCCAACCGCAGCGCAGCGCGCTCGTGCTGGTAATCGACGGACTGCAGGCCGGTTTTCTTGGACCGTACGGCAATACGTGGGTCGACACACCCGGTTGGAATCGACTGGCCACGCAGTCCACCTTATGGGAATGTGCACTCGCTGACGCTGCCGCTCTGACCGAAGTTTACGACTCGTATTGGAGCGGCAGTCACGCCGCTGTACGTCGCCGCCGAGCACGGCAGTCGGTCGTGGCTGCCGCCACTGAAACCAGCGGCGAGCAACCTTCTATCTGGCTGCCGCAGCAGCTCGAACGACTCGGGGTGCAATCCGATTTATTAACCGACGATCTCACCATCGCTCAGCATGCCGCCGCGCAGCAGTTCCGCGAACTACTCGTACTGGAACAGGATGCCCGAGAAGAGACGGCTGCTGACCTCGACAGCACTCGCATCGGCAGCTTCCTGTCGGCGACGCTCGAGCACTGGGAATCGCTGACGCAGCCAAGTCTGCTCTGGTGCCACTCGCGAGGACTCAACGATCTCTGGGACGCACCGAGGGAACTGCGCGAACGACTGGCCGATGAGGAGGATCCAGCACCGCCCGAGCTCGTGTTACCGGTCCATCGTCACTTGCCTGAACGGTTCGACCCCGATGAGTTGCTCGGGATTTCTCAGGCATATGGTGGGCAAGTGATCGCGCTCGATATCTGCCTCGATGCTTGGCTCGAAGAATTTCAAACTCTGGCCGATGCACGTAACACACTGCTCATCGTGACGGCCGCTCGTAGTTATCCGCTGGGTGAGCATCGCCGCATTGGTTACGGAGAGGAATCGCTGCATGGTGAACTAATTCACGTCCCGCTGCTGGTGCGCTTTCCGCGTGCCGAGCGGCAGCTGGAGCGTCGCCGCGAGTTTGCTCAACCCGCAGATCTCTATGCGACGCTGCTGGATTGGTTCGCAGCTACGCAGCATGAGCCACCGTCCAGCGATCAGGCTTCAATTTGGGGACGCAGCTTGTTGGCGAAGCAAGACGACGACGATCACTCGAATGTGGCCGTCGCCGTCGCCGATGATCAGCTAGCCGTACGCACTCCCGCTTGGTTTCTCACCGAGCGAGCGCGGGGTGAAGAGGTGCACACCGAACTGTTCGCCAAGCCAGACGATCGCTGGGAGGCGAATGAGATAGCTCGGCGCTGCCCTGAGATCGTCGAGCAGCTTCGAGCCCTGGGTGAGGCGTTCGAGCTGGCGGATCGTGCAGCGCTTCCGGTGTTGAATGAAGTGCTCGTCTCCGGTCTGGAATGAGCGGCATATCACAAGGCTTCCGTGGGCGGAGCCGTGGTGACGCAGCTACTCGTGCGGCCCCACTCCTCATCACGAATCTGGTATTTTTCGACGAGTCGGTAGAGTTTTCGGCGGTCGACACCGAGCGACTTAGCGGCGCGAGTTTTATTGCCAGCCACTCGTCGCATCACTTCCACGACCTTACCCCGCTCCATCGTCGCCAGATCATCGCTACTCACGATCGTCGTCCTGGGTTCAGCCGTTAACTTGGAAGGCGGTGCCTGCTCGCCCTGGATTTCACGCGGCAAATCAACGAGGCGGATGAGGTGATCATCGGCCATGATCTTCGCTCGTTCCAGCGCGTTGATTAACTGCCGCACATTGCCCGGCCAGGAGTAGCGCTGAAGTATCTGCGCGGCTTCCGGCTCAATCTCCCAAGCGGTACCGAGGAAATGCTGAATGAGGAGTGGCAGATCGCCCGATCGTTCGCGCAGCGGTGGCAGCTCGAGTGACATGACATTGATCCGATAGAAAAGATCTTCGCGAAAGCGACCTGCTGCTACTTCGGCCGACAGATTGCGATTGGTGGCTGCCAGCAATCGCACATCCACGCGTCGCTCTTTAATCGAACCGATGCGGCGGAGCGAACCATCTTCCAGCACTCGCAGCAACTTCGCTTGCAACGAACCGGGTAGCTCGCCAATTTCATCGATGAACAACGTGCCGCCATCGGCTACTTCAAATAGTCCCGGCTTGGCATTGACGGCTCCCGTGAAGGCACCTTTTTCATGGCCAAAGAGTTCACTTTCGAGCAGCGTTTCGGGCAGAGCGGCACAGTTGATGACGACCATCGGCTTGTTGGCCCGAGGGCTACACTGATGCAGCGCACGTGCGACGAGCTCCTTGCCGGTCCCTGATTCGCCCTGAATCAAAATCGCACGATTGCTTGGTCCCGCACGCTCGATCAAACGATACACCTCCTGCATCGCCGCTGATTGCCCCACCATCTCTCCACTCGGTTGACTGCGCGCCAGTAACGTACGCAGCTGACGATTTTCTTTGGTGAGCCGATGATGGGCATAGGTTTTCTCGACCAGCAGTTCCAGTTCTTTGAAGGGAAACGGTTTGGTGAGGTAGTCAAACGCACCCAGCTTCATCGAGGCCACAGCGGTTTCAATCGTCGCTTGGCCAGTTAAGATAATTACCTCACATTCGACTTGCTGTACCTTGATTTTTTCGAGGAGTTGCAAGCCGGACATACCGGGCATAATCATGTCGACGATGGCCACGTCAAATTCCCGGCGCTGCAGTACCTCTAAGGCTTCATCGCCACGTGATGCTTGATCGACATGAAAGCCACGTTGGGTGAACCAGCGTACGGCGGCATCGCGGAATTCATGATCGTCGTCGACAATCAACAGGTCTATCGGTTTCGTCTCTGACATGGGAGCTCGCGATAATGAGGCGTACTGGAAGTAAACACGTAGCGGAATTTAGAACTCCAGCCGTTTCCGTGTTAGCCCGGCGTTCGCCATCCTTTACTCCCTGCTTGGCACTCGAATTGCTTTGGTTAGTCTTCGCTTCAAGCGAGTCAACAGGCTCGCTTCACCGTTCCGCGCGGCTGCAACTAGCGCTTCGTTCGCGAAGGTTTTCATCATGAATTCGCCAGCAACTAGCACCATCGACTCCATGAATCAGCAGCTCCTTGCAGCGCTGCATGAACCCAGCTTCTATCCCGATCCGACCACCACGGTCGAACTGCGTGAGACCCATATTTCCTGGGTGTTCCTGACGGACCGCTATGTTTACAAACTCAAGAAGCCCGTGCAGTTCGCTTTCCTTGATTTCAGCACCTTGGAACAGCGACGAGCGGCCTGCGAAGCGGAACTGCACTTAAACCGTCGATTGGCACCCGAGATCTATCTCGATGTTATTGCCGTCGTACGTGATGAACACGATCAGTTGCAACTGATCCCGAGTACGTTCCAGAGTGAAGCTCAATCGAACATTCGTTCCACTTCTGGCTGTTCTTCCAGTTCATCTTTCGATGTCGATCCCAGTTCCAGTGCGACTGCGGTTTTGAAACACACAATTGTCGATTATCTCGTGAAGATGAGACGCTTACCGGATCAGCAGGCGCTCGATCAATTAATCACTACAGGGCGAGTCACCGACGATCAGGTCGAGCGGATTGCGCGGCGACTGGTGGAGTTCTATCGTCAGCAACCGCCGCTGGCGCTGGCAGGCGAGGATTATCGATGTGCGATCAGCGAGCATGTCGCGGCGAATCGCACCGAATTGCTTCAGCCTCAACATGAACTCGACAAGACTATCGTCGAGCGAATTCATGCGGCTCAGCAGCGTTTACTTGCGCTCCATCCGGACTGGTGGGATACGCGCGTGTGTGACGGTCGAGTGATTGATGGACATGGGGATTTGCGTCCGGAGCATATTTACGTCAACAGCCACGTGGTCGTGATCGATGCTCTGGAATTCAGCCGTGAACTACGGCAAATCGATGTGCTGGATGAACTAGGTTTTCTCGCGATGGAATGCGGAGTCCTGGGCGCGCCCGAAATGGGCGAGCGAATCATTCGTCGATATCAAGATGAACTGCATGATCACCCGCCCGCGGCGCTGATCCGATTTTACGAGAGCTATCGAGCGATGGTACGAGCGAAGGTTGCAGTGCTGCGCTCTCACCAGTTAACCGCTGCCGCGCAAGTCACCGCCAGGCAACTTACGCAGCGCTATCTGGAATGGGCCGACGAGCGACTGGGAAGCTGGTTGCCTGCTGGCATGATTGTCGTGAGTGGATTGTCGGGGACTGGCAAGTCTGTTGTTGCTGCGGCGATCGCGGCACGCTATCAAGGTCGAGTGCTCTCGACCGATCAGCTACGCTCGGAAGAGTTACCGCGGGATTCCGAGGCGGCGGCGAGTGCTGGTGAGTATGGAGCGGCGCGCTATGCACCGCAGCGGCGCGATGAGGTTTATGAATTGCTGCTGCAGCGTGCTGCTGTTGCACTCAAGGCAGAGCGGTTCGTCATCCTGGATGGCACCTTTCTACGGTCGCAGTGGATCGAAGCGGCACAGCAACTGGCGGCTGAACATCGCGCGGAGTTTCTGCTGATACGCTGTGAGTGTCCACTGCAGGTGGCGTGCGAGCGAGTCCTAAAGCGAGCCGCTCGTGGTGACTCGAAGTCCGAGATGACAGCGGAATTACTCGAGCGGCAGTTTGCGGAGAGGCCCAGCGATTGGGAGCTGCAGCCGCATCTGAGACTGGACACGACGCAGTCGCTCGCCGAACTGTTAGCGGCTGTCGATGATCGTTGTCGCTTGTGGATGGGTGTGCAGCCCGATCAGCGATAAATCGGCTTGAAAAGCTGTGCCTATCAGGCGCTGAGTGATGGAGAGCGCGCGTTTCGCATTGCTCGAGCGCGCTCCACACAGTGTCCTGCATGCAGATGAAATGGCTGGCTCGGGATGCTGCTGCGGGTGCCAGTCGGGATGGCTACATCGTTGGAACCTTGGTTCAAGGTAAACGTTTTGGTGGGAAGTACGAGAGTCGGGATAGAGTGCGTTGCCATTCCTCGCGATGGGATCGGTCGGCACGGTAACAGGCACGGTGATTGCAAGTGCAGTTCAGTTGTCGCTCGACTCGCATTCGGATTATGGGTGCGGTGACAATGCGAGCGAGTTGAGGTGGCTGTTGTAACAGGTGTCAGGAATTACTTAGGGGAGAAATCGCAATGTTTCGATCGATGATTCCGTGGTCGGGCCGCTGGCCTGCGTTGGCAACGATGGACTGGGACATGCCGGGCGTCTTGGAGCGGATGTTCGGTCCCGAGGAAGCTCGGTTAATGGCCGAGGGATTCACGCCTCGCACGAATATCGCGGAGACACCGGAAGCGATGGAGGTGACCATCGAGCTACCAGGCATGAAGCCCGACGAGTTTCATGTGGAAGTTCACGAAAATGAACTCTGGATTACGGGCGAGAAAAAGGAAGAGAAAGAAGAGAAGGGCAAGACCTACCATCGTATGGAGCGGCGCTATGGGGAGTTCAAACGCATTATTCCCTTGCCGGCGAATATGAATCCAGATCGAGTGAACGCGGAGTACAAGGAAGGGGTTTTGCGCGTCGCGATTGGCAAGCGAGAAGAGGCGAAAGTGAAGCAGATTGCCGTGACCGCAGCTTAGGCATCGTGCGGTGTGAGTTAGCGGTACGGCGTAAGCCGTCCGGCATCGTGCGGTGTGAGTTAGCGGCACGGCGTCAGCCGTCCGGCATCGTGTGGTGTGAGTTAGCGGCACGGCGTCAGCCGTCCGGCATCGCATCGACGTTTTGTTTCAGCTCGCATTTCCCTTGTCATTTCCGATCCTTGTTTCCGGTTTCGTTTTTTTCCCGGTCCACCATGCACCGG
>JBJSXJ010000331.1:0-15824 GCA_046086325.1 Planctomycetota bacterium | reverse complement strand
GCCTTGGAAGCGATGACTGATTCACTTATGAACTTTCTGAATCGACGAGCCTGGCTGACCGGGGCTGGCTCCGTCACGGCCACGGCGGCGCTGGCGAGTTTACTGCGCCGGAATGGCTGGGCAGCGGACGAGGGTAAAGGTCAGCGCGAGGGGAGTGATCAGAGCACCGGCAGTGGCCCGGTGCGCGAGCGGCGCGGGGGCCAGTTGGGTGTCCCCCACTTTGCCCCGCGCGCGAAGCGGATCATTTACTTGTTTCAGTCAGGTGGGCCCTCGCATCTCGAGCTGCTCGACTACAAACCGCAGCTCAAGCAGTTTCACGGTCAAGAGCTGCCGGACTCGATTCGTCGCGGGCAGCGGCTGACGGGCATGACCTCGGGGCAGAAGAGTTTTCCGGTGATTGCGCCGAAGTTCGGGTTTCAGCAGCACGGCCAGTCGGGCGCGTGGATGACGGAGCTTTGGCCGCACACGGCGCGCGTGATCGACGAGCTCTGTATTGTCCGGTCGGTGAACACTGAGGCGATTAATCATGATCCGGCGATCACGTTCGTGCAGACGGGGGCGCAGCAGCCGGGGCGTCCGTCGCTTGGGGCGTGGCTGAGTTACGGGTTAGGCGCGGAGGCGGATGACTTGCCGGCGTTCATCGTAATGATCTCACATGGGAGCGGTGCGGACGCCAATCAAGGGCTACTGGATCGCCTGTGGGGGGCCGGTTTTTTGCCGTCGAGTCATCAGGGGGTGAAGTTCCGTAGCAGCGGCGATCCGGTGCTCTATTTAAACGACCCGGCGGGCATCGATCGGACGCTGCGCCGGAAGATGCTGGGGAGTCTGGCGGAGCTGAATGGGCAGCAAGGTCAGCAGTCGGGCGATCCCGAGGTGGCCACTCGCATTGCACAATATGAGATGGCATTTCGGATGCAAACGTCGGTGCCTGGCTTACTTGATTTCGCGGATGAAACGCCGGCGACGCTTGCCCAGTATGGACCCGACGTCACGAAGCGCGGATCTTTTGCGGCGAACTGTTTGCTGGCCCGGCGGATGATCGAGCGTGGGGTGCGCTGTGTGCAGCTTTATCATCGCGGCTGGGATCAGCATGCGGGGATCGTGACGAATTTGCCGAAGCAGTGTCGCGACATTGACCAGCCGCAGGCGGCCTTGGTTGCTGATCTCAAGCAGCGCGGGCTGCTCGATGACACGCTGGTGGTGTGGGGTGGTGAGTTTGGTCGGACGGTGTATGGCCAGGGTGGTTTGAAGGATGATTACGGCCGTGATCATCACGGGCGCTGTTATTCGATGTGGCTAGCTGGCGGTGGTATCAAGCCCGGTATGGTGTTCGGTGAGACGGACGATTACGGCTACAACGTGGTGGATAGTTCCGTGCCCGTGCACGACTTGAATGCCACGTTACTGCACTGCTTGGGAATTGATCACGAGCGACTGACGTTTCGTTTTCAGGGGCGTGACTATCGCCTGACGGATGTTCATGGACGAGTGGTTACACCGCTCCTTAAAACCTGACATTATTACAATCAGAAAATCATACCAGAATGCATCATCGCAAGAATGTGGCCGTAGACGACAAAGAAATCGCCGGTAATACCTTTGCCGAGGTTTTACGGGCGACGCGGGATCTATTTCCCGAAGCGGCCTATCGACCGCAGCCGGGGCCGCATGGGCTGGCGATCGCCAGCGGTCGACACCTGCTCACCTTCAACAGTGATGGCACGGGCACGAAGCCGGAGCTGGTGGAACGCGGCTTTTTGCAGACGGGAGATTATTCGTTGTTTGAACGTCCGGCGCATGACGTGGTCGCGATGGTAGCCGATGATGCGGCGCGTGATGGTCACTTCACCGTGGGCATTGTGAACTGTGTCGATGTGAACTCCGCGCATGACACTCGCTTCGTTACGGCGCTGGCGCGCGGCATGGAGCAAGCCTGTCGGCGGGGCGGGTTTCCGCTGCTCAACGGCGAAACGGCCGAGCTGGGATATCGGGCGCCGGGGCCGGGTGCTTCGCGGTTAAATTGGAATGCAGTCGCGGTGGCGCTGGTGAATCGCGAGAAGGAGTTTCAGCCGACCAATCTGCGGCCCGGTCAGGTGGTGGTAGCACTGCGGGACACGTCGATCCGCAGTAATGGACTCTCGCGAGCGCGACGCATTCTGGAACATGCCTATCTTTCTCAGCAACATGCAACCCGTCAGGATTGGGCTGTGTCGTCGCTGTCGAATGTCGTCGAACGGGCAGCCCGCCAGCAGGTCGTTACGGAGTTGTTTTCGCGGCGACCAGAACTGGCCGAACAGCTCATCATTCCCTGGCATGAGCGTTACGGGGATTTGGTCGAACGGCTCTCGCGACCGTCGACGATCTATTCATCGTTGATTTACGCGGCCCAAGGTGGAGTCGATGGGCCGGTGCAAATTCCGATCGTGGCCTGTGTGCACGTGACCGGTGGTGGCATTCCACTCAAATGCAAACGACTGCTGCGTAAAACGGGCCTGGGAATCATGATCGACTCGGTGTTTCCTGATCCCGAGGGAGTCGCGGAGCTGCTGGCGCTGGCGAACCAATTCCCACTTAGTGGTCGTCCGCTGGTTGATGACCGCGAGGCGTGCGAACAATGGAACCGGGGAATTGGTTTTTTATGCGTGGTGCCCGATAGTTCCGTCGCCCGCGATCTGATTACACTAGCGGAGCAGCATTCGATGAGTGCGGCGATCGCAGGAAACATCTTGGATGATCCGGCGATTCATTTTCGAGGGCATACCTGGCGCTGGGAATGAAATCCCGGTGCCGAGTCGCGGCAAATTCGCCGTAGCACTGCTTCGTGATGAGGTGGATCATGAGACGTGGTGACGAGGGAATCGTGGGGATTTTGGGTGGAGCAGATGCGAATCTGTATCGTACTGCGGTAACTCGCGGGGCCGCTTTCTGGATCGCCGTCGTGCTGATCAGCTCGCTGCTGAGTATCGCGGGGTTTGTGGGCCAGACGCGTACGCTCTGGGCTGCCGAGGGCAACAATATTCCTAAGGGTGAGCGTGGTGAGCTGCCCAAATCAGAAGACGGTAAGTCGCTGAACTTCGACTTTGAAACCGGTGACCTGCGCGACTGGAAAGCGGAAGGAAAGGCTTTCGACGGCCAGCCGATTAAAGGGCCGATCGATCAGAAGCGAGTTTTTGGCGAGGGCAAACGCAGCGATCATACGGGTGACTACTGGATTGGTGGCTTTGAGAAGTTGCGGGATGACCCAAAGGGTACACTCACCTCCGTTCCCTTCACCGTAACTCATCCCTATGCCAGTTTTTTGATCGGTGGTGGCAAGTCGCGTACGACTCGAGCGGAACTGCTTACGGCGGACGACCAAAAGGTTTTCTTTACCGCCTCGGGCCGTGATCTGGAAGAGATGCAGCCCGTCATCGTCGACTTGAAAAAATTATCTGGCAAGAAAATCCAAATTCGTTTGGTGGATGAATTCACGCAGGGGTGGGGTCATCTTAATTTTGATGATTTCCGGTTTCATAAAACACAGCCCGAGTTTCCTGCTCCGAAAGTTCCGCCCTCTCAGGAACTCGTACAGATCTATCCGCACGCCGGGCTAGAAGCTGCTGCAGCCGCGAAAGCGATGAAGCTGCCGGCAGGTTTCCAGGTGCAAGTCGGGGCGGCGGAACCGATCATTCAGCAGCCCGTGGCGATGGCGCTTGACGATCGTGGTCGAGTGTGGGTGGCGGAAGCCTTCGAGTATCCGCGACGCGCGAAAGAGGGTGAGGGTAAAGATCGCATTTTGGTACTCGAAGATACCGATGGCGACGGTACGCTCGATCGTCACACCACTTTTATTGATAACCTGAATCTGGTATCGGGAATTGAAGTTGGATTTGGAGGTGTGTGGGTCGGTGCGGCACCTTATCTACTTTTTATTCCCGATCGCAATGGAGACGATAAGCCCGACGGCCCTCCCGAAGTACTGCTCGATGGCTGGGGTTACGAAGACACGCATGAGACGCTCAATGCGTTTAAGTGGGGACCGGATGGTTGGCTTTATGGCTGCCACGGCGTCTTCACGCATTCCAAAGTGGGTAAGCCTGGTACGCCAACGGAACAGCGTGTGCGCTTGAATGCTGGCATTTGGCGCTATCATCCCGTGCGGCATCAGTTCGAGGTTTTTGCGGAGGGGACGAGCAATCCGTGGGGAGTTGATTTTGATGATCACGGGCAAGCGTTTGCGACGGCCTGCGTGATTCCGCACCTGTTTCATATCATTCAAGGTGCGCGGTATGAGCGGCAGGCAGGTAATCATTTCAATCCTCATACTTATGCGGATATCAAGACGATCGCTGATCATCGCCATTACACGGGTAACCAGTGGAACAACAATGATCGCCGTTCATCCGATTCACTCGGCGGTGGTCACGCGCATGCGGGTGCGATGATTTACTTGGGAGGTCAGTGGCCCGCCGAGTATCGCGGCAAACTGTTTATGAACAATATTCATGGTAACCGCATGAATATGGACATCTTGGTGCCCGAGGGATCAGGATTTGTCGGCAGTCACGGTCCGGATTTTCTCCTCACCGGAGACCAGTGGTCGCAAATGCTGTATATGACCTATGGGCCGGATGGCCAGGTCTGGGTGATTGATTGGTACGACGCGCAGCAGTGCCACCACAACCAAGGCGATTTACATGATCGGACGAATGGTCGAGTTTATCGCATCGCTTATCAAGATGCGAAGCCCGTGAAGGTCGATCTGACGAAGGCGACGGACGAGCAACTGGTGGCTTACCAGACGCACGGTAATGACTGGTACGTTCGGCATGCTCGGCGTCAATTACAAGAGCGTGCGGCAGAGGGAAAACTTTCGCCCCAAACGCTGGCCGCTCTCGCCAAGCTCAGTGAATCGGGTTCAGCAGCGCGCGAGCGGCTGCGGGGGCTTTGGTCGCTGCATGTTGCACGCGGCTTGCAAGCTGAACAGATTCTCAAGCTGCTCGGCGACGAGTCGCCGCCCGTACGCGCGTGGGCGATTCAAACCGCGCTGGAGACCAGTTCATCTGCGAAACGAGATGCAGCGGTGGTCACGCCGGCGGTGCTGCAGCGGCTCAGTGAGCTGGCGGCGAACGATCCGTCGCCCCAGGTTCGTTTGTATTTGGCCAGTGCGTTACAGCGTCTGCCGCTGGCTGATCGCTGGAGCATTTTGGAGCCGCTGGTGAGCCACGCGGAGGACGCTACGGATCACAACTTGCCGCTCATGTACTGGTATGCCGCTGAGCCGCTCGCGGAGCTGGATCCGCAGCGTGCACTCGCCTGGGCGCTCGTGGCTGGGCAAAAAGTTCCGCTAGTGCAGCAGCACATGATTCGCCGCATCGGCAGCGGAGCGCCCGAGAAATCGCTGGCGCTATTGATTGAGGGATTAACGAAGGCGCAGACGCCGGAGTTACAGTCTACGTTTCTGCGAGGTTTGAATGAGGCGCTGCGCGGCCGCACCCTTGTCGAGGCACCGGCGGGCTGGACGAACGTCGCGCCGCAGCTCATGTCGGCGCAGCAGCCGGAGGTGCGTTTGGAAGCGTTATCGCTGGCCGCCACCTTTGATGACTCGGTCGCTAAGACACGTCTGCGGGAACTCATTGCCGATGACAAGCAAGCGGTAAAAGAGCGGCGCACCGCCCTGACGGCATTGCTCAAGACTAAGGATCAGGAGTTGTCCACCGTCTTGCGACGGTTGTTAGCGAACGCGGAGCTGCGTGGCGATGCGCTGCGAGCTCTGGCTGCTTACGATGATCCTCAAACGCCCGCCGCCATCGTCGAGGTCTATCGGAATCTAGGTCCCAGCGAGCAGCGTGACGCGCTCGCGACGCTTAGTGCGCGAGTCCCCTACGCGCAGGCTCTCTTTCGCGCCGTCGAGCAGCGGCAGATTCCGGCGGGGCATCTCACAGCAGACCTGATTCGTCAGCTCAAGAATCTCAAGAGCGACGAGCTCAACGCGGTCATTGAACGCGTCTGGGGAACGGCTCGCGAATCGACGGCCGACAAAGCCCAACTGATCGAGCAATATAAAACTCTGGTGACAACTGCGGGTAGCGTGAAGCCTGATCTGGAATTAGGCCGAGCGATTTTTGCGAAGACATGTCAGCAGTGTCATTCGCTCTTTGCCACCGGTGGAAAAGTGGGCCCGGATCTGACCGGTTCGAACCGTGCCAATCTGGACTATATCCTGTCCAATGTGCTCGATCCCAGCGCGGTGATGGCCAAAGAGTATCAGCCGTCGGTCATCGTGACCAATGGCGGACGCGTGATCACGGGCATTGTCAAAGAAGCCGGAAAAGATGCTCTAACCGTTCAAACGGTGAATGAGCTGGTGATTGTGCCACTGGCGGACATTGACGAGCGGAAGACGAGCGACAAGTCGATGATGCCGGACGATCTGTTAAAGCAACTAGGCCCGCGCGAGGTGCGGTCACTCATTGCTTATCTAGCCAGTCCCGGTCAGGTACCGATTCTCGCCACGTCTGACAACGTGCCATCATTTTTCAATGGTCGAGATCTCGCGGGATGGCGTGGAGATGAGCATCTGTGGCGAGTGGAAAATGGTGAGATCATTGGTCGCAGTCCTGGCATCAAACATAATAATTTCTTGGTGAGCGAAATGTCGGTGGGAGATTTTAAGCTCTCCTTCGAAGTGAAGCTGGTGCCGAATGCCGGCAACAGCGGTGTGCAGTTTCGCAGTGAACCGCAAGCCAACGGGGAAGTGAAAGGCTACCAAGCCGACGTGGGATCTGGCTGGTGGGGAAAACTGTATGAGGAACTGGGACGCGGGTTGCTCTGGAAGAAGTCAGGTGATGAGCATGTGCGGGCGGATGACTGGAATCGCTATGAGATTCAGGCGGTCGGCAGTCGGATCCAGACTTGGATTAATGGCCAGCTCTGTGTCGACTTGGATGATCCCAGCGGCGCTCGTCGCGGTGTCATCGCATTGCAACTGCATTCGGGTGGGCCCTTTGAAGTGCGTTATCGCAAGCTGAGTTTGAGTTTGCTAAAGGCGAATGGTGGAGCGGTGACGGCCGCTCAGATTCCGCAATCGCTGGGAGGGCCGGCGACGACTCCGCTGAGCTTCAAGAAGCAGCAACTGGATGCCAAATTCCGCAGTGAAGGCGTGGCCTACGGTGATTTCAACAATGATGGTCAGCTGGATATTGCGGCGGGCAGTGTGTGGTTCGAGGCGCCACAGTGGAAGCCGCACTCGATACTCGAGCAGCCGAAGGAATTCTCGATTCGCACCTACAGCGACACGTTTTGTAACTGGGCGGAAGATCTGGATGGCGATGGCTATCAAGATTTAATCGTCGTGGACTTTCCGGGCAATCCGACGTGGTGGTTCCGAAATCCTGGTCGAGCGGATAGGCCGTGGCAGCGTAGTCGAGTGACGCCGGTCACGAACAACGAAAGCCCGAACTATCTCGATGTGGATCGTGACGGGCGACGTGAATTGCTGCTCGGTTATTCCGAGGGAAACCTCGGGGTTGCCCGTCCCGGTACAACGGCCACGGCCGACTGGGTGTTGTCGAGTGTTTCGGGAAGCAAAGCACCGGGGACGGATAAGTTTTCTCACGGTTTGGGAGTGGGTGATCTGAATTTAGATGGTCGCGATGATCTGCTCGTGACGGCTGGCTGGTGGGAAGCGCCGAGTAAGCCGACGAAGGAACCGTGGAAGTTTCATCCCGCTCCGTTCGGTCAGCCGGCGGCGCAGATGTACGTCTTTGATTTCGATGGTGATGGTGATCAGGATGTGCTTTCCAGCAGTGCTCATAAAGCTGGCATCTGGTGGCACGAGCAAACCGCGCCCGATCAGTGGAAAACGCATGAGATTGATGCGAGCATTGCGCAGACGCATGCTCTTGTGCTGGCCGACATGAACGGTGACGGTTTGCCGGACTTCGTAACCGGCAAACGGTTTTATGCTCATAACGGTAATGATCCCGGCGAAGATCAGCCCGCCACGCTTTTCTGGTACGAGCTTTCGCGGGAGAATGGCAAACCGAAATGGACGCCTCACCAAATTGATCACGACAGCGGAGTGGGAACTCAATTTGAGGTCGTCGATATGAATCGCGATGGACTGCTGGATGTAATTATCTCGAATAAAAAAGGTGTGTTTTACTTTGAGCAGACACGAGCCACGGCGACCGCCAAGGAAGGTCGTTAATCACTCATGAGCTACGATCCAGAACGACGCTCGCAGGAGACTGGCGGCACGGACGGGGGCCCCGTATATCGTGCGGAGTATCTGGATCGAGAGGGCCGCAGGATTGGCTCGACTGAGTATGGTACGGGCTCACAGCAGCCGGGCGATCCGGGGGATGAGGATTATCTCGTCGAGCAATTCATCGGGCGCCTTGAGCGGTTTACGTCGCGGACGCCGATCACCAATTTCATGCTCGCGGCGAACATCATCGTGTTTATCGCGATGGTGGTGACGGGTGTTGGAATCTTCTCGCCAACTGGGGCTGATTTAATGCGGTGGGGAGCGAACTTTGGTCCCCTCACGATGACTGACCAGTGGTGGCGACTCATCACGTGCACGTTCGTGCATGGTGGGATTATCCATCTGGGTTTCAATATGTGGGTGCTGAAAGATGCTGGGCGATTTGTAGAACGATTATATGGCAGCGCGAGTTTTTTCCTGCTTTATCTGTTCAGCGGCGTCGGTGGGAGTTTAACGACGATTTATTGGAATCAGCGAGTTATTTCCGTCGGTGCCTCGGGGGCGATCTTCGGAGTCTGCGGGGCGCTCGGGGCCTATTTAATACGAAATCGCCATTCACTGCCGCTGACGGTTGTGACCAGTCTGCGCGGAAGTATCACGTCGTTTTTGTTTTACAACCTGTTGCTCGGTTTCATGATTCCAAACATTGACATGGGCGCACACTTAGGTGGTTTAGCCGCTGGATTTCTCGCCGGGCTAATCCTGGCTCGCCCGTTGACGGAAGAGGGCGTGCGGCAGCGGCGCTGGGTGACGCTCCTCTTCTTGGTCCTTGGCCCTATTCTGCTGTTGGGCGTAGCGCTGCCGCTACGCGGACGAGTGGTCCAGGGGACGGAGAATCTGGAAAAGATCGAAGCGGCCGTCAACGGAATCCAAGAGCGTAAAATACGCCTGCTCAAACAATTTGAGATACAACGAGCACGTCATCGGCGCGGAGATCTTTCGAACGAACAGTTTGCACGATACTTGGAACAACAAATCGTGCCGGAGTGGTCGAAACTCGATCAGCAACTCGCTGACTTACCCGCGGCACCTAAAAAGCTGCAAGCGCTACTAAACAAAGAACGTAATGCACTGCAGGAAACTGCAGAGCAATTCCAAAAGAGCATTGAGCAGCTGCGCAGTAGCAAGAAACCGAATGAGCCGGTGCAGGCTGTTCCTGTTGATGTTTAACGATCGGCTCATTCACTCGTTCATGGTTTGATTCTACTATTTCCAGGGATACTTCCTCACGCATGACAACTTTGCATTTTGCTGATCGACTGTCGGCTGCTATTCAGCGGTGTGGTAATCCGGTGCTCGTAGGACTCGATCCTCGAGTGGAGCAGTTACCCGCTGGAATTCTGGCAGCTGATCAGCGCACCAATCCCGCCGCGATCGCGGATGCGTATCGACGTTTTTGCGAGGGTGTGATCGACGTGGTTGCTCCGCTGGTGAGTATCGTGAAGCCGCAGGCGGCATTTTTTGAGCAATGTGGACCGGCTGGCATGGTGGCTTTGGGACAAGTGATTTCCTATGCGCGCGAGCGTGGTTTGCTCGTGCTCGTCGATGGCAAGCGGAACGATATTGGCACCACGGCGGCGGCCTATGCCGAGGCTTACTTGGGCACGCCACCGGCGAGTGCCTGGGGCGCCGATGCGCTGACGGTCAGTCCCTACTTGGGCGACGACAGCTTGACGCCGTTTGTCGAGGTCGCGCAGCGGAACGGTGCGGGCATCTATGTGCTGGTGAAGACCTCAAATCCTGGTGGAAAGATGCTGCAGGATTTGATGTTTGCGGAACGACCGCTCTACCGCTTAGTCGGTGATTATGTGCAGCAGCTGGCCAGTCAGACGGTCGGTGAGTGTGGCTATGGGATTGTAGGGGCTGTCGTGGGAGCCACTTACCCGCAGCAGGTTGAGGAGTTGCGGGCTGCGATGCCGCAGACTTGGTTTCTCGTTCCCGGTTTTGGAGCTCAGGGCGGTGCGGCGGCGGATGTTGCTGCGGCATTCGATGATCGCGGACTGGGAGCCATCATCAACAATTCACGTGGCATCATTTTCGCCCATGCTGCGAAGCAGTATCGCGAGCGGTTTGGTGACGCCCAGTGGCAAGGTGCGGTCGAAGCAGCGACGCTCGACATGATCGCGCAGCTCCGAGCGGCGACGACGGCAGGACGCTTGGAACCAACGACCGCTCGGGCGAGTAAGGCTCCGTGACACGAGCAACGCTCACACGCTGGCTCATCTTCCTAGCGCTGCTGGCAGCGACCCTCCTCGGTCTCGTGGTGCTGCCTCGTTTGGACGTGGAGCGGTGGGTGAATGAAGAAAAAACGCTGCGCGTGTGGGTCGCGCAGCATCAGCTGCTGGCCTGGTCGCTGGCGGCTGCAGGGTACACGCTGGCAACGGCGCTCAGTCTGCCAGTCGCGGCGGTGCTCTCCTGTTTTTTGGGTTGGCTGTTTGGTTTTTGGCCAGCATTAGTCATCGTCAGCTTTTCTTCGACGGCGGGTGCCACGGGCGCGTTTCTAACCAGCCGCTATCTCGTGGGTGACTGGGTGCAGCGCCGCTATGCCGCTCGGCTCGCAGGACTCAACGCCGCCATCGAACGAGATGGGGCCGCCTATCTATTCTTGCTGCGATTGATTCCGTACGTACCGTTCTTTCTCGTCAATCTTGGCATGGGGCTCACTCGCTTACCGGTACGCACGTTCTGGTGGGTGAGTCAGTTAGGGATGCTGCCGGGCACTGCGGTCTACCTGTTCGCGGCGTCATCGGTCCAGTCGCTGGCAGTTTTACATCGCGACGGCTTAACGGGATTGCTCACTCCACGCTTGATCGCGGCCTTTCTGCTGTTGGGACTGACTCCCTGGGGCCTACGCAAGCTTGTCTCTCGCAGTCGACTTTCCCGTAGCGTACAATCCGGGGATTGATGGTTCAGTTCGCACGGCATCAATCCCACCTACCTGATATCCCGCCGGAAGTAGAGTCTGATGAACGATCTTATGGCTTGCTCGTGTCGTCGCTGGTTGGTACTGACTGGCCTGCTGATGGCTCTTGGTTCTGGTGGGAGTGTGGCAAGTTTTACGGTGCACGCGCAGCAGTCCGCTGCCGCTACTTCCCCTGCCCCGGCCTCTCCTGCCCCGGCCTCTCCTGCCCCGGCCTCTCCTGCCCTGGCCTCTCCTGCCCCGGCCTCTCCCACTTCAGCCGCCGAGCAATCGCCCGCGCTACCCGCCGAGGTCACAGGGTTTTTCACGCAATACTGCCAAGCGTGTCATGGGGCCGAAAACCCCAAGGCTGGTTTATCCGTCTCCACGTTCAGCAATCAGCTCTCACTGCTTAAACATCGTAAGAAATGGGAACAGTTGCTGAATCTAGTCCGCGATGAGGAGATGCCGCCGGAGGATTCCAAGCAGCCGACAGCCGAGCAGCGTAAGGCTTTTGCGGAATCGGTTCGACGATTATTCGCGGAAGCAGATCGCAATGCCAAACCCGATCCTGGTCGTGTGACTGCTCGACGACTTAACCGCGTCGAGTACAACAACACGATTCGTGATTTGCTCGATGTTGATTTGAAACCGGCAGAAGATTTTCCCGCGGACGATGTGGGCCACGGATTCGATAACATTGGGGATGTGTTGACACTTTCTCCGGTGCTTATGGAACGATATTTAGCGGCGGCTGAATCGATTGCCACTCGCGCGGTGCTGACCGAGATTCCCAAGCCCTCAGTGCGCTACTTGGCGGGACGGTTCTTGCATCCCTATCCACATAACACGCCGGAAGCGGAGGGACGTTTTCGACCCCTGCGACCGACCGACAAGAATCCCATCTTCTCTGGACCACTCATCGGCAATGCCGATTATTTCAAATTCAGTGCCGATGAAGATCTGATCTTTCGAGCTCGCTTTTATTCCCAGAAGAAAGGTGATGCGCCTGCGTACGCAGCGATCTTCATCTCTGGTCCCAAGCTGATTGATCCTTCTCCCGACGAAGAAGTAAATCGACTGATGGGCGAAGCTCTTAAAGATTTCAAACCACTGCGAATCGTCAAAATCTTTGAACTCACCGCCAGTGATGAGAAAAAACTACAACAGGTAGAATTTCCGATCGAGCATCGAGGTGACATTGTACGAGCGGGTATTGCGGTGGTGAGGCCACCGGAGGGTCAAGAACCACCGCTCTTGTTTGTCGAGAATCTTTCCTCGGAAGGGCCGTTAGAAACTCGCCCGCTGTCCCAGCGTAAATTGCTGGAGGGAACTGCGGATTTGCCAGCAGCGGAAAAGACCAAGCTGGTACTCACGCGCTTGTTATCGCGAGCCTTTCGACGACCAGCAACGGCCGACGAGCTGCGACGCTATATCGCGATCGTCGATTCCACCGTTGCAGCGGGTGGTAAGTGGGAAGCGGGACTGCAACTGGCTATTCAAGCCGTACTCGTTTCACCCAAGTTCCTGTTCCGATTAGAACTGGATCCGTCGACGGCAGCGACAGCCGAACTGCAGCCGCTCGACGAATATCAGTTGGCATCGCGGCTTTCGTATTTCCTCTGGAGTTCCTTACCGGATGATGAGCTGACGGAATTGGCTCGCCAGAAAAAACTCACCGAGCAGTTGCCGACACAAGTACGACGGATGCTGAAAGATCCGAAGGCGAACGCGTTGATTGATCAGTTCGCGCTGCAGTGGTTACAGCTAGGGCGACTGCAGACGGTCGCGCCGGATGCCAAGCTGTTCCCGGGCTTCAACGAGCAACTGCGAGCTGCCATGCTGCAGGAGACTCGGTTGTTTCTCGCAGAACTGGTGCGAGAAGATCGTAGCTTGCTGAATATCTTGTCGTCGAATTACACCTATCTCAACGAACCACTCGCGAAGCATTACGGGATCGCCGATACGCTTGGGAACCGCACGGGCAAGCCAGCCACTCGTCCCGGTGGTCAGCCGATCAAGGGACCGAATTTCGTGCGAGTGGAAGTGGTGGATACGGGGCGCGGCGGAATCTTGACTCAGGCCAGTGTGCTCACAGTCACTTCCAATCCAACTCGTACTTCTCCCGTCAAACGAGGTCGCTGGGTCCTGGAGCAGTTGCTCGGGGCGCCACCACCACCGCCACCACCCAACGTCCCGGAACTCGACAAAAACGACGGTCAGCCGCTCACCGGTTCACTCCGCCAACGCATGGAGCAGCATCGCCAGAATCCCGCTTGTGCGAATTGTCATGCCAGTATGGACCCGCTCGGGTTCGCCTTTGAAAACTTTGACGCGATTGGAGCTTTTAGAGAAAAAGATGGTGATTTTGCGATCGATCCGGCGGGCGTGTTACCCGGCGGAAAATCCTTTCAAGGTCCAGCCGAGTTGCAGGCGATCTTGCTGGAGAAGCACGAGCAGTTCACGCGCTGCGTCGCCGAAAAAATGCTGACCTATGCTCTGGGACGTGGATTGGAATATTATGATCAGCCCACGATCGATAAAGTTGCCCTCGCCGTGGCCCGCGAGGACTATAAGTTTTCCACATTGGTAATTGAAATCGTGGGCAGCCAGCCGTTTCGTTTTCGCCGAGGAAAGGAATAGATTCGATGAGTGGTTCATTTCGTATTTCACGACGGACGGTGCTGCGGGGCCTCGGAGCGGCGGTCGCGCTGCCTTGGCTGGAGACGATGGGGCCAATTCAAGCTTGGTCGGACGAAGTGCCAGGTGAACGAAAAGCGCCGAACCGTTTGGCTTTCATCTACGTCCCGAACGGCAAGAATATGGCCGATTGGACGCCGACCGCTGACGGCGCAGATTATGAACTCACACCGATTCTGGAGCCGCTTGCCAAGCTGCGCGGCGACTTCAATGTGCTCACGGGATTAACGGCCGATAAAGCGCGACCTCACGGGGATGGTGGCGGCGATCATGCTCGAGCATTAGCTGCATTCCTCACCGGCGCTCAGCCGCGCAAGACCGACGGCACCGACATTCGTGCGGGAATTTCAGTCGATCAGGTGGCGGCCAGTCGAGTGGGTGAACAGACGCGACTGGCATCGCTGGAGATCGGCTGCGAGCAAGGTGGCATGGCCGGTAACTGCGACTCCGGCTATAGCTGTGTTTACTCCAACACGATGTCCTGGCGCTCGGCCACTCAGCCGATCCCCAAAGAAGTCAATCCAAAATTGGTCTTTGAACGATTGTTTGCCAGCGAACCGGATGCGGCACGCAGCAAGCGAGATGTCGTACGACGTAGCATTCTCGATTTAGTCCGGGAGGATGCCGCCGAGTTGACCGGTAAGGTTAGTACCGCCGATCAGCGCAAGCTCGATGAATATTTCAGTTCGATCCGAGATATTGAGCAGCGTATCGAGCGGGCGGCGCGGTTGCCGGAAATCAAAGCTCCCGACTATGCCAAACCCACGGGAATTCCCAGTGACTATCAAGAGCATATTCGCTTGATGTGTGATTTGATGGTGCTCGCTTTCCAGACCGACGTGACGCGAGTGGCAACGTTTGTGATGGCCAATGAGGGCAGCAATAAGCCCTATCCTTTCATCAACGTTTCCGAGGGTCATCATGATCTGTCTCATCATGGCAACGATCAAGCGAAGAAAGCAAAAATTCGTGACATCAATAAATTCCATGTCACGCAGCTTGCCTATTTGCTCGAGAAATTGAAATCCACTCCCGAGGGATCGGGTAGTTTGCTGGATCATTGCCTCATCGCCTATGGCAGCGGAAACTCCGACGGAAACGCTCACAACCACGACAACTTGCCGATTCTGCTCGCGGGCCGTGGTGGTGGTTCGCTTAAGACGGGCCGACATCTTCGTTATACCAATGAAACACCACTCAATAATCTCTGGTTGGCGATGCTTGATCGAGTGGATGTACGGCTGCCGTTTTTAGGCGATAGCACCGGGATGTTGTCCGGACTGGCCTGATCTCGCTTGAGAGCAACAGAAAGAGTGCGCCCAGATGTCCGCTGATTGGTTACTTATTCCCTGGGCGGTGCTTCTTTCGTTAGTGGTTCTGAGCGTATTAGTTGGTCTGTGGATCCGGCGCTACTTTCGCATCTTGCGTAAGGTAGCGTTCTATCGTGGTATTCTCATTGTCGTAGGGTTGCTGCTGGGGGTGGCGAGCGGAACGTTTGGGCATTGGGTTCAAGAGGCTGATGAGCAGACCACGCATGGCTTCTTTGCGAGGCTCGTCGATTGCCTCTACAAAGCGGTGCTGGACATTACCTTCAACGGCACTCCGAATGCCAATGATTCTGCCTGGATTCTGATTTGCCGGATGACGGGGCTGGCCACCACGATCTTATTATCGGCCGACATCATCCGTAGTTACTTCGCGGATAGTTTGCTCGACTTTGAGATGAAACTGCGGCGCCGGCATGTGGTCGTGTGTGGACTGGGACGAATCGGGCAAACGATTGTTCGCAATTTGCTCCATCACCATCAGGCACCTCACGGCTCGCCGCTAAAACCTTCGAAGCTGCCAGGAATCGTGGCGGCCATCGAGGTGCAGGGGAATACCAAACACTGGCGGCTCATCGAGGAACTGGGAGCGGTCGTGCTGCATGGGAATGCCACCGAGCGCAGTCAGCTGTCGCGACTCAACCCCGCC
>JBJSXJ010000330.1:0-5530 GCA_046086325.1 Planctomycetota bacterium | reverse complement strand
TCTTCCCCCGCTGCTCGATCGACGCGGCCTGGTGATCTTGATCTCCGATCTCTTCGCCGATCGCCAGGCACTTTTAAAACTGCTGGAGCTCCTGCGAGTCCGACGACAGGAAGTGATTGTTTTTCAGCTTCTGCATCCCGATGAACTCACCTTTCCCTTTGATGGCATGACGCTCTTTCGCGGGCTAGAACAGTCGCCGGAATTAGAGACGGATCCGGGAGCGCTGCGGCAATCGTATCTCGACGAACTAAACACCTTCCTGGCCGCCTGTCGACGCCAGTGCGCGCGCGCGGGAGCGGACTACGTGTTGGTAAATTCCGAGCAGCCGCTGGAAGCAGCCGTCGCCGCTTACCTCGACTTTCGGCGCCGTGCGCGACGGCGCACGGGCCAGCGCAGCGGTGGCGCAAGCTCGAGTGGACCAGCTTCCGGCGGCGCAGCGCCGGGTGGAGCTAGTGGGGCCGCGCCATGAGCAGCTGGGGATTTCAGCAGCCACTGTGGCTCGTCGGCGGCCTGCTGCTGGCCGCCTTGCCCATTCTTATTCACTGGCTCAGCCGCCGCCGAGTGCGCGTGGTGGAGTGGGCCGCGTTTGAGTTCCTGCTCGGAGCGCAGCGCCGTGATCAGCGTCGAGTGCAACTGGAGAACTGGTTGCTACTGGCACTCCGCTGTCTGCTCGTCGCACTGCTTGCGATCCTCGTCGCTCGACCTTGGCTGCGCTCGGGGTGGCAGGGCACTGCCAGTTCCTCTCAGGCCACTCATCATTTCCTGGTGCTCGATGACACGCAAAGCATGCAGGCGATGAGTGGCAACGAGTCGTCTTGGGAGTCGGCGCGCCAAGCGCTGATCGAATTCTGTCGCTCGCAAGCGCAGCGTGCCAGCGGCGATTCACTCACCCTGTGGTTACTGTCGCAGCCCGATGAACCGCGTTTAAACGCCTGGCCGCTGTACGCCGAACAACTGCCTGATCTGCTGGCTCGCATCGAATCCCTGACACCCACCGATACGGGCACACCGCTGGGTAGTGGGCTGTCGGTCATCGTTCCCCAACTGCTCGCCCGCACCAGTACCGGCCCGCGGACGCTCACCATCTTGACTGATCTGCGCGCCGTGGATTGGGAGAGCCGCACTGGCGAGACGGACGGCTCTTTGCCGCTGGAATCGCTGGGAATGGCAGCTCGCGAGGGCGTAGCGATTGCCCTCTGGGACGCGGCGAGTCGCGAGGCACAAGCGGAGGATCTGGCGGCTGAGGCGAATGTGCAAATCGTCGGTATCACAGCCGAGACGCTGCAAGTTGAACAGGTGCCGTGCCGGTTTCACGTTCAGCTGCGCAGCGCCGGCCGTCGCGCCACCAGCGAACTCGAACTGCGCCTGTCCATCGATGATTCACCCATCGCGAGCCAGCGCATCGAGTCTTTAGCGGCGGGTGAAGAGCAGACAGTGGAGTTCGAATATACGTTTTTGCCCCGAGCGACGGAGGGTGGAACGGGGCGCTGGAGCGTCGTCGAGGCGCACGTGGTCGCGGTGCGACCGGAACGTGATAATCGGCTGCTGGCTGATGATCGACGATCGGCCGCGGTGTGGGTCGAGCCGCCGCTGGAAGTTCTTTTGGTGGAAGGGCCGCCGTCGGGCAAAGCGGGGCGCGCGGAGTCATTTTTTCTAGCTCCAGCGTTGGCTCCCGCAGCCAGCACCGCCAGTTTTCAGCCACGTGTCGTGCCAGCGATTGACTGGGATGCTCGGTCACTCGACAACATCGCCGTGATTTATCTGGTCAACGTGCCGCGTTTGCCTCCGGAGGTGGTCGAGCGACTGGCGGTATGGGTGCGTCGTGGTGGCGGACTCGGCATCATCGCGGGGGAACAGACCGAGCCCAGTTGGCACGCGGATGGTCTCGGGGAACGTGGCGTGGGACTGGCGCCGTTGCAACTGAAAACCTGGACCGACCACTCCGCTGCCGCGCGCTGGGAGACTTGGTCGATTGTCGCCGACGGGGTGCCAGAGCAAAGCGGCTTAGAGGGACTTCAAGGCGCCGAACAGCCGCTGCTGCGGGCGGTGCGACTAGGACGCTGGTGGGATGCGACGCTCGCCCCGGTGAACGACTCGAACAGCGGATCGAAAATCCCGTCGACAATTGCCACGAGTGCCCCGCGCGAATCGGCACGACCGCGGCTGCTGGCCACACTGGCCAGCGGTGCACCCCTGGCGGCCTGGCAAACCTATGGTGCCGGGCGAGTGCTGGAGTTGGGCTGCGGAGTAACTGAGGCGGATTCGAACTGGATCAGTGAACCGGCGTTTGTCGTCTTCTTTCAGCCGGTGACGGAATGGCTAGCGGGAGCGCGACGCCAAGTGCGCTCCGAAGTGGTGGGTGAACCGCTGCGCTGGCCGCTCGATCTAACGCAATTCCAAACCACGGCGACACTCAAACTGCCGCGGTCCGGGACGCTTTCGTTAGCGGCGCGGGAGCCGGTGGAGTCGACATCGTCGGGCTGGATGTTTCAATCGCCACGGACTGAAAAAGCTGGCGTCTATTACTGGGAACTCACCAGTATGAACGGGCAGCGCTATCCGTTTGCCGTCGCGGTGCAGTCGCAAAGTCGTGAGGGGGAACTGCAGCGCGTGAGTGAGTCCACGCTGCGGGGCGAACTGCAGAGTCAAGAAGAAGCGACCGGAGTGCCGCTGGCGGTCGTACGCGGTGGGTCAATCGCGGCGGCGTTACCGGGTGCGGAGCGACGTGAATTTGCCGCCTCGCTGGGCTGGTTTCTGCTCGCCGGACTGCTCGCCGAATCCTGGTGGGCTTGGCAGGTAGGGAGACGTCGTTGATGGCCAGTCAAGTTGTTTGCAAGCGGCTTGGTGAGTGGGTGCGATCGGCCAGTCAGTGGCCAGTCATCCTGCTTCTGTTCATCGCCAGTTGGTCGATCCACCAGAGCTCCGATCCGACTCCGGTCCAAGCTGCGGACGAACTGCTGGAACTGTTGCAGCGAGCGGAGAGTTTGTTTCGTGAGGAGCGACCGGAACTAGCGGTGCCCTTGTTACGAAAAGTCATCGAGGAAGCACGTGATGTGGTAGTTCCGGTAGCGGAGTTGAAGCGTGCACCCGAAGCGAAACCGTCAACTGAGGGCCCGGCCGAGATAGCGACTCAGACGGATTTTCGGGAACGAAAGACGCTGCCGCAGTGGAGTTATGATGAGGCGCTGCGAGGTCGAGTGTGGGCGGTATTGCAAGCAGCCGGGGCAGCGGGCCGACGCGCGTATCAAATTCAAGTGGACGGCGACGCTCGAGCGCTCTTGGCAGCCGAAGCACGTGCGGGCCAAGATGCGGGACGCGAGTCGCTGGTACAACGCGCCACCAGTGCCGCACTCGCCGAACTCGTGCAGCGTCATCGTGGCTCGTCGCTGGCCCCGGCGGCAGCTTGGGAGCTTTCGAGTCGCGCGCTGGATGAAGAGGATTATGGAACGGCGGCGCTCCTGCTGGACTTACTCGGCGAGTTGGGGTTGCCGGACGAGGAAGCGGCGACCGAGCGACCTGGGCTCGTCGTCGCTGTGTGGTGCGAGCACGTTTGGCCGATCTGTCCGCTCAGCCGGCTGCGCTCTGGCCGGTGGAGGCCTTGAAAAGTCGCGCAGCTGGCACCGGTCTCGCACGCTCGACCGCTGTCGCGGAAGCCGACAACAAGATGCTGGAAGCCGAATATGCGTTGGCACAGCAGCAACTGGACGAGCACGAACAACAAACGCTGCGGAGTTATTTACAGGATATTGTTCGTCGGCGCTGGTCGCACGACATGCCCGCCGCCGTGCTGGATGCAACTGACCGCGAGGCGACGGGAACACCGGCTATTCGTGATTTGGTGTGGCCTTCGGGGTGGCGTCCCTCGGACCTCTTTCGCCAGCCCAGCACGACCCGCGATACGACAACCGCAGCGGGCGCGTTACGCGACGGTGACGGACCTCTAATGGACTCCTCGTGGCTCACCCTACCCGGTCGTGCCGAGAGTGCGACGACGCGCATGCTGCGACTGACGGTGCCCGCGAGTTATAGCTCGGGCTATGACGATTTGTTTGCCGCGGTAAGTGAAGAGCAGTGGCTGCGGCGGAGTGCTCGGGCGCGGCGTGAGGTGGTGGCACGCGTTGTTCCCAGCGGCTCGCGCTGGATCGAAAAACGGCTCGATGAAATCGTGCTCGTGGAGAACGCTGCTGCTGTTCCTGCGACTGCGACTGCTGCTGTTCCTGCGGTTGCGACAGCTGCTGCGACTCCTGTTCCGACAGTTCAGCCGCGCGTGGTGGCGCGCTCCGCTCACCGCTTCACCTATCCAGCTCCGGCGGGCTGGGGCGTGGAGTCGGTGGATCTGCAGCGGCGACGTTTCAGTTTCCCGGCTACGACGATCGAAGCAGCCTTGTTTTATGACGAAGTGGCAGCGGCAATTGTGGTGGCGGAGGGCCGCATCTTCAGCATCGAGGGTGTGCCCACTGAGATTGCAAATTCGGCAATTGCTCCCACGTCTACTCCCGCTCCCACGTCTACTCCCGCTCCCGCATCAGCGCCCGTGAAAGAGGCTGCTCCAGGATCTAAGAAATCTTGGGTGCGCACTTCCACTCGCTGGCTTCCTCCGCGGGCTCGAGAGAATCAGCTCGTGGCGTACGATGCGCAGACGCTGCGCGTGCTCTGGCGACGAACGGCCGGTGAAGAAGAGCTAGCGCGCGGAGATGTTTCGTTCGTTGGCGCGCCCGTGACCAGGGGCGAATTGCTGTTGGTACCAATCCTGGATGGTAGTCAGTTGTATTTGCTGGCGATGGATGTGCGTAGCGGGATCACGCGCTGGCGTAGCGTACTGGGTGAGGAGCCCCGCGAGGGTTGGCAAGGCGCGGCTGTCTGGACGCCGGTACGACTGCTCGTCGCGGGCCGCGATCTCTATGTGTCGACGGGGGCTGGCGCGGTCGTGGCGATGGATGCAGAAACGGGTGCGGTACGCTGGCGCAGTCGCTATGAAAGGCAATTGAGTTCGAGCGGTTCGGTGCATGCGCTGGTGGCGACGGACGACGTGCTCGTTTTCACCTCCCCGGATCTGCCGTACTTAGTGGGACTGGAGCGCCTTACGGGACGCTGTCGCTGGGTCACACCGCTACTGGGCGAGATCCAGGATGTGAACCTGGAAGCCGGCTGGCTGGTGGTTCGGAGTGGAAACATGGACTCACACCCAGTGGCGTTTGAGCGCGGGCCAGTGCGCGGGATTTATCAGCCGAGCACCGGGCGACGCCTGCCACTGCCTACTTCGGTTAATGTTGGACCGGTGAATCCTGAGTCGGTTAATGCTGAGCCGGTTAATGCTGAGCCGGTGAATGCTGAGTCGGCGGACGCGGGGACGGCGACCTGGCGACCTCTCGAGCGTTGGCTGACATCGTTTTCTCGCGACGCAGGTGTGCCGCCGACTGTGCCGAACGCTGCGCCGGGGCAGAAATCTAGGCCCGCGCCTAGGCCTCCTATCGCTGCCGCGCAGGCAGCAGGAGCCACGTGGCGGTTGCTGGTGAGTGACGCGGCTCAG
>JBJSXJ010000329.1:0-4776 GCA_046086325.1 Planctomycetota bacterium | reverse complement strand
TTTTTGCTAAGCGACGTGCGCGAGCTGGATCAGACCAGTCGTCGCTTTGTGGAGTGGTACTTATAGACCTATAGACTGATAGACGTTGTGTCGCGCGACGTTGTCTCTACAGACGACGCGACCAGCGCAGCAGGTAGCCGCAGTCGAGTGGCCGGTGAGCGCGATCGACTAACGTCGCTCGATCTTCATAGCACTCGTTCCAGCCGCCAGCCCCCGCGGCCGTCGACGCCTGCGCCACCAGCGGACGCAGCTCCCGCTCGTCGCTATGCCCCGTCCACAAGACACCCAGTGCGTGTTCGCTAAGCAGCGCAAATACATTCGCTAATAGCTCCGCCATATCCTGCGAAAAGTTCCATGAATTGCCTTGTGGTCCATGCCCATACGAAGGCGGATCAAGCAGGATGATTTCATAGCGATTGCCGCGTCGCAGTTCACGCTGCACAAATTTCCTCGCATCTTCATGCAGCCAGCGAATCGGCTTGTCGGTTAACTGATTGCGGCGTGCGTTTTCGCGAGCCCATTCCAGTGTGGGACGCGAGGCATCGACGTGGACCACCGCACAGCCCGCTTGCGCCAGCGCCAACGTGCTCGCGCCGGTGTACGCGAACAGGTTGAGGCAGCGAATGGCAGGTGATGTATCACGACTCACCAGTTTTCGGAGCCAGTGCCAATTCGATTCCTGCTCGGGAAAAATACCCAAGTGGCCAAACGGAGTGGGCCGTAGCTGAAATTGCAAATCTGCAAACTCAATCTGCCAGTCGTCGAGCCCCGAGTGTCGCGATACCCAGCCCTGACGCGGCTGTCGATCAAAACTCAACTCGGCAGCCTGCCAACGACGCGCCGGCAGACAGGGCACAACGTCTTCCGCCGCTGGACACGGACGATCCACCAGTCGCTCGCCAAACTGCTCCAGCTTGCGACCATGTCCAAAATCAATCAACTCGTAACCGCGATTCATAGCCTAATGATTCAGGGACCGCATCAGAGCCTCGATCAGACCGGCATTGGTTTGCTCGCTCGCCTCCGCCGCCGGTTCACAGCCAAGTTCACGCAAGGTTTGCGTAGTGACAGCACTCATCGAAATCAGCCGCGTCTGCTGCAAGGCATCACCGAACAACTGGTGCAGCGCCCGAGCACTCGCGGAACTCGTCACCGTCGTCGCCGCCACTTCCCCCACGCGCAGTCGATGCGCGACGGATTCATCCGGCTTCGTCACATCACGACTTAAATAAGCCGCCACTTGCTCGACCATCCCGCCCGCCGCCAGCAGTGCCTCGGCCAGCAGATCACGACCGCGATTGGCTCGCACCAGCAAAAAGCGTTTCCCCGCTGCCCCAGGCACCAGCAGCTCCACTAACCCCTCGGCGCGGGAATCCTGCGGCGCGGCATCGGCCACAAGGTGATATTCGCGAAGCGCGGCGGCCGTCCCCGCTCCTACCGCAATGATTCGTGGTCCGTGTAGTTGCCGTACATCTCGTCCCAGTGCGAACAGTCGCTCGAGAAAAAACTGCACGCCATTGCGACTGGCGAACACCAGATCATCAAACTCAGCCAGCCGCTGGATGACATCATCGACTGCTTGCCAATGCTCGGGTGGCAGAATCTCGATGGCGGGCTGGGTGAGCACTTCAGCGCCCAGGTCTCGCAAACGCTGCACCAGTTCACCACTCGTCTGCTGCGGTCGAGTGACCAGAACGGTTTGGCCGAAGAGTGGTCGCCGCTGGAACCACGCGAGCTGATCGGCGCACCGCACGACAGCCCCGAGAATGACGATCACTGGCGGTCGCATTTTGGTCGCCGGCACAAGGTGCTCGGTGAGCTGTGCGAGCGTGGTGACGACTAGCTGCTGGTCAGGCAAACTACAGCGGCGAACAATCGCTGCCGGCGTATCCGGCGCCATCCCCGCCGACATCAACTCGCTCGTCCAGCGCGGTGCCGTCGTGACTCCCATGTAAAAAACCAGCGTGCCCGGAAACTTGGCTAGCGAGGCGAAGTCGAGCGACGAACCGGTTTTGTCATCGTCCTCGTGGCCGGTGACAAACGCCACCGCCGATGCCACTTCACGATGCGTCAGTGGAATTCCGGCATAGCTGCTGGCGGCCAGCGCCGCCGTCACGCCCGGTACAATTTCAAACGGAATCCCCGCCTCCGCCAAACAGGCCGTCTCTTCGACAATGCGTCCGAAAATGACCGGGTCACCGCCCTTCAATCGGACCACGACGCGGCCCAGGCGCGCCTGCTTGACCATCTGAGCGTTGATTTCTTCCTGCGACCAGAGCACGGTGCGACCATGCTTCCCCAGACAAAACAGAGTTGCGTTGGAACGCACATGTTCCAAGAGTCCGGGATTCACGAGGTAGTCGTAGAACACCACGTCGGCCAGCCGCAGCAGCTCCAGTCCCCGGACGGTGATCAATCCGGGATCACCCGGTCCAGCCCCAACTAGGTAAACAACGCCCGCACGAACGGCAGGCGACTCTGAGGCAGAAGAATCTGTGGCAGAAGAATCTGTGGCAGAAGAATCCGAGACACAAGCATCCGAGGCCAGCGACGAATCTGGATTTCGCGGTGCGGAATTTGGTGGCGCGGTCTGTGGTGGCGCGGTGTTTGGCGGCGCAGGGTTCGGCTGACTGGGCTCCCCGCTCGCCGTGGATCGACTCGGCAAATTCATCCGCTCACGCATAACGCTCGACCATCAACTCGACAAACATCTAGCCCCACTCGCTCGTAACCAACCACTCTCGGTATGATCCGAGGCGTTTACTATCGCACGGTGACGACGTTCTTGGCTACGGGGTTGACGCCGCACATGACCGAATCGATGAACCACTCGGCCTCGCGGCAAATCCCGCTCTCCCTGTCCGAACGCCAGCGTTTACAGCGGCAGTGGGAGGAAGCCCGAGCGGCGATGAAGGCAGGCGCCGCCCACTCTCCGCACGCGCACCGTCTGCTGGTGGAATGTGTGGTGACCGACCCCGCCAGCCCGCTCTACGTGGAAACCCTGATCCTCAATTTGCAGCAGTGGCGGGGAGCGGCCGGGGCCTCGCAGCGCTGGACCCGCTGGCTACGTCCAGCCGCTTTGCAGTCGGCGTGGCGCGAGCAGCGCTGGAGCGAAATCCTGCAGCGCGGTCCCGATCTGCTCGCACTCGACCCCGGCGACCTGCGCGTCCTGCTGCCACTCATCGACGCCTGCCTGCAGACGGACTGCCGCGAGTCGGCCTGGCGCTATCTGGAACTTGCCACCACCTTGCATCCCCGGCAGCTAGAAGTACGTCGTCGTGCCGGTCGCTTGCTGTTGCTACTGGCCCGCTTCGAGGAAGCTCGTGGGCACTGGCAAGCGGTGGTAGAGCTGGCCCCCAAAGACCCCATCGCGCGCCAGTTCCTCGCCTGCCTCCCGCCCCTGAACGCCCCGCCGTCGAACACGCCACAAATGCAACTCCCCTCGCCCCAACCGCTGACAAAAGAATCCCACAGCTCCGCAGATTTCCACTCAGCGGTTGGGGAGAGGGGCGGGGGAGAGGGCACTCAACTCCCCTCGCCCCAACCGCTGGCAAAAGAATCCCGCAGCTCCGCAGATTTCCACTCAGCGGTTGGGGAGAGGGGGAAGAGCTCGGAGCCTCCCTGCTCGAACAGCACCGCCAGCAAATCGAGATCGCTCGCCAAATCGCGGCGATCGAACCATCCGAGCCGCTCTGGCAGCAACTGGTCGAGCAGCTCCAGAGCAGTTTTGCGCGAGTCGAAATCGAGGTCCTGGCAGCTCGCTGTCGCCGCTTTCCCACCGCCGTCGATATACGCTATCAACTCGCCCAGCGTCTCCGTCGCCTAGGGAACCTCCCGGAAGCCCAGCGATACCTGCAGGAAGTCGTTGACCTCGCAGGAACAAACCAGTGGAACTGGCGACTCGCCGCTCTCGGGGACCTCGGCGAATACCGCCAGCGCTTACGCCAGTTTCCCGCCGCAATGGAGCTCTACCGGCGGGCGCTGCAGGGTGGATCGGCCGCCGCCGAGGACCGCACTGCGTCGCCCTTCGTCGCGGAATCAGGCCCTGATGCGGGGGAGGAGCGATGCCGAGTGCTACGGCGAGCGGCCGTGCTGGCTGAAGCTCTGGGATTGGTCCCCGAAGCGGTTCGCTACTGGCGAGAACTCGTGGCCCGGTCGCCGGCGGACCAAGAGTCGGCTGGACGGCTGGACAAACTGCTCCGAATTGACGATAACAGTCAGTCCGATTAGTCGTACTAGCTATCCCCCATTCACTCACAGGCAAGCGGAAGTCAGGAAAAATGCCCCACTCCAAGAGCGCCAAGAAACGCCACAAGCAAAGCGAAGGCAATCGTGCTGTCAATCGTTCCACTCGGTCCATGCTCAAGACCCTCGGGAAGAAAGTGCGTGAATCGCTGAAGACCGGGAACGTGACGGCCGCTGAGGAGCAGTTGAAGGTCACCGCCGCGCGACTGGATCGAGCGGCCAGCAAGGGCGTGATTCACCGCAACACCGCCGCTCGCACCAAGTCGCGCCTGCAACACGCGATCAAGTCGGCCAAGGGCAAGTAAAGCTCCTCTCGCTCCGCGTGCCTCTCCGGGCGGACCTTGGTTGTTTCGCACGGAGACGGACGGTTTCGTGCAGAGGGCACGGGTTGTTTCGCACAGAGACACGGAGTCACGGAGATTATTTCGTTGTGACAAGGTCGACGTTTAGGAAGTGCATTAACTTCACTACTTAGCCGATCTGACAAGCCGAAGAAATAAATTTAAATCCATCAACTGCCCAGGAATTCTT
>JBJSXJ010000328.1:0-11146 GCA_046086325.1 Planctomycetota bacterium | reverse complement strand
CCATCGGATACCAGCGACAATACGACCTTGATCGCATCATCCAGCAGCTTGTCGAGCTGAACGGCGCGACTCCGACGCTACCGCCAGCGTAATAGTTTCATCCGCTTACGGTTGCAGGTCGCCCCACACGACGGTGCGCTGCTAAATCGCGCTGCAGCGTTCGAGCGAACGGTCCTGGTTCACCGGCAACTGAAATTTCGTGGGCCGCGAGTTAGCGAATTGGTGAGGGCATCCTGCCATTCGGATCGCGGCCTCGTGCCGCGAAGGTATAGCGCGTAGGTGCCAATCCCGAAGTGGGAAGAGCGGCAGGCTACGCGCTGGTGTGGACTACCGTGACTTCGGTCTTAGCCCCTGAGTCGGCGCTGGGGTCGCTCATGAAACAGGCTCCCGGCAGTTATGCTAACTCCCCAGCCCATTAATTCCGATTTCATGAGAGGCGGGACACTACCGCGGCTTGGTGGGCCGGCGGAAGCCGATCGCTTCCAATGCCTGGTAGACCTCTTCCAGCGTCTTTTCGCCGAAGTTGGTAATGCCCAGTAGATCTTCACGGGTGCAATTGAGCAGATCACGAACCGTGAACACCCCTCGCTCCTCCAGGCAATTCGTGGTGCGTACGGTGAGTCCAATCTCGGCCGTGCTGAGATCCAGCTTCTGAGCCAAATCGCGTTCCCGTTCTGCTTCCACGCTGAGCTTAATTCGAGTGACAGCCATCGCTCCAACCTCCCTGATTACAACTGCCGATGTTCCAGATTGAGTGTGCGAAGCGGTTCGTTCCACGCCCCGTCGCCCACCACGAAGGCTCGCAATATAATAATTTCCTGCTCGTTGTCAGCAGCTTATTACCGGAAAAATCGCCATTTTTTACTCAAGCTCTTCGCCTTCTCTGCTAGCAGTCCACGCTAGCAGAGGAGCTGATTCAGGGTGGCAGCAGGCGGCTTGGTGGACGGAGAAACCAATCATGGCATCGCCACTTGTCGCACACCTCAATGCAGCTCAGCGGGCTGCGGTCGAGCATCTGCAGGGGCCACTGTTGATCCTGGCGGGGCCGGGGAGTGGCAAGACGCGCGTGGTTACGCACCGGATTGCCTACATGCTCGAACAAGGCATCGACGCGCGACAGATACTGGCACTCACCTTCACCAATAAGGCGGCCGACGAAATGCGCCGCCGAGTGGAGCAGCTGGCCACGGGGCAGCCGGTGTGGGTCGGCACCTTCCATCGCTATGGAGCACAGCTCCTGCGACGCTATGCCAGTCTGACTGGGCTGCAAGAAAACTATTCCATCCTCGATGCAGACGACGCGCGCAAGTTGTTAGTCGAGTCATTTAACGAGGTGCAGCAAAAAGACAGCTTGCTGACTCCCGACAAGATCGCGCAAGAGATCGGTCGCGCGAAAAACAACTTGGTGCGACCGGAGGAGTTTTTAGAGAGCACGGGACGCACCTGGGACCGCGTCACGCAGCAGATTTACCAGCGTTATCAGCGCCGCTTACAGCGCGCCAATGCGGTCGACTTCGATGACTTATTGATGCTGCCAGCTTGCATCCTGCGAGATAATCCAGAGCTTCGAAAAACTCTTGACGCGCGTCATCGCTTCATCATGGTGGATGAGTATCAGGACACCAATCTGGCTCAGTATGCCCTGGTTCGTGCCTTATCGATTGACCATCCCAACTTGGCCGTGACGGGTGATCCCGATCAATCGATTTATGGCTGGCGCGGTGCCAATTTGCGCAACATTTTGGATTTCGAAACCGATTATCCAGCGGTAAATGTGGTGCGTCTGGAGCAAAACTATCGCAGCACCGCCGCGATTCTGCGAGTAGCCGATCAACTGATCACTCATAATCGCCAGCGTAAAGTTAAAGAACTGCGCACAGACAATGCGGAAGGCGAACGAGTGCGGCTCGTCAATTTCCCGACGGCTCAAGATGAAGCGGCCGGAATCGCGGCGCGCATTGCGGCGGAAATCCAAGCGGGTCGACGGCGGGCGAGCGATTTCGCGATCTTCTATCGTGTGAACTCGTTGTCGCGTAACATCGAACATGCACTCACACGCAGCCGAGTGCCATATCAGATGGTTCATGGGGTGGAGTTTTATCAGCGGCGAGAAGTGAAGGATCTAATCGCCTATTTGCATCTGATCAATAACCCGCATCACGATGTCGCGTTTTTACGGGTGATCAATACGCCTGTGCGGGGAATCGGCGCCAAAACGGTGGCTCACTTAGCTGCTGCGGCACGTGATCAGCAACTGCCCTTGCTGATGGTGGCGCGCGAGTGTCGTCGTTTGTCGACATTATCCGCGCGGGCCAGCGCCAGCGTCGAACAGTTTGTCTCGTTGTACGATCAGCTGCGGAAGCTGGCGACGGCTCCCGTAGGCGAGATTCTGACGGCCGTTTTAGAACGCACCGGCTATCGTTCTCATGCGGAGAAGTCGCAGGACCGTGACGACGCGGATCGGAAAGCGAACGTAGACGAGTTGCTGACAGCCGCGCATGAATTTGATGCGAGCGATGACCAGGATGCTCCGCTGGAACGATTCCTCGAACAATCCGCACTCGTCAATGACACCGATGATTGGGAGGGGACCGCCGACAAAGTCACCTTGATGACGCTCCACGGTGCCAAAGGGCTGGAGTTTCCGGTGGTCTTTTTGATTGGTGTCGAGCAAGGATTGATTCCACACGAGCGCAGTCGCGAGCATGCTGATCAGGTGGAGGAAGAGCGCCGCTTACTGTTTGTAGGCATAACCCGAGCGGAGCAAGAGTTACAGTTGAGCTATGCCGATTACCGTGGGCATCATGGCCTGAATCGCCCGACGGTACCGAGTCCATTTTTGATGGAATTACCACGTGGGGAGATGTCGATCGTGGAACCCACGGTTCGATTTGACGACGGTGAATCTTTCGGGGAAAGCACATTCCGCAGCCTACCGCCGAATGGCCTGCCTGATTCTGGTTCTGATCGTGACTTTGAACCATTTGTGGATTCCGGTGCGTTAACTGAAGAGGACGACACGGAAGCCGCACTGGAATGGGAACGCTCCCACCAGGATCTACTCGCCGATGCGGAAATAACCGCTGGGGACCGCCCGCCGAAGCGCAAGCCGGCGACTCCACCGGTCATCAAGAGTCGCTTAACGACCGCCGAAGAGATGCTACGATCCGCTGCGGGGCCACGAAGCAAAACGCCTCCCGATGAATTTACGCTGGGGATGATTGTGAAACATCCGGCCCATGGCGAGGGTGAAATTGTGGATGTCAACGGGGAAGGTAAGATGCGACGAGCGACTGTGTTGTTTTTTCAGCAAGGAAATCGTCTTGTTTTTCGACTACACTATGCTCCTTTAGAACCTGTGCACCCCTAGATCCCGCGCCCATCTCGATCCCGTGCACCTTTAGAGCCTGTGAAATTGAATTCAGGATAGTTTCCCTGTTGAAAGAGTAGAGCTATGTTCGGTGGCGATTCATCCTGGTGGCAACGCACCACCGGTCGCATCCGCATGCCCTGGCATCATGCCGTTAAGATTCTTACTCAAGTCACGAATCGCAGTCGCAGCACGCACGAAGAGCTGCAAGCGTTAAACGTTGCGATCGGTGCTTTATTCCTTGCTGTACTACGCGCCGATGGCCAGCAGACGACGGAGGAATTGGCACGTATCGATCAATTGTTTGCTGCGAATTTTGGGAAACGTGAGGCGCGGCGAGTGCAGCAGGCGCTGGTCGCTATGCCACAACTGGATGTGGTGGCTCATTGTCGTCAATTGACCAGCCTCTCTAGTGACGAGGTGCGCGAATTGCTGCGCGGGATGATCGAGGTGGCCTTTGTAGACGGTGGACTTTCCCCCGACGAACTGTCCGTCGTCCGGCTCGTGGCACGCGAATTCAAGCTATCGGACGCCGTGGTGGATGAGAGCGTCAGTGAAGTCCGGGCGGAACGAAATAAACGGTCGACATTCGTGCGTTCGAGTGCCGGAATCTTGATCGCTTTGGTAGTCATCGCGATCTTCATCTTCACCGCCACGTTTCTCAAGTCCGTGCTCTTTGGACTCATCCTGGCCTATTTTTGTCTGCCACTTCAGCGCTGGTTTCAAACTCGCTTCTTTCCGCATCCGCGGGTGCGCACGCTATTGCAATACACGAATCAAATCGGAGCTCCCTTCCGCTGGATTTCAACCCAAGTGAAATCCCGCTTCCTGAGTGATCAGCACGCGCATTCGACGATCGTACTCGATGAACATGAACGTCTGCTGCGGGAGTCGTGTCACGCCACGATGCTCACGGTGTTCATTGGTTTTGTGATTGCCGGCACAGGACTCGTCTACGTCTCGGCCGCGTCGGTGGCATCAGTCCGAGAATTTGTTGTTCACGCTCAGGTACCCCAGGCCGAAGCCCGATCCCACGCTGATGACTCGTCTTCAACCGACGTTCCAGGTCGATCCAATATCCGCTCCATGGGCGACGCCGATCATGGCTCATCGCAGTCGCACTCGTCCGCCACGAGGGCCACAAGCACGAGGGCCACAAGCTCTTCCCCCAGCGACTCGCAAACCGACGCCGCAGATGAGGACATGCGCAGTTCTGACGAGGATCGACCGCCCGAAATCGTGCTCGACCCCAACGAGCCGCTGGGCGGTGGCATTCCGTGGCTGGAGCAGTATCGTCCCGACTTAGCTGAGATTCCCCTACTGCGCATGGCATCGGAAATGGTGGAAGAGTATCTAACCGATCCGGAAAAGAAAAAGGAACTCATGCTGTTAGGCCTGCATAATTTGCAGCCTATCGTGATGCGTGCGGGTGGAGTGTTGACGACGATTGCCACGCTGCTGCTCGATGGCATGTTAACGCTGTTCTTTTTCAGCTTCTTCTTGAACAAGATTGCGGCTGGTCAAAGCAATCGTTCCGGTCGCCAAAAGCCGACAGGTCAATATATTGTGGAAGCGATTTTCGAGAGTGGCTGGTTGCCGGATACGAGTGCCACCGCACTTCGTGAGGCTCAAATCATCATCGACGATGTGATCCTGATGCTGCAAACGTGGGTGAAAGGCTATGTCTGGATCATCATGATCGAAACCGTGATTTACACGGTGCTGTTTTGGCTGTTACGAGTCCCTTACTATCCAGTTTTAGGGCTCCTGGCTGGTATGACCATCTTACTGCCCTTTATCGGGCCCATTGTCGGCTGCAGTTTGACGGTTGTGATCACCTTCGCTTTGCAGTCGCAAAGCGTCACCTTGGCACTGGTCATTATCCTGATCTATTTCGTGGTTCATGGAGTGATCGAGCAGCTCATCTTGTATCCCGGATTTGTGGGTGAAGCGTTGGGACTGAATGCGCTGGAGACGATTATTGTGGTGCTGCTGGGTGGAGTGCTGGCTGGTTTAGCCGGAGTCATCTTTGCCGTGCCAGCGGCTGCCATTCTCAAGTATCTCGTACCGAAGATCTATGAATCCTGGTCGCGACAAGCCGAGGACCGTCGGGCGAGTGTGGCGGTGAGTGAGCCGGGGTAAGGCCGGCGGGGTAAGGCCGGCATCGATTGATCTATGAGTACGGGCTGATGAGTCGAGTCAGCTCGCATCAGGCTGGAGCAGTTGCAGCGCGTGCCCGTCGGGATTTTAGTCTTCCGAAGATATTCCGTGCTGGAATCCCGGAATCAGCGGAATCAGGGCTGAGCGCGATCGATCTTGACCTCTACGGCCTGATTTCTTTACCTTGTCGCATTCTGGGACCAAGAGTGATAGGCAAGGAGGCCTAGGACGATGTCGACGGAGCCAGGGAAGGCGTTGGATTTGGTGGTAGGTGGAGTTCGTCGGAGCGCGGCGAGCGCGGAAAGTGCGTGTCGCGTGCCGTCCACGATCCGGATGGATAACGTGAAGGCGGAGATGGTGAAGCTGGATTCCGCCAAGCCGGAGTCTGCGAGGCCGGAATCCGTAAAAACCGAATCTGCGAAAGTGGCAGCCCCGCGGACTTCCGTCCCACTGCTCGACGTCGGTCGCGGCAATCGACCGCTGCGGGACGAGTTTCTGAGCGCGATTGGTCAGGTGATTGATTCGGGGCGGTTTCTGCACGGCCCGGATGTCAAACAGTTGGAAGATTCTGTGGCGCAGCTGAGTGGCACTCGCCATGCAGTCTCGTGTGCTTCCGGTAGCGACGCCTTGCTGTTGGCACTCATGGCTTTAGATATTGGGCCAGGGGACGAGGTGATTGTGCCGAGCTTTACGTTTTTCGCCACGGCGAGTGCTGCCTGGCGTCTGGGGGCTCGGCCCGTCTTTGTGGACATTGAAGCCGAGACGATGAATTTGGATCCTCTGCGGCTGCAGCGTGCGATCACACCGGCGACCAAAGCGATCATTCCCGTGCATTTATTTGGTCAGTGTGCGGACATGGCGCCGATTTTGCAGATCGCAGCCGACCACAAAATTACGGTGATCGAGGATGTGGCTCAAGCGATTGGTGCCAAGTATGGTGATTGCCCTGCGGGTTCGATGGGTCAGATTGGCTGCTTTAGCTTCTACCCCACGAAGAATTTGGGTGGCTTTGGTGACGGTGGCATGCTGACCACCAACGATGATGCGCTGGCGGAACGGCTGCGATTGCTGGCCGCTCATGGGATGAGTCCGCGGTATTACCATCGCGAAGTGGGAATCAACAGTCGGTTGGATACGATTCAAGCGGCCGTCTTGAATGTGAAATTTAAGCACCTTGCCGAGTGGACTCGATCGCGCCAAGAAAACGCTCGACGCTATCACCAGTTGTTCACCGCAGAGGGCCTGCATCGCACGATTGACTTACCAGAATCGTTGCCGGATCGCGAGCACGTTTGGAATCAGTACACGATTCGCGTGGCGGATGGTAAGCGAGATCAACTGCGGGCGCAGCTGGGTGAGATGGGAATTGGCAGCGAGGTTTATTACCCTGTGCCGCTGCATCAGCAGCAATGTTTTGCTGCTCTGGGCTACGGTCCTGGCAGTTTGCCAGTGACGGAACGGATGGCAGCTGAAGTGCTGAGTTTGCCCATCTATCCGGAAGTGACAGTGGCCGAGCAGCAGTTGGTGGTGCGCGCGGTGAGCGACCTGTTGGTTACGCGTTTGCGTCGAGCGGGCTGAGGAGGCGGCGCACGGCGTCCAAGAGCGTTGGTTCGCCGGCGTTAAGCGAGGGCGGGTCAAGCGGCACGATTTCGCTCGTTCCAGTACGCAGATTTTTCAGCTGGCAATTGCCAGCTTGAAACTCATTTTCACCTGCGATGATCGCGACACGAAAACCGCGCTGGTCAGCATATTTGAGTTGCTGACCGAGCTTTTTAGGGTCGGGATACATTTCCACTCCCACCCCTGCCGCTCGTAGCGCTGCCGCGATTCGCAAGTAATCGTGACGCCGCTGTTCATCAAAGAAAACGACCAGCACGTCGGCGGGAGTACGAACTTTTTCGATGAGCTGAAGTTCTTCGAGTGCGGCGAGCAGTCGATCTAGACCGAGCGATGCGCCGATTCCTGGTAGCTCTTGCTTGGTGAATAAGCCAGCCAGGTTGTCGTAGCGACCGCCAGAACAAACGCTGCCAATCGTGGGCAAGTCATTCAGGAATGTTTCAAAGATTGCTCCGGTGTAGTAATCGAGTCCGCGAGCGATACCGACATCGAGTTGCAGGTGTGAGGAAGGTACTCCACCGGCGCTGGCTCCTTGGATGATTTCTCGTAGTCGAGTCACACCGGCTTGACCGCGTTCGTTTCCGGCGACGAGTGGTTCCAGTTGTAGTAAGATCTCGTCGTTGGTGCCCTTCAAGTCTGCCAATTTCAGCAGTGCTTCGGCTTGCTCGGTGGATGTACCGGCCGTCGCGTTCATCTCCTCGGCGACTTTCGCAGGACCGATTTTGGCAAGCTTGTCGATGGCGCGCAGAATGGGCACGGATTTTTCCAGCAGATTCAATCGTTCCAGCAGACCGTTGAGTACCATGCGATTGTTCAAGCGAATGGTGAAGCGTGCGATACCGAGAGCTCGCATCAGGTCATGAATGACGAGAGCTGTTTCGATATCGGCCAGGACCGATTTCGTACCGATCGTATCGAAATCGCATTGCATGAATTCGCGATAACGACCGCGCTGCGTGTTCTCACCGCGCCAGACTGAGGCGATGTGATAACGCTTGAAAGGAGTCCCCAATTCGTGAATGTGCTGCGCGGCGAAGCGTGCCAGAGGGACGGTGAGGTCAAAACGCAGGCCGACTTTTCGACCGCCATGGTCCTCGAATTGATAGAGCTGACGATCCGTTTCGTCGCTGCCTTTGCCGGTGAGTACTTCGAGGTATTCTAGCGCCGGTGTATCGATGGGGCTGAAGCCAAACGATCGATATACGCGCTGAGCGGTAGCGATGAGTCGTTCGCGTGGAATCATCGCTTCGGGTAGGTAATCACGGAATCCTTTAAGCGTGCGAGGTTCGATCAAAGCCATGAGCAGTCAGTCGTTAAAGGGCGAGATAAAGGTGTGGACGCGGGCGAAAGTCAGCAGGAGATGCGCTGCCGGGCGGATTAGGAGGAGACGATCGGCAGTAGGGGTGGCTTGGGGCTGCGCAGCGATTCACCCCGGCGCCGCGGCAATACGGCCTCCATGTACTCTGCGACTTGCTCTGAGGTTTCGAAGTAGCGATCGTAGACCCAGTCGTCGTCGAATTCGCATTTATCGGTGGTGTAATCTCGACAGATCTGCGGTCGATCGGCGTAAATCCCACAGCGATTATCGGGTTGGAGATGTTTGCAGACGGTATGGACCAGCAAGTACCAAGTGTCGCCTTCGGTGAACACCGACGCTCGTTCATGCAGCAGAAACCAGCGAAGGTAATCGAATTCCTGGCGGCTGGTGGGCGTGTCGATGGGGAGCGCGAAGTAGCGACAACATTTGGCGGTGCAGTGATCGCACAGTTCCGCTCCAGCGGGAACTTGAGCACGCGATTGGCGGCGGGGAAGGGGAATATCCATAGTGGGTGAGTTATGGTTTCGAGGGTGCGGATTCGAGCAGTTTCGTGAGCTTTTCGAGGTACTTGGCGGGTTCCGCTTCAATTTCACTGGAGCAACCAGCACAGCAGATCCAAGCGTCGCGATTTTCCAGCTTCACTTTGACGGGAGGTCCCATGGTTCCCAGTGGCGCATCGGCGACTAGGCAGTTTTTCTGCAGCTCGGCGGATTTTCGATCTTCAGGGCTTAGCTTCGCGAGGTTTTCTTCAATGAGTTCGGCTTCGGATTTCGAAGCAGAGGCGGGCGGAGTGGCGACATTGGTGGAGGAGCAGCCGGTGAGCAGGGACTGGGTGAGGGACACGGCGAGCAGGATGGCGGCGGCGTACCTGCGGTGAGTTCCCGAGGAGCGGTACGAGGGTGCAACGGATGCAAGCATGGTGATGGCGCTGCCTAAAGGTTGGAAGTGGGACTCAGGCTGAGACTTCAACGAGAGGATTGAATGGATACCGAGTGGCTATTAAGAATACCGCGATTGAGTTGGTGGTACCATCCCCGCTTGGCCGCTGGGCCCGCGGCAACGTGGCGGTACTAATAAGGTTCGCTGCCCCAGTTGGCGGTCGGAAAGAAGGTTTTCCAGCTTTGATACTTGGGGTTGGATAGTTTGAGTGCCAGGAGTGGGTTGTGGTTAGGCCGCTTAGGATGGCTCAGCAAACGCATGCGTGCTTCCTGGGGAGTGCGTCCACCTTTTTTTGTGTTGCAATCCAGGCACGAGCAAACGACGTTTTCCCAGCTTGTAGCGCCACCACGGCTCTTGGGAATCACATGGTCGACGCTCAACTGACTTACTGGGAAGGTCTCACCACAATACTGGCAGCTGTGATTATCTCGAGCGAATAAATTGCGGCGATTGAAGCGGAGTGTTTGTCGAGGAACTCGGTCGTAACTCATCAGCCGAATAATCCGTGGAACTTGAACTGCGTGATGGACGGTCCGAATCCAGTCCACGTGTTCGGTGGTATCGGCAGGGTTGCGCATGCTGCCCAGCAGCAGCCAGGATTCGAGATCATAGTTGGTGAATTGACCGCCGTCGATTTCAATGACTTCAGCCAATTCGCGGTACAGCATCGCAAACGCTCGACGCACACCGACCACGTGTACCGGCATGAAAAAACGATTCAGAACGAGGACACTTGATCCCAACACGCGTTCAGCGGACGCGATACTCATGGAGCACCTCGGGCAGGGTGGAGTTTTCTGGGCTACCCGGACCGGGATCGTACCGAATAACAACTTTGATTGCCAAGTAAATTTTCAGAGAAGTTGTCGCGTAGTAACCGGAATGGGTAGAATTATGGACCGAACCTAGGCTGGTGAAGGGGAGGAGACGTGAGTCCGTGTAAGGCTCGCCGTTTCAGCTCGTCCTAAGCCGGGATTTTTTCCTGGGGCGGATGGCTCTATTTTCCTGCTATTGTTGATGATTGGTCGTGCGATGATTGAGTATCGCTGTGATCGCTGTCAGGGTCTGATTGAGCAAACGACGGACGTGCGTTACGTGGTGCGAATTGAGGTGCAGGCGGCCTTGGAGCCACTGACCCGCCATGTGGCCGATGACGAGCGAGATTATTTGCAGGAGATTTCTGAGCAACTGGATGGGGTTGATGGGGCTGCGGAGGGAGTGCGACCCATCGAGGACTCATTCGAGCAGTCGCGGTATGACCTTTGTTCGACGTGCTTCGAGGCTTTTCGAGAGCGACCGCTGGGTGAGCCTGCCGAGTGCCAAGGGGGGCGTGGGGCTATTCCGGCGCCCAAAATGCAGGCTACCGGTAACTCCGCGAACAATCTATCCGATGATGACCCCTTGGCGAGCAAACCGTCCGTGATCGGCAGCCAGGCAGCCTCCGCCGCCAGTCGTCGCCGTTCAACGGATCTACATCACAACTGATGACCTAGGGATCGGTTGGCGATTCACTCGAGGGCACCTTGCAAATTCTCGCTTTGGTGTTATTTTGTTCACCATTAACCGTGGGGCATTATCTAGCTTGTGTTGCAAGGAGATAACCATGGCTAGGCGTAATCGGCGGGATGTGATTGATGAGTCTCAACCGGGTTTGTATCACGTTTACACTCGGATTAATCGGCGTCATTTTTTACTGTGACGGGATCCGGCGACGGGGGCCGACTGGTCGGCGCGGAAGGGCT
>JBJSXJ010000327.1:0-19628 GCA_046086325.1 Planctomycetota bacterium | reverse complement strand
GAGCGCGGTGGAGATGCAGCCCGTGGAGGTGCTCGCGCGCTGCATACAATCGCTCGACCGCTGGCTGCCCAAACTGGCGCAGCGAGATTGGAATCTCCATGCTGATTGGCAGCCTCACTGTTTACTTGCGGGCCGCCGGGTGCAGCTGGAGACGGCCGGGCGCCGCGTGTCGGGGCAATGCTTGGGACTCGATGCAAGCGGAGCACTGCGGCTGCTCACCGATCACGGTGAGCAGTCGTTTCTGTCAGCGGTGGTGTTGGACTGGTAGCGCGAGGCTGGCAGCGCGAGGCTGCTAGCGCGGCTGGTACAGCTTACCCTGCCATGTATCACGACGCTCCATTTCCGCTCGCACGGCTCGAATCACGGCCGGTTTATCAAGGCACCAAGCGGGGCCGACAAAAAAGTTGCTCGGCGCGTCTCCACTGATCCGTTCCACCACCATTTCCGGCGGCAGTAGTTCCAGGAAATTGACCAGGGTGGTGACGTATTCATCCCGTTCCATTAAGCGAATCTCACCGCGCTCCACTTGGTCAGCCATGGGTGTGTCTTTCACCACATACAGGTTGTGGATTTTGACGGAATCGAGTCCTACGTGGGCGATTTCCCGAGCGGTGGCGAGCATGTCGTCGGGCGATTCGCCGGGCAAACCGAGCATGACGTGGGCGCCAATTTCAAAACCGCGCCCGCGACTACGCTCCATCGCATCCAAGAACGAAGCATGGTCGTGACCTCGATTCATCGCGTGGAGTGACCGGTCGTGCATGGTCTGCATGCCATATTCCACGGAAACACGTGTGCGCTGGGCAAATTCTTGGAGCAGATCCAGGACATCGTCGGGCACGCAGTCGGGCCGAGTGCCGATGGCGAGTCCGACGATGAGCGGATGTTCGAGGGCTCGCGAGTACAGTCGGCGGAGCTTGTCGACGGGAGCGTAGGTATTCGTGGCGGGCTGAAAATAAGCTTGGAAATGCTGGCAGTCGTAGCGACGTTGGAGTCGTCGAATGCCCTCGTCGATCTGCTCGAGAATATCCTGACGCGGCAGCCGGCGACTGGGACTGAAGCTGCGATTGTCACAGAAGGTGCAACCTCCCGTCGCCACGGTGCCGTCCACATTCGGGCAGGTGAAGCCGCCATCCACGCTCACCTTCTGCACACGTACGCCGAAGAGCGCACGCAGGTGATGGTGATAAGCATGGTAGCGCAGGCCGGCTTGTCGCCAGGCTGGAATCGTTGACGTCACCAGAGTACTCGTTTAATATTGGCGCGTGGCAGTATGGGCAGGGATCATAGGACCATCTGAGCTCCTAGAATAGCCCAGGCAACGATGAACTTGAACCACCCGTATTCATGCACACCAAGCGCTGGTTACGCTTGGAAATTACCAACTGAGGATGGTGATGCCAGAACAAATTTTTGGTCATTTAAACCCCGTAGGCGGTGGTGATCCAATTCCGTTGAAGAAGAAGGAGTTGGTGATTGGGCGAGCAGAGAATTGCGATATTGTGCTGCGATTTGCCAATGTCTCTTCGCGACATTGCCTGCTGACCTTGCGTGACGGCTATTGGATGGTCACGGATCTGGACAGTCGCAATGGGACCAAGATCAACGGTAGTCGAGTGACACGGAAGCGGATCGATCCCGAGGATCGCTTGTCGGTCGCCAAGAATGATTATGTGATGAATTATTCGCCGATCGATAATGGCGCAGCGGGTCCGCCGCCCAAAGAAGATGACATCGAGGTGATGATGGGAGCCTCGTTGATGCAGTTGGCGAATTTGCAAAAACGCAGCAACTTTGAGGCTTCTCGCCGTCCCGGCAATCGTGGTGGCCCACCGTCGCCCGATGGTGCGGCTGGCCGCTAAGCAATTGGCCGATCAGCACTTGGTTCATATTCTGGGATTGTTCAACGTTTTTGGTTTCTTCATACGTTTTGTGGATGGGAGTTTTTTGTGACGACTGCTGACCAGCCTTTGCTTGCTCACATGGTCTATTTCACGCTCAAGGATAATTCTCCAGCGGCTATCGATAAGCTGGTACAGGATTGCCATCATTTTCTCACCGGGCATCCGGGCACGGTTTTTTTCGCTGCCGGTACGGTTAATCGTGAGCTTACGCGGGAAGTCAATGTGGTTGATTTCGATGTGGCCTTGCATGTCGTGTTTGAAAACAAAGCGGCTCACGACGCCTATCAAGTGGCCGAGCGTCACAAGCAGTTCATTGAGGCGAACAAACCCAACTGGGCTCGTGTTCGCGTGCTGGACTCCGACGTCCGCAGCTAATCGCGGCGCTCAATGCAGGTCCGTCGTCTGGATCTTTTGATGGTAAACCGTATCTGATGCAGAGCGGAGGCGCGACGTCGGTCACCTCTCCGAGGTGACTTTGTCTTGCTTGCGTTCAAACGTTGTCTGCGGCTTCTCGCTTACCGACTTGGAAAGTCGGGCGACATGTCGCAGTAAGGTGTCAACGCTGCCGGGGAATAGCAAAACTCGGACACCTTGAAAGCCCCAGCGGCTGCGCTTTGCCATCCTTCATCCTTCATCCTTACCTAGTTCCAAGCTGCGCCAGCAGTACCAGCTGGCCACCGTCGCATAGGGCCGCCAGGCTGCTGCAATCGACCGACTGGTGGTTCGGTCGGGGAGTTCCTTCAAGTCGTAAAGCCTGCGTAGCGCTGTGCGGATCCCCAGGTCGTCCTCGGGGAAAATGTCGAGCCTACCTAGAGAAAACATGAGGAACATCTGAGCCGTCCAGCGTCCGATCCCTTTGATCTGGGTGAGTCGCTGAATCACTGCTTCATCGGAGCAGCGTCCGATGGTGCGCAGCTGAACGGTTCCATCCGACGACTTCTGGGCCAAGTCGAGCACGTACGTCACCTTTTGGGGCGACAGTCCCAAAGGGCGAAGTTCCGTTGGCCCCAGTTCCAGTAGTACCTCGGCAGCCACGCCGCGAGGCGCGACTCGCTCCTCTAAACGCATTTGAATGGAGCGTGCGGCACGGGTGGAAATCTGCTGGGAGATAATCGATCGGACCAGCATGCCAAAACGATCGGGCTCCGGCCGCAGCGTAAACGCTCCCACTTCGTCGATCACTCGTCGCAGAACGGGATCTCGACGGCGCAGATGTCCGACCGCCGCACGGCGTGTAGCGAGGGGAATCATCGAGGCCTCGTGGTTCGATTGAGCACGAAATTCGCCTGGACGAGAAGCAGGTGACTTTCTATCGTCCGGGACGGTTTCAGGAAGTCACGCGAGCTGGTCGGAGGAGATTGAGCGATGAGTGGATTCAACGTGTTTAACTGGATTCGAGACGGGGTGCGGCAATCTGTGCTCTTGGGCGTGTCGGATGCGCTGGAGCAGATCGGCACGACCCCCGACGGGGAGGACGGGCGAGCTCGCTTTCAGGAACTTGTCCGACGCGGCGAACTACTGGCACCCACAGAGACGAACAAAACCGAGTCGCGCCCACGCCGCCTGGGTCGCTCACTCAAAGATCTGGAAGGCCAGTAGGTTCTGGAGAGCCAGCATCTGGAGAGCCAGCATCTGGAGAGCCGCCATTCGGCCAGCCAGTAACCCTCAGTAAAAGTCCTGGTTTACCCGAACCAGCCTTTTTTCTTCTCGTAGGACTTCAGCGCTTTCGCCTCATCTTCATGCATCTCGAACATCTTGTTGAGCTTCATGATTTTGAAGACTTCCATGATGTTCGGCGAGATGTTGCTGAATTTCAGATCCACTTGATCGGTCTTGCATTTCTTGTAGACCAGGATGAGCTTACCGATCATGGCGGAGGACATGAACGCCACGTTTTGGAAATTGAGCAATAACTTTTGGCTCTCAGCCTTGCTCACCATTTCACACAGTTCGGTGTGGATTTGATTAATTTTTGATTCGTCGAGGATTTTGGCGTCGTTGAAATAGACCACCAGCACGTCGCCGTTTACCTGAGACCATACCGAGCTCATAGTTCACATTCCTTGCACTTCATTCATCGATAATTACGTTGGGCGATGCGGCTCGATTGCCCACTGTCGCGGGAGTACCCAACCTGAGGCTAACAACGTATCACGGGGCGATAGAGCTTGCAATCATTCGATCGACAAAAACGAACCGATCGGTCCCCCGCCTCCCCCACTGCCAAATGACGAACTCGGGTAATAATCGACCGCCGATTCCTGTCGACTTCGCGCGAACAGGTTTACGGATTATTCTCACAGCCATTGCCATTCGTTTCCCGAGTCTCGAACGAGTCCCTTTTTAGCTGTGCGTCGGTCTTTTAACCCGGAGGAATATTCGCCATGGCTGCGGTCGCTCAGCGGGTCGTTGGTTCCCCAATACAGCTGTCACGAGTAATGCTGGCCCTCGTCACGTTAGCTTCAGTCGCGCTGGCGCCAGTCGCGCTGGAGTGTCTCACCGCGGCGCGTCCAGTCGGTGCCGAAGAACTTGGGTATCCGCTGGCGGTGGCTGCCAGCGCAACGGGACCTATCTACCTGGCCGATCGCAACCTGCCCGGTATCTGGAAGGTGGAAGGCGATAAACTTTCGCTCTTTTTTCAAGCCTCCAAAAAGTTCCGCACGCCACTTAACGCGGTTCGCTGCCTGACGCTGGACCGGCAAGGCAAACTCTTGGCGGGTGACAGTGCCACTCGCGATATCTATCGGTTTGACGAACAGGGCCAACCCGTCGCGCTCACCAAAGGCCAAATTGGGATCCCGATGAGTATCGTGGTGACGAAGGCCGGTGAACTCATCGTGGCCGACTTGGAATTGCATCTGATATGGCGAGTGCCGGCGGAAGGAGGCAAGCCGGAAAAGCTGGCCGCGGTGCCCGCTCCACGTGGCCTTGCGATCGACGCTCAAGATCGTATCTGGGTCGTGTCGCATGGCGCCGATCAGGTGCTGCGAGTGACCTTGGATGGAAAAGTGGAGACGGTCGTCCAAGGAACACCGTTTCAATTTGCTCATCAAATTGCACTCGACGATGACGGCCACGCCTACATCACCGATGGCTATGCCAAGGCGGTTTGGAAAGTAAGTCCGGGTGCCGAACCCCAGCCGCTTGTCAAAGACGCACCACTCGTAAACCCTGTCGGCATCGTGCGTCGTGACCAAGGGTTCCTCGTCGTCGACCCGCGAGCGAAGGCTTTGTTTCAACTCGATTCCGCCGGCAAACTCGGGCCACTTCCTCTTCAACCGGCACCGTAAAGCGATAGCGATTGGTTATGTGGCCTGCGATTCTGTTGACTGTTTATGCCGGCTTGATTGTGTTCGCATCGAGCGTGGGAGGCTGGCTGCCAGGCCACTTGCGTCTCTCGCATACCCGCATGCAGATGATCATGAGTTTCGTGGCCGGACTCATGCTGGGAGTCGCACTGCTGCACATGATCCCGCATGCCACGGCGGAACTCGGCACACTCGACCAAGTCATGACCGCTACCCTCGTCGGACTCCTGACGATGTTTTTTCTGATGCGGACTTTTCACTTTCATCATCATGATCAAGCCGAACAAGGGCCGGCTGAACAGCCCGTCGACCACCACGGTCACGCTCATCGTCACGGCCATGATCACGATCATAGTGACGGTCATGATCACGGCCATCATCACGGCCATGATCACGGTCATGGCCATCGCTATAGCTGGGTGGGCCTGTTTCTCGGGCTGGCGGTGCATACGCTCATTGATGGAGTGGCTTTGGGGGCGAGCGTGGCAGCGGAGGCGGAACATGGTCTGTCCGGTTTGCTGGGGCTCGGCACGTTCCTCGCCGTGTTCCTCCATAAACCGCTCGATGCCATGTCGATCTCGTCGCTGATGATCGCCTCTGGCTGGTCACCGGCACGCCGTAAATGGGTGAACTTTTTGTTTGCCAGCATGTGCCCGCTGGGAGCCCTGCTCTTCTGGTTTGGTGTGAGTCAATTCCTGCAGCAAAACGGCAACCTGCTCGGCTTGGCGCTCGCTTTTTCCGCCGGTGTGTTTCTCTGCATCTCGCTTAGCGATCTGCTCCCCGAGGTGCATTTTCATTCGCACGACCGCCTGCCACTATCGGCCGCTCTGGTTGCTGGAGTGGCCCTCGCCTATGCCGTGGGATTCCTCGAACCCCACGCCGCTCACCATCACCATGATCACCCGGCGACGGTCGCACCAGCGAGTGAAGCCGCCGAGTGAAGCTCGCGAGTGAAGCTAGTGAGTGAAGCTGCCGAGTGAAGCTCGCGAGTGATCGAGTTCTCGTTGCCTTCAGATCGCTTGTCCGGTCCAGGCTTACGGGGCCAAGAGCAGGCGGCTCGGGGCTTTCAGATAGGTGATCACATCGTTGAGGAACCGAGCAGCGGCGCCGCCATCGACTAACCGATGGTCGTACGACAGACTCAGCGGCAGCATCAAACGCGGCACGATTTGGTTGTCGATCACGACGGGCAATTGGCGAGCTCGACCAACCAACAAAATCGCCACCTCGGGAGTGTTGATGATGGGCGTGGCGTAGCTGCCACCCACCGCTCCGAGATTGCTGATCGTGAATGTGCTGCCACGCAGGTCGTCGATAGCAAAGGAGTTGTCGCGTACCATATCGGCCACTCCGGCCAGCCGGCGAGCGATTTCCGCAATCGAGAGGTCATCGACCGCGCGCAGCGACGGGACCACCAAGCCACGATCCGAGTCGACGGCGATACCGATATTGATGTAATCCTTGTAGATGATCGTCCCCGACTCCATGTCGATCGAAGCGTTCAGCACCGGATTATTACGCAGCGCCATCGCTACGGCTTTGATGACGAACGGCAGCGAGGTCAATTTAATTCCGCGAGCGGCATAATCTTCCTTGCTGGCTTGTCGAATTTTTTCGAGTTCCGTGATGTCGGCGTCATCCATGTTGGTGACGCGCGGCACGGTCGTCCAGGATTCATGCATCTTGGTGGCGATGGTCTTGCGGATCTTCGTCATCCGTTCCACTCGCACGGGTCCCCAGGCGTCGCGTCCGTCGCCAGGAGTCGCAGCGGCAGCGGTGGGAGCGGGTGCGCTGGTCGCTCCTGCTTCAGCTGATCCTTGAGCGTGACTGACGATCTGTGCGGCTGAATGCACCACGGCACTCGCCACTGCCCCTAACGCACCCACAGCAGCACCAGCCGTGCGCGACACCTGCTGGCTCGCTCGTCGCACCACCTCCAACACATCTTCACGGGTGATTCGTCCGTTCTCCCCAGTCCCCTCCACCACTCGCAAATCCACACCCACTTCGCGGGCAAACCGCCGAATCGCGGGACCAGCGGCGATATGCGAATCGTCGTCACTCACACCACTCGCCGGGGCCACGGGAGCGGCTGGGGCGGCTGGGGTGGCGGGGCGAACGGGCGGCAGCGGAGCGGGCGCCACGGGAGCAGCGGCTACGGGAGCTGGCGCCACGGGAGCCGGAGCGACTGCGGCGGGCGCCACGGGAGCTGGCGCCGCCGGTGCTGACGCACTGGCCTGCGGTGCGGCTGGAGCTGCGACGGGAGCGGGAGCTGCTGCCGGCTTAGCCGCCGGTGCTTCCACTTCCAGCACGGCTACCGTGGAGCCGATGGGCACGGTTTGGCCAGCTTGTACGAGCAGCTTCGTGACCTTGCCAGCATGTGTGCTCGGCAGTGTCACGGTCGCTTTGTCGGTTTCGACTTCGACGAGTCCTTGATCGCGCTGGACGCTGTCGCCCACTCGCACCAGCACTTCCAGAATGTCGCCACTCTTAATGCCATCGCCCAGTTCCGGCAGTTTGACTTCGATTTCCATGGTACTGAATTTGGTTGCTCTAGAAGGTTTAATTGCTGGCCAAGTTTCGCGGCTGCCGCCGTTTCATTTTCGTGGCTGCCGCCGTTTCATTTTTGCGGTTGCCGCCGTTTCAGGTTCGTCGCCCCAGCGGTGACTAGGCAAAGTAAGGATCGGTCTTTTCCGGGTCAATGTTCAGATCCTTAATCGCCTGAGCGACCACCGACATGGGTAAATCGCCGCGTTTGGCGAGTCGGTAGAGGGTGGCGAGGGTGATCATTTCCGCGTCGACCTCAAAGTGTCGACGCAGGGTGGGGCGAGTTTCGCTGCGGCCCATGCCGTCGGTGCCCAAGCACAAGTAGTCACCACCGGGAATCCAGGGTGCCACCTGCTCACTCACCGCCCGCACGTTGTCCGAGGCCGCTACGAACACGCCCGTTTCACCGGCGAGTGTCGTTTCGATGAAACTGCGTCGCGGGGTGGCCGTGGGATGCAGCAGATTCCAGCGCTGGCAGCTATGGGCGTCGCGCCGCAGCTGCGTGTAGCTGGTGACACTCCAGATATTGCTGGCGATACCGTACTTTTCTGCCAGCAGATCGGCTGCCGACAACGCACAACGCAGAATCGAACCGCTGCCGAACAAATTCACCTTGAGCTTGGCACCTGGTACGTCTTTCGTCGTGTACTTGTAGATACCCTGGATGATCCCGTTTTCTACATCGGCAGGCATTTCCGGCATGACATACGGTTCGTTGGCGACCGTGATGTAATAGAGTGCCGTTTCGCCCTCTTGGTACAAGCGTCGCAGGCCATCCATCACCAGCACCGTGATCTCGTAGCCCCAAGCGGGGTCGTACGCCCGCACGGTCGGAAACGCGATGGCGTTGAGCAGGCTGTGTCCATCCTGATGCTGCAGACCTTCACCGTTGAGCGTCGTGCGTCCGGCGGTACCACCCACCAGGAAGCCCTTGGCTCGCGCGTCAGCCGCCGCCCAGATCAAATCGCCGATACGCTGGAAGCCGAACATCGAGTAGTAGATGAAGAACGGAATCATGTTGATACCATGTTCCGAATAGGAAGTACCGGCGGCGATGAACGACGACATCGATCCCGCTTCCGTGATGCCTTCCTCTAAAATCTGTCCGTCCTTCGCTTCCTTGTAATACATGAACTGATCGGAATCGACCGGTTCGTACAGCTGACCACTGTGAGCGTAAATACCCACTTCGCGGAACATGCCTTCCATGCCGAAGGTGCGTGATTCGTCGGGCACGATCGGCACGACGTTACGTCCCACGCGTTGATCACGCACGAGCTTCCGCAGCAAGCGCACGAAGTCGAACGTGGTTGAGTTTTCTTTGCCTTTGCTACCGGAGAGCAGATCCTTGTAATCCTCCAGCTTTGGCACTTCGACCAGCGGTGGAGTCGTCGGACGACTGGGCACCGAACCGCCCAGCGTCGCTCGCCGATCACGCAAATACCGCATCTCGGCACTGTCTTCCGGTGGCTTGTAGAATGGCATCTTCACCACATCATCGTCCGACAGCGGAATGTTGAACCGCGTCCGGAACTCACGCAGCTCCTCTTCATTCAGCTTCTTCTGCTGATGCGTAATGTTCTTGCCTTCACCCGCCTCCCCGAGCCCGTAACCCTTGACGGTTTTGGCCAGCACGACGGTCGGCTGACCGCGATGATTGACCGCCGCATGATATGCCGCGTAGACCTTTTCGGGATCGTGACCACCGCGCCGCATCCGCTGCAGTTTTTCATCCGAGTAGTTGGCGACCAGATCGAGCAATTCGGGATACTTTCCAAAGAAGTGCTCGCGAATATAGGAACCTGGGGACACCGTGTACTTCTGGAACTCGCCATCCACCACTTCGCCCATGCGTTTGGCGAGCAAGCCGGTTTTGTCTTTGTCGAGCAGAGCATCCCAGTCATCGCCCCAGACGACTTTGACTACATTCCAGCCCGCCCCGCGGAAAGCGGCCTCGAGCTCCTGGATGATCTTGCCGTTGCCACGCACCGGGCCATCCAGTCGCTGCAAGTTGCAGTTAATTACGAACGTGAGGTTATCGAGCTTCTCACGCGAGGCGAGCGTGAGGGCCCCGAGTGTTTCGGGTTCATCGCATTCTCCGTCTCCGAGGAACGCCCAGACTCGGCCCGTCTTCGTCTTGATGCCGCGATCTTGCAGGTAGCGGTTAAATCGCGCCTGATAGATCGCCATGATCGGCGCTAAACCCATCGACACGGTGGGGAATTCCCAGAAATCAGGCATGAGCCACGGATGGGGATAGCTGGACAGACCCCGCGTCTCCCGCAATTCGCGGCGGAAATGCAGCAGGTTATCCTCCGACAACCGTCCCTCCAGGAACGCTCGCGAATACATGCCAGGCGAAGCATGTCCCTGGAAATAAATCTGATCGCCGTCGTATCCGCTTTCGCCACGACCACGGAAGAAATGATTGAACGCAACTTCATAGAGTGTCGCGGAGGAGGCGAAAGAGGAGATGTGACCACCCACTCCGGCATAATCCTTGTTCGCACGCACCACCATCGCCATGGCGTTCCAGCGAATGATGCTCTTGATGCGGCGTTCCAACTCGCGATTGCCCGGATAGGCTGGCTGCCGATCGGCCGGAATTGTGTTGATGTAAGGAGTGTTCATCGCGACCGGCAAATCAATACCTTCGCGACGAGCTTTGTCTTGCAGAGCGGCGATCAAGTATTTGACTCGTTCCCCTCCCTTGCTCGTCAGCACATATTCCAAGGCGTCGAGCCATTCCGCGGTTTCCGCCGGATCCGGATCGCCTCCTTGACTCATCAAAGCTTTAAAGGCGAGTTCTTCCTGCTGCGTAACCGAAGGCATATCACTCATCATTCTTGATCCTTGTCACGATCCTCGAACCAGGATTTCCACTTGGAGCGACGGAGGCGAAGACCACCTCGGCCGCCCATCAGGCGTCTCAGGACCCAGCGTCTGCCGATCCCGAGCCAAAATTACTTTCCAGACTGGCGATTTTTTCCAGGCGACGCGCGTGGCGACCACCCTCAAATTCGGTCGTCAGCCAGATTTCCACAAGTCGATCCATACGTTTTTCCCCGAGCATGTCCCCGGACAGGCAGAGCACATTGACATCGTTGTGTCGGCGACACATCTCCGCCGATACCTCGTCGTAACACGTGGTCGCACGCACGTGGGGAATTTTATTCGCGGCGATCGCCATCCCGATCCCCGTGCCGCAAATCAAAATTCCCCGCTCCGCCGCCCCAGATGCTACCGTACGACCTACCAACGACGCGATATCAGGATAATCCACGGCTTGTCCTTCGTGGGCTCCCGCGTCGGCCACCTCATGACCATTGGCCGTCAGCATCTGGATCAGCTTCGCTTTCACCTGCACTCCGCGATGATCGCTACCTATCGTAATTCGCATTGCCCAATTCCCCCAGTCCCTATACTCGAACGATTTTGCCGGCGACCCGCCACCCTGCCCTGCTGTTGGTATCGCCCCAACATTCCCCGAGCGTGCTCACTCGCCGGCGGAATCCCCAGTTTGACTGGGAAGTGAGCTCCAATCAATTTCCCGCATCCAGTTTTCCAGTTGCGCGTCGATCTGTTCCGCACACCTTCGATAAACTTCCACCGATCCACCAATGGGGTCCGAAACGTCGCCGTTGCCCCGATGCAACAGCCGCACACGACTCGCCACCTCCGGCCACTGACCCAGTAGCACCTGACGATGTCCACGCGTCATCGTCAGGATCAGATCGGCAAATCGCACCAGCCGATCGGTCACCGGTTGGCTCTCATGATGCTGCAATTCAACTCCATATCCTGACACGACTTCCTGCGCTTCCAAGGAGGCTTGGCTACCCGCCGACGCTGCCACTCCCGCGGACATCACCAGCACTCCGTGCTCATCGATCGTGTCCGGCGTACATCCTAGTTTATCGGCTACTCGACGCCGCATGAGCGATTCTGCCATCGGGCTACGGCAGGTATTTCCCGTACAAACAAAGAGCAAGATGAAGCTGGCGAGCCGCTTGACCGTCGATTCGTTCAGAACTCCATTCCGCACGATCCGGTAGCGATGCCCATCCACTTCAATGGCCGTCGCGGGCTGCGCGTACCGCGTGCGACCGTCATCCAGCACCAGAGCCACGCGGTCACCCACGCGTGCCAGCACCTCCTCGGCCGTGACTGCCCCGGTCTCCTGTGTGGTTGGAATGCTGCTCACCACCAGTGGACCAACGCTGAGCCCAAGTACCGCCTCCACCAGCGGATGCGCCGGGACTCGCAGGTTCAAACGACCGTACGGCGCGATCGCCTGCTGGACCATCTAGGGTAGCCGCCGCACGAGGCTGTCGTGGTGATCATTGGGCAGGACGAGCCCCAAGGGGCCGGGCCAGCCGCGCCGCGCAAGTCGCTGCGCCAGCGGCGAGAGTCCTGGTGCGTAATCCCAAGCTGCATCGGCACTTTTGACCGCCAGCGACAAGCCACGGCCGGTCTCCGGCCGCCGCAACGCCCAGAGCTGTTCGACCCCGGCAGCGTGCAAGGCACTCGCCGCCGCGATGTATACCGTCTCCGTCGGGAAGACGACCAATTTCCCTTCCGCTAGCGCCTGCACCGCTCGATGCACCAGATCGCGCGGGTCGTCGGCCTGACGGAGATTAATGACTACGGGCATGGGCCGCTCGGGTTAAGAAGAGTTTCAACTGCAAGGCGAGAATTTACCGATTGTTGCGCGCAAGGGTCAAGTAGCGATGGACCTTCGTCCCGTCGCGGTTTACAACTATTCCGACGATTTAACCTTTGTCAGGTGGCGTTGCGTCAGCTCTCGTGGCAGCCAGGTTCGCTCATGAAACCGCCTCAATCGGCTCGCAAGCCTCCCGCGATTCTGCCTTTCAGCCACCGTGGTTGGCTGCTCACACTCGGGCTTCTGATAGTCGTCAGTGGCTGGGGGTGCCGGCCGGCTGAGCCGGGGAAAAGTCCCCCCGAATTGATTGTGGGTCGACATGGTTACTCCGCTGGACGATTTCATAAACCGCGCGCCATCGCGATCAGTGACGCCGACGAATTGTTCGTCGTGGACCTGACGGCTCGCATCCAAGTATTCGACCGCGAGGGCCAATTCTTGCGATCCTGGCAAACGCCAATCTCAACTCAGGGCCGACCCACCGGTCTGTCGTTCGATCGCGCCGGACACCTGCTGGTGGCCGACACTCACTACTATCGTATTCTCTTCTACGAACCGGGCGGCCAGCTGTGCGACGAACTGACACTGGGCGGTACCTTTGGTGCTGACCCCGGTGAATTCGGCTTCGTAACCGATGTCGTCGAAGACTCCCGGGGGAATTTGTACGTCTCCGAGTATGGCGAGAATGATCGCATTCAGAAATTCTCGCCGGACCACAAATTCCTGCTGCAATGGGGAAGTCACGGCGCGGAACTCGGCCAGTTCCTCCGCCCCCAAAGCCTCGCCCTGGACGAACAGGATCACCTCTGGGTGGCGGATGCCTGCAATCATCGCATCCAAATCTTCGACGCCACGGGTGACGAAGCAAAATTGATTGGGCACTGGGGTGTGGAAGGCACCGCGCCCGGTGAACTACGCTATCCTTACGGTATTCTGCTGGCGGACAACCATGTGTATGTGACCGAGTTTGGAAATCATCGAGTGCAAAAGTTTACGCGGGCGGGTGAATGGGTCGCAGCCTGGGGCGCACCGGGCCATGGTCCCGGTCAATTGCAGCAGCCGTGGAGTTTGGTGCGGGACCGGTCCGGAAAACTGTACGTGCTGGATACCTACAACCATCGAATTCAGCGTTTTCGTCTGTGAGCGAGCAACCAGCCTGTGGAAATGAACAAGCCTGTGGACATTCCTGTGGCAACGAACTGGCCTGTTGAAACGAACCAGCCACGGCGCGGGCTCCCAGTCGCCGCAGCCAGATGAACCAGTGAGGTGAGTGATGGGCGGCTTACAGATTTCCTTCGACCAACCCTGGTATCTACTCCTCTTGCTGCTCCTGCCGCTCTTGTGGCACTTCAGTTACCGCAGCCTTGCCGGTCTGGGCCGTGTGCGGCGAGTGGCCGCGCTGGTACTCCGCAGTCTGGTCCTCACCCTGTGCGTGCTGGCACTCGCCGAAGTCCAGCTCTTGTGGGTCAGCGAGCGAGTGGCGGTGGTCTACGTTCTCGATCAGTCACTCAGCATTCCCGAAGCGCAGCGGGATGCGATGCTCGAATATGTCGCTCAGGAAGTGCGTACGCATCGCAATAAGCAGCGCGAGGATCTGGCGGGCGTCGTGGTTTTTGGTCGCGATGCCGCGATTGAAGTGCCTCCGTTTGACGACGACATTCATAACGTGGGACGCATTGAAAGTCTGTTTCAGGTGCCGCGTGATGCCACCAATCTCGATGCCGCGCTGAAGCTCGCCCAAGCTTCCTTTCCCGAACATGCCGCTCGCCGCATCGTCGTTGTCACCGATGGCAATGAGAACATCGGGAACGCTCGAGTTGCGGCGCGGCAGTTGGCAGAGAACGGTATCGGGATCGACGTGATCCCGGTGCGCACGGAAGCGGGCCGCGAGGTGACGGTGGAAAAAGTGGTATTGCCGCCCGACGTGCGGCAAGGACAGCCCTACGATGTACGCGTTGTCGTCCAAAATTACGCCAGCAATGTCTCCGATGAGGCCGCGAACGAGTCCCCTGCGAGCGACGATGCGGATCCCTCGGCCGCTGTCACCGGCACACTCAAGGTTTCCCGCTGGGTTGGACGCAGCGAACAACTAATCAGCGAACAGCCCGTCACGCTCAAGCCCGGAAAAAACATTTACACCTTTCAGCAGCAAGTCGACCTGCCGACCGTCTATACCTACAAGGCAGTCTTTTTCCCCAGTAACAATCGCGATGATGCGCTGCCTCAAAACAATGAAGCGACCGCCTTCACGCATATTCGCGGCAAAGGGCGAGTGCTACTGATTGAGGATTTTGAAAACACGGGCGACTTTGATTTTCTGGTTGAAAAACTGCGCGAGCTCAACATCGAAGTGGACGTGCAGCCCAGTAACAACCTGTTCAACAGCTTGGCTGAACTGCAAGCCTACGACTCGGTCATCCTGGCGAATGTGCCGCGCGTCAGTGGCGAAAAAGATGAAACGGTGCATGCCTTCAGCGACGAGCAGATTGCGATGCTGGCGCGAAACACCGAACAGCTCGGCTGTGGACTGGTCATGCTCGGCGGAGAAAACAGTTTTGGCGTCGGTGGCTGGGCCAACACGGATGTCGAAAAGGCGTTGCCCGTTGATTGCCAGATAAAAAATGCCAAGGTGCAAGGAGTCGGCGCCTTAGTACTGATGATGCATGCCTCGGAAATGGCTCAGGGCAACTATTGGCAGAAGATTGTCGCGCGGAAAGCGGTCGACGTTTTGGGGCCGCGAGATTTTGCCGGCTGTATTCGCTGGGATGACCAAGGGGGACGCGAAAGCTGGCTCTGGAATGCCTCGCAGGGCGGTCTGGTGCGCATCGGACCGAACAAACAGCGGATGCTCAGCGCGATCGACCGCATGACCCCCGGCGACATGCCCGATTTCGATGCCTCCATGCGCATGGCACTCAACGGCTTCCAGCGTGCCAAGGAAGCCGCAGTTAAACACATGATCGTGATCAGCGATGGCGATCCGTCGCCCCCAAGTTCCATGCTGATTTCGTCCTTCAAGAAAGCCGAGATCAAAATCTCGACCGTCGGGATCGGCACGCACGGAGTGCCAAATCAGCAGCTCTTGCGCGATGTCGCCAATCGTACCGGGGGCAAGTACTACAACGTCACGGATCCCAAAACGCTGCCCGCGATTTTTATGAAGGAGGCGCGTAAAGCGGCTCGGCCACTCGTCAAGAACCTGGAGGATGTGCCGCCGCAGATCACCTATCGTCATGAATTGCTGCAAGGGATCGAGGGCCCGCTGCCGCCCCTGAAGGGCTTCGTCATGACGACCAAAAAAGATAGTCCGCTGGTGGAAGTCGCGATGCGCTCGCCCGATCCAGGTGACGAAGAAAACTCCACGATCCTGGCGACCTGGACCTACGGGCTCGGACGCTCCGTGGCCCTCACCACCGACGGCGGTGCACGCTGGGCTTCCGCCTGGAAAGGCTGGAACGACTACACCAAATTGTTCTCACAGATGATTCGCTGGTCGATGCGGCCCTCTGGTGACACCGGAAAATTTGGAGTGGCGACCGAGCAGCGCGATGGCAAGGTGCGCGTGGTCGTGACGGCCCTCAATCAAAACGATGAGTTTCTGAACTTCTTGTCGATGTCGGCGGCGGGGCTTGATCCGGACCTCAAGAGTGTCGATCTCAAAGTGCAGCAGGTTGCACCGGGCCGGTATGTCTCGGAGTTCGAAGCGAGTAAGGCGGGGAGCTATTTCGTAACGATCAATCCGGGCCCGGGATTTGCCCCGCTGCTCACCGGGGTGAACGTTTCCTATTCATCCGAATATCTTGACCGGCAAGCCAATGCGGCGCTGCTCACCACGCTCAGTTCCTACACGCCTAAGGGAGGCAACAGCGGCCGACTGATCGAAGGCGCGCTGCGCCGCGATGCGCTACAGGATCTGCTTAAGGTCGACACATTTCGCGCTGATCTGCCGAAGGCGATGAGTCGCGAGAATGTTTGGCCCTGGGTGCTCGTCATGGCTGCCGGCCTGTTTTTCGGCGACGTGCTGGTGCGCCGCGTGATGTTTACCGGCGAATGGTTTGAGCCAGTCGTGACGCGAGTGAAGCAGTTTTTACGGCGACGCGATGAGGCCGCCCCGGTAGCGGCTCGCCTGGAGCGGTTGCGGAATCGCAAAGCTTCGCTGGCAGGCGAACTGGATGAACGCCGAGCGGCCACTCGATTTGAACCGCAATCATCAGCCGCGACGGCCGCGGGTGAGTCGACGGAGAGCGGCCCGCTGGTCGACGACGCCGGGCGTTCCAATGTTTCCGCGCCCAGTCGCCCCGCCCCGACCAAATCCAGCACCGGCCTGGGTGAAGTCTCTGCCGAAAAAGAGTCCTACACGAGCCGACTGCTGAAAGCCAAAAAAGAAGCTCGCCGCGATCAACCGTAGGGGAAGCCGACGAGCGTTAGCTCGCGGTTGTATGTCGCGTTGTGTTGTCGCGGTGCAGAACCGGACGATAACGCGTTCCGGTTCCGCGGTCCATTTGTGGTTTCACGAACCCACGGCCACTTTAGGCTCGCTGGCGGAATCGTCGCAGCACGACGACGCCCGTAAGCAGCGACGCACAAATCCACAGCGATGCTGGTTCAGGCACCGTCGTCGGCGCCGTGTAATCGTAAGTCAACGTCACCGACGCCGTCACGCTCGACGACAACGATGCTAGCCCGTTGTAGTCGGTGTACACCGTGTCCGTTGGATAATTCTTATAGGTCAGGCTAAACGGTACGCTTCCGGTGATCGAAGCCAAAATTGCTGGGTTGTAGGTGACGCCGGCATTGGATGGCAAAAGGGTGGACGAAGACGTTACCGTTGAGGACACCGCGGAAATGGGCGAGTTCGGGCCATTTCCATTACCGTTACCGGTGCCAGCACCGGAATACACACCGGAATCAACATAAAAAGAGCCACCAATTTGCACACTGAAGCCGCCGCCGGTGGAGCCTGCTACCCCGCTCGCTGAGATGGTGACCGTCCAGGCGATCGTAAACGAATTCAACGTACCGAACGAGCTGTCGAAAGGTTCGAAACTATCCGATAGCCCCGCCGGCCCCGCATGGACGATCCTGCCCGTTCCCAAAGCGGTCTGACTGTCCGAGAAACTCCTCGACTGCGTGACAACCGCAGCCTCCGCCTTCTCGCTCATGAAACCGCCGAGAACTGCTCCCAGCGCCAATAAAAACGCAACCATTCTCATCGAAACACCTCTGCCCTAAGAAAAAAATCGAAACCAAGCGGTGTGGCTACGTTAATGAAAACTTGCAATCAGTGTGAGATTGCCGGCGATCGCCACAGAAAGAATCGCACTTGGTGGGGCGGGAGCGTAGCAGTGACGCGTGACGAATGCAATCCGACTGATTTTGAAAACAGGGAGAGGCGATATTGAAAAAATAAATTGAAGTGAGAAATTGAAGTGAGAAATTGAAGTAGGGGATTGAAACACAGAGGCACAGAGGGCACAGAGTTTGTGCCCTGGTTAAACCATCATCAGTCAGGCTTACTTCGATTGCAGGCCGACGGTATTGACGGAGATCACGCGATAGTCGTACTTCTTACCTGGCTCGGCTGTCTTGTCGATATATCGCATTTCTGTCAGGGGCTGTGTGGGGGTGTCGCTATACGACAGATTTTGAAACAGCACGCGGCCGAACGGATTCTTGCCTTGCTCCGGCAATTTGGTCAGCTCTTGGCCATCGCGCTGAATAATAAAACCGGCCAGGCCGCTCTCCAGATCGGCGACGGCTTGCCACGTAATCACCTGCCCCTCCACGCGCACATTCGTTGGTGCCGGTGGTGGTGTCGAGTCCTTGACCGCCGAATCTTTGGTGTACTGAGTCCAGGCTTCCGCCAGCGACTCGCTGGGCAACCAAACCGTGTTCCCCCAATCGCCACTGGTGTATTTCGACACCGGGATCGGCGCCGTCACCTCAGCCGCGCCCGGATTCAGCGGAGCCACCCAGCCGCTATCGTGCGCCAGGGACTTGAGCGGCTGATTCGGCTCCGCGGGCAATCGCGCCGCAAGAAAATAATCCAGCCAGGGAATAGCAAGGTAACGCTGGTTGCCGACGTCGTGGCTGGAAAGCGGATCGATCGAGACGGCGGTGAGTCCCCGTTCGGCGCGTAGCGCCCGGTAAAACAGCTCCACGCCGGGCCACACTCCCGCAAAGCGCCCTTCCTTATCGGTGACTCCTTCTTTCGTGCCGAGGTTACACATGATCGGCACTTGGCGAGCGGCGGCAGAGACCGTGTAGGGCTGCGGACGACCCTCGACCGCCGTCACCGGTGGCACTCCCGAGCGTAACCATGCCGCCACCACTCGATCTGGATAGAGCAGTGTGAGTCCACCTGCCCAGTGACCGCCACCACTATGTCCCCAGAGTGCCCACGGGACGGTGGCCAGCTCGGGATGCGCCGACAGTTTGCCGAGATCCGCTAGGGCACGCTGAAAACTGGTGGCGGAACCGTTCCGTGGATCGCACCATTTCTGGCAGTCCGCCTTTTCAGGTTGCTCGAACACCGGAGCGAGTAATGCGCAGTGATGTTTCAAGGCGAGCGCTTGCCAGTGCAGATCGAAAGCGCCCGTCTGCCCCGACTTACATGACCCTTCCCCACAGCCGTGCTGATGCACCACGACGCCGCGCAGCGTTTTCACATCAGCCGGAATCCAAACCGTGTAACTCACCGGATATATCAGTGCCCCAGGCTCTGTCGAACCTTCATAACGCACTCGGTAATACGGCGGTTCAGCAGGCAGCTTCAGTTCGTACGGTGGCGCTTGAGCCAGCGTAGGGGCGGCGAAGAACCAGACGCAGCTCATGGCCAGCAACGCTCGAAGGCCGCTCATCATGCCAGAGCTTCTGGGGCGGGATGGACGGGTGGAGTTGCACGTGAATGCGGGGCGTGGGGACATTGGGGGTAGGCTCCTAAGGGGTTTGAGAGTGGTCACGGTATCGACTGCCGCGGCGGGAATCAATCGGCGGCCGGAGGGCTTACGCCCGTACCGCTACAAAATGCCGGCCGGCTTTAGAAAGTAGCGGCCCGGCGTCAGCCGTCCGGTCAGCGGGAAAAGTAGCGGCCCGGCGTCAGCCGTCCGGCAGCGAGAAAAGTAGCGGCACGGCGTCAGCCGTCCGGCAGCGAGAAAAGTAACGGCACGGCGTCAGCCGTCCGGCCGGCATTGCGAATCGTGTCAC
>JBJSXJ010000326.1:0-17752 GCA_046086325.1 Planctomycetota bacterium | reverse complement strand
CGCCGATCGAGGAGCTCCGCCGTCAGGTGAGCGGGCTCCTCGCCGCGGAGGAGCAGCATCGGCTGCGGCTCTTCGTCCGGCCCGACCTCCGCAGGATTCAACCTCGGTTTGCCTGGTGCGGTAATTGGTGGTGCCAATGCTGGTGATACCACCCTCGTGCAGCTACGCTTTGCCGTCGACACTCGTACCAACAGTATTTTGGCATCGGGATCGAAGGGCGATTTGAAAGTTGTCGAATCGCTGGTCGTACGACTCGATGAACGCGACGTTCCGCGACGCCGCATCGATGTCTACAAACTCCGTAACTCGTTGGCGCAGGAAGTGGCTGATGCCATTACGAACTTCTTCACAAGTCAGCGAAACATCATCACGCAAATTGAAAACACCAACAACACGATCGGTACGTATGAACGACTCGCGCGTGAAATGGTGGTGATTGCAGAACCGCTGAGCAACAGCTTGATCATCACCGCCGCTCCGCAGTTGGAAAAAGATATCCAGCGGCTGATTCGCGATCTCGATTATCGCCCACCGATGGTGATCATCGAGGTGCTGTTAGCGGAAGTGCAGCTCGACAATATGTATGAGATGGGTGTGGAACTGGGTCTGCAAGATTCGCTGCTCTACAACCGTGGTCTGGCAGGTGCGGCGGCGTCGAATCCTGGCTTCAACTTCAACAATGCCGGTGGCACGGTGAATCCTGGATTGCCAAACGTCAGCAACACGAATCGCAATATTGTCGGCCCACAAGGTCTATCGAACTTCAACATGGGCCGTGTGTCACCAAGCGTTGGTTACGGCGGCTTGGTGTTGTCTGCTGCGAGCGACTCGGTCAATATCCTGATTCGAGCCTTACAGCAAAGCGGACGACTGCAACTGCTCAGCCGTCCCTCCGTGATGGCGATTCATAATCGCCAAGCACAGGTCAACGTCGGCTCGCGAGTGCCTCGCGTTCAGGGTTCCACGAATACCAATTCGGGCGTGACGCAGAACGTTACCGACGTCGACGTGGGTTTGATTCTGACGATCATTCCGCAGATCAATGAAGACAACATCGTGGTGCTGAATGTGCAAGTTGAGAATTCCAAGATCAACAACAACCAAGTACTGACGATTCCCTCGGGATCCGGCTCGGTCAACATACCGGCGATCGACAACACTCGAGCCGTCACCACGATCAGCGCTCGCGATGGTCAGACGGTGGTGTTCGCAGGGTTGATTCAAACGACTAAGGCTTATCAGAATCGACGAGTGCCTTATCTCTCAGATATCCCAGCGATTGGCAAATTGTTTGAATACAAGACCGATGCACAGCAGCGCCGTGAATTGCTCATTGTCATGACTCCCAAGATCGTGAAGACGGACGAAGATTATGACTGGGTGAAGACGGTGGAATCGGAACGAATGAGCTGGTGCTTGGGCGACGTGGTGAACATTCACGGTGATGTGGGCCTGCGAGGTGGCAATTGCATCAACTGCCCAGACAAACTGCCCGTGATTTATCCCGACCGCGATCCGACCGGCATGGGCTACTCGACTTACGAATCGCCAAGCTCCGGAATGCAGTCCACACTGGAGCCGATTCCGGCTGGTGAAAGCCGCATGATTCCCGCGAATCCGCCAGTGCCGAACGATCCGTATGCTCCGACGCAATCCAATCAACTGCCGAACCCGCAGACAGGTGAGATTCGGCAGCAGAGTTACTTGCAGCCGATGGCTCCTACACCGGCGAAGCGGAACACCAGCGGAACCGGGAATACTGCTCCGCAGAAAACGCTGGCGCCAGCGGCAGCCTCGACGCCCACAAGCAATCTGCCCTCGGTGCGCACGACGAAGAATGTTCAAAACGGATCGGCAAACTCTCGGTCAACTCCACCCAGCAGCACAGCTCCGCGGCCACTGCCGGGCGGAACAGGACCGGCACGTCCGGTGCCCGCTCCTGCCAGTCGCCCAGGTGGCAGTCGTTCACTGGATGGTTAGTACGGGCAGGTTATTAGCTGGATCACTAGGGATGGAATCGGCCGCGATTGGATGAGTCGCGGCGGCTGACGAGTGGCAAGAACTACAGCAGGGATGGTAGAGCGATGAAAAACTATGCAGCGATGATGATGGTGGTAGCCGGGGCACTGAGCCTGACGGGCTGCAAGACCTGGACACTATCGAATCCCAGCAACTGGCTGAAGGGCTCGATCGTGGAGAGCAAGTTTGAATCGCCGGATCGCATGGTGGTTATTTGGGCGGAGGATGTCGTGGCGGTGCCTGGTCGCGAACCCACGCGTGGCTTTGGTGGCCGTATCTATTTCTACAACGCCGCGGACAAAACGATCCCCGTGGAGGGGCAACTGGTGGTCTACGGCTACGACGACTCGGTGAAGCAGACGAGTGCTCAGCGAACACCAGATCGAAAATTTGCTTTTACGGCGGATGAATTCAAAAAGCATTTTGGCGATTCGCAGCTAGGTCCGTCCTATAGCATCTGGGTTCCCTGGGACGCGGCGGGCGGTGAACAGCGTGAGGTGAGCCTCGTGCCCGTGTTTACCTCGAGTCAGGGGAAGATGGTGATGGGCGCACTCACCACCAACGTGCTCAAAGGCAAGTCGAAGGATCCCAAAGCTCGACCGATGAATGAGATTGAAGTTACGAAGTCGACCTCGATCGATCCGCCTGTTCGTCCACGGACTGAGTTTGATCGATTAGCGGACAACAGTCGCGAGGTGGACCAAAAGTATGCGCAGCAGACAACCTACGCTCAGCAACTGATCGATTCGACTCCACAGAATGGCGTAGTACCTAGTCGAGACAATTCAACGATTGTGAATGCTGCAGGTATCGCTCGCCCTCGCACGACTACGATCAACATGACTCCCTCACTCACGCAGCAGATACAAAACGCAGGCCCCACGGAGCAGCCTGCCGTGGCCACAGAGTCAACGGGAGTGAAGACCGTGATCGAAACGTTATCCCCCGTATCGCCGGCTGAAAAGAGCTCCATGATGCCCCAGTCACCAGCTACGACGGCGCCGCAAAAAACTAATGCAATCCCCGAGGGTCAATCGAAAACCGCGCCCGCCTGGCCGAACCCCTCCGTCCTACCCGGCGGCTTCACTCCCTCACCCAGCTTGACGAATGTGTCTGGATACCCGCCGACCTTCAATCCAGAATCGACGAAAAACGTCGATGGGTCGAGGCGCTAGAGACGAAGGCTACTGAGAAAAAGGGTGGCACCTGGGGAGAGCGTACGGAGTCACTAGGGCGTCAAACGACGAATTAAAATGCCTCCGCCAATGGCTGTTGCGGTCGGCTAGCTTACTTCTTTTTGTCAGTCGCCGCTTCGGTCACGACTGCCAAATTGTTCTCGACTGAATCAATACCCGGTTCAAGAAGAGCAAGACGTTCGACCAGTTCACGGTCCTCGGTGGTTGGCACATCGCCGTTTAAAATTGCCTTGCCGGAGTCGATCTGAATGGAGATATTGCCCCCAATTCCATCAATAGCGGGCAAGCGATTCACACGTGTTTGAAATTGTGAAGCTCGCTGGCTGATCGCTTCTTGTGGCACGGCAAAACTAAGTCGAAGCGGAAATCGCAGCTGCGGGCGGCCATTTTGCATGCCGTTCATCCCGTTCATGCCATTCATCCCGTTCATGCCCATGCGGTTCATGCCGCCCATTCCCATCCCGCCCATTCCCATTCCCATGCCCATTCCCATGCCCATCCCGAGACCGCCCATTCCTAGGCCGCCCATCCCACCAGCACGTCCGCCGTTGGTGTTTCCCACGCCGAAGGACTGCATCAGCAGATTATTTCCCGCCGTATTACGGAAATCCTGCGCCGTCATGTTGGCGTTCAAGCCATTGGAATTACTGCTGCGAGCTTGAGTTGCCAGACCGCCCATGCCGCCAGACGCTGAACCGCCCATCGTGCTGCGCGATGAGCTGCTCCCTGACATACCACCCAGCTGCGCCGCGGCAGGACGAGCGATATTGGCCAGAACCAAGGCGACTAGAACGGCCGGTGCCAACCGCAAGACAACCAAGGCAAGCGAGTGATGGGAGCGTTTCATCGGACGATTCCTGAAAATGGGGGATTTAGCCAAGCCTGGCGAGCCCTTTTGGTTGAAACTGGCATTTCGCCACGTCCACTCGACCGCGTATTATCCCGTATGCCTGTAAGTTCGGCAAGAGCTTTGCTCAGACGTCGCTCTGAAACTTACTGCCGGTTTCATCGGGTATAAACGGTACAGGTTACGCTCTTCTCGATCACTCATCGACCACTTTCGAAGGTCTCGCACTTATGACTTCCCTGCTCCATCGCCTGCTACCTCATTCGCTCTTCGTTCCGCTCCTGCTGGCTCTGGCTTTACTTCCGGCGATTGGTAGGCCACTACAGGCCGAACGTCCCACTGCCCCCGGTCTGCTCCCCGAAAAAACGCTCGCCATCCTGCACATGAGCGACAGCCGGGAGTTTGTGTCGAAGTTCCAGTCTTCCGCCATGGGCCGGATGCTCGATGACGATCAAATCAAACCGCTCGCCAAGTACCTGTACGGCTCCGTCGCGGACGCCTTCGGACAGGTGCAGGACCAGGTCGGTCTGCCACTGGAAAAGATTCTATCGATCCCGAAAGGCGAGTTCTGTGTGGCACTCGTGCAACCCAACGAAGGCCCCCCGGCACTCGTCGCCATCCTCGAAGTGGGCACGAGCGTCACGGAGGCGCAAACGTTGATCGATCGAGCGACCGAGCAGATCGAGCGACAAGGGGCGGTGCGTACGACGGAGCGAGTGGGAGACATCGTCTTCACCATCTTTCAGTTTCAAGGCGAACGGCGTCGGCAATTGATGTATGGCATCAAAGAGGGAGTGATTCTGGTGTCGTCCAACATGGATGTCGCCAAAGAAGTGGTCGCGCGGTGGAATGGCGAAGCGCCCAAGGACTCGGTCACGCTCGCTCAGAATCGCAAATACACTGGTGTCATGAATCGTTGTCAGGGGACGAAGGACGAGCGACCGCAGGTAAGTTTCTACCTCGATCCACTCGACCTAGTGCGCGCGGGTGCACGCGGCAATTTCGCCGCCCAAACAGCACTCGCCATTCTCCCCGCCATCGGACTTGATGGCCTGCAAGCGGTGGGCGGCAGCTTGATTCTCTCCGCCGAAGAATTCGACATGATTCAGCATCTGCACGTACTCATGGACTCGCCGCGCGCCGGAGTGCTCAAGGCGATCGCGCTCGAACCAAGCGCGTCGGAGCCGGAGCCGTGGGTGCCTAGTGATGTGGCGGCCTACACCACGTTCAACTGGCAAGTGGGCACGACCTATGCGGAGGTGTCCCGGCTCGTCGACAGCTTCCAAAGCGAAGGCAGCACCGACAAGTTGTTCAAAGAGCGAGTGTCGGATCCGCTGGGCATCGACGCGAAAACGGAACTCATCGATGCCATGGATGGCCGCATGACCTTGCTCACGTGGTTCGAGCGACCGATTCGCGTCAACAGCCAAACTCGACTACTCGGCATCAAGCTCAAAGATGCAGACGCCTTCCGCAAAACACTCGACAAGATGATCGCCAAGTACGAAGCACAGTTCACGAAGGACACGTTTGGTGGAGTGGTCTATCATCGCATTAATGTGCCGCAGGGACCGCCGGGTGGCCCGCGGCGTCGAGGTCCACAGGCGAACGATCCGAATGCACCCGACGGAAACGCTCCGGTGGAGCAGCCGCGCGTGCGAATGGAAGTGCGTGCGCCCGAGCCCTGCATGGCGATTCTGGGCGACTACGTGGTGCTCTGCGATAGCGTCGCACTGCTGCGTCAATGCATCGTCACGCAGTCCGATGCCTCCAAGTCACTTGCCAATGAACTCGATTTCAAACTCATCACGGGCAAGATCAATCGCCAAGTAGGCGGACAGACTCCCGCGCTGCTCACCTTCAACCGCCCCGAAGAAGGCATGCGTATGCTGTATGACCTGGCGCTGGCCGACAACACTCGACAGAACCTTGCCGGTGCCGCTCAGAATAATCCCGTCTTTCGCGTGCTAAATGAAGCGCTCGAAAAGAATCCACTGCCACCGTTCTCAGTGCTAGCCCAGTACTTGTCGCCTGGCGGTGGTATGGTGACGAGTGATGAGACGGGATTCCATTACACGGCGTTTGGCTTGCGCCGCAAGTAAGGAGCGGTTTGGTATTCAGCGAGAACGAGGATGATGATGCCAAGTGGTCGATTCACGGCAGAGCAACTGACGGACTATCAGCGTGATGGGTTTGTGCTCCAGCGCGAGCTCTTCACGCCGACCGAAATCGACAAACTCCTCGATTTCGCTCGCCAAGATCCCGCGTTTCGTGACACGTTATACGGTCGCAAAGACGCTACGGGCTTGGAAACCAAACTGGCACTCTGGAACGATGTGAGCGACAACCTCTATTTCATGTTCTCACGTTCGCCACGCATCGTGGATCGGATGGAGCAACTGCTGGAGGGTGAAGTCTATCACTGGCACACCAAAATGATGCTCAAAGAGCCCCGTGTCGGTGGCGCCTGGGAATGGCATCAGGATTACGGCTATTGGTATCACAACGGTTGTCTCTATCCGCTGCTAGCTAGTTGTTTAATCGCGGTGACTGCGGCGACGATCGCCAACGGTTGTCTGCAGGTGCTGGTCGGCTCGCATCACATCGGTCGCATCGACCACAACAAAACGGGTGATCAAGTCGGAGCGGATCTGGAGCGAGTCACGGCCGCAGAAGCTCGACATCCACTCGCCCACATTGAAACTCAGCCCGGTGACGCGTTGTTCTTTCACGGCAATCTCCTGCATCGCAGCGATCAGAATACGAGTGATGATGCGCGCTGGTCCATCATCTGCTGCTACAACGCCGCTCGCAATGATCCGTACAAACCAGCGAAGCATCCCAGCTACTCGCCGCTACACAAAGTTGCCGACAACGCGATTCTCGATTGGTCACCACCAACTGGCTGAATAAATGAAGTGCGGTGCCATCGTAATGTGGGGCAAACGAAGTGCGGCCGGTGAGTTGCAAATTGCTCGCCGCTCGGTTAGTTCTATAGCTCTGGTTGGTCGTTCGTAGTTGGTGTGACGCGGAGAGGATTGTGAGTGATGGCGAAGGATACTACGCCCAGTCTCGACGGAGATGCACCGGTGACGGATTCTGCCGAGACAAAGCAGAAACGGATTTTACTGGTCGATGACGACATGGAGATCGTCGAGGCGATGCAGTTGGCACTCACCGCAAAAGGCTATGAAATCCTGATTGCGCGCGATGGCAATCAAGGACTGGCAATGGCCGAAAGTGCCGACCCCGATCTCGTCATCCTCGACATGATGATGCCCAAACGCAGCGGCTTTCTCGTGCTGGAAAAACTCCGCCGCTCGCGTCCCGTGCCGCTCCGCATCATCATGATCACCGCCAATGAAGGCAGTCGTCACAAGGCTTACGCCGAACTCCTGGGCGTCGACGACTATCTCCGCAAACCGTTCGCCATGGATAAACTCATCGACAGCGTGCGCCGCCTGCTGGGGTAGCGGTGTTGCGCACGGGGCACACGGTGTTGCGCACGGGGCACACGGGTTGTTTCGCACGGAGACTCGGAGGCACGGAGAAGATCTAGGATATAACCATTCGCAAAGGCGAAGGTGAGGGAAATGACGACAGCATCCGTCGTTCATGACTGATTTTTTGATCGTCATTCAAACCACCCAATCACTCCGCATTCATTAAGTCATCTTCTAACTACCACCTCCTCTGAATAACCCTCTCCCACCAATAACCCTCTCCCACCAATAATCCCACCCACAATCCTTCCCCGATCCCCCCTCCGTGTCTCCGTGTCTCCGTGCGAAACAACCCGTGTGCCCCGTGCGCAACCCCGTGTCCTCCGTGCGCAACCCCGCCCGCAACCCCGCTACCCGAGGAGCTGCGGGATGACGCGGGCCTTCGTGACGTCGGCATCGGTGAGGCTGGTGTCGCGACCGTCGTGCGGGTAACTCAAGCGGCGATGATCGAGTCCCAGGGTGGTGAGCAGGGTGGCGTGGAGATCATGGACTGAGACGACATCGGTCACGGATCGATAACCGAAATCATCGGTCGCACCGTGCACGTAGCCGCGCCGAAAGCCACCACCGGCGAGCCACAACGAGAAGCCATGTCGATTGTGATCGCGTCCGTCGGCGCCTTGGGAAACCGGCAACCGACCAAACTCGCCACCCCACATCACAATGGTTTCATCAAGTAGTCCGCGCTGTTTGAGATCAAAGACGAGTGCCGCACTGGGGCGGTCGGTTTTTTTACAGAGCCCCTTGAGCGACTCTGCGTTCTTGCTGTGTGTGTCCCACGGCTGACCTTGCAGATATAGCTGCACGAAACGCACTCCGCGTTCAATCAATCGCCGTGCCAGCAGACAGCGAGTGCCATATTCGCGCGTGGCATCGTCGTCGAGCCCATAGAGTTTGTGAGTGGTGACGGTCTCCGAGGACAAATCAAGTGCCTCTTTGACGGTTAGTTGCATGCGTGCTGCTGTTTCAAAGTTTTCGATGCGAGATGCCAATTCATTGTGCTGCTCATGCTGCTCCAGATGCTGTCGGTTGAGTTGCTGGAGGAATCGCAGTTGCGCGGCTCGAGCGGCAGGCGTCATGGGACCAGTGCTGGCCGGTTCCAGATTGACGACCGGTGTGCGCCCCGAGCGAAATTGAACGCCTTGATAGGAGGCTGGCAGCCAGCCAGATGACCAGTTCTTGTCGCCGTCGACGGGAAAACCACCCGGGTCAGACAGCACGACATAAGCGGGTAGATTTTCATTGAGTGATCCCAAGGCGTACAGGATCCAGGAACCCCACACGGGCATGCCTGCCAAAAATCGGCCGGTATGAATCAAACGCAGCGCCGATTCGTGGTCGACCGATTCCGTGACCATCGATCGCACCAGCGTCAAATCGTCGGCCAGCGCACCGGTGTGCGGGAGCAACTCGGACAGCTCCATGCCAACATCACCAAAGCGACGAAATTGATAGGGGCTACCGAGCACGTTGCCTTTTTGCTTATCGAAGTGGATTTCCAGTTCGCCCCCGGGATAGGGTTTGCCGTGATGTTTCTGTAAGAGTGGCTTGGGATCGAAAAGATCCATCTGACTCGGACCGCCATGTTGAAACAGGCAAATCACCTGCTTGGCCTTAGCGCGCGGCAATCGGGACTCGGTCTGTGCCGCGCTCTCGGCCTCGGCCGCAGCCCCATCACGGGGGCGATCGAGTGACAACAGATGAGCCAAGGCTAGTGATCCCAAACCGGTGGCCTGACGAGTGAGAAACGCTCGACGAGTTTCCGCGGACCAAGTTGCGGTATCGATAGCGGATCGCATGAGGGGACCTTTTGCGGCAGTGTTGCTTCGTTGCTCAGTCCAGATACAAAAACTCGTTACTCATCAGCAGCGCCTGCGCCAGATCGCGCCAGGCCGCGAGTCGCCCGGCCGCATCGGACGAGTGGGCCGCCATGAGCTCACCCAAACCGTCACGCCCCAGCCGCAACTCATCCGCCGTCGCGCGGCGCCCCAGCGCTCGCTCGTACAACAGCTGCAGACGCTCATCTAATTCCAGATCATCTTGAGCGACGAGCGGTGCGAGGCTAGTTGCGCGCTGCAGTACGAATTCGGAATTCCACTGTGCGAGCGACTGGAGCGGCGTGGTCGATCGATTGCGCTGCGTGCTGAGAAAGACAATACTGGGAGCGTCGAATACGCTGAGGAAACTTAACTGCTGAGTGCGGCGCTGATAGAGGTAGAGCGCACGACGACGCGCACCCGCGATCGACTCGTCGACGCGCACTTCTCCGTCGCCATTGCGAGCTGTCGGGACATAGGAACCACCGAGTCTCAAATCCAACTCGTCGCTGGCAGCCAGCAGTCGATCACGAATCGCTTCAGCGTCCAGTCGTACCAGTGGGAATCGACTGTAGAGCCGATTGCTGGGATCGCGGCGAGCGGTAGTGGCATCCACGACACTCGCCTGCGCAAAGGTGGCCGAGGTGACAATCAAGCGATGCACATGTTTGCTGCTCCAACCGGAATCGATCAGTTCCGCCGCCAGCCACTCCAGCAGCTCAGGGTGAGTGGGCTCCGCACCTCCCAGCCCCAAGTTGTCGCTCGTCGCCACCAACCCGACTCCGAAATAATGCTGCCACAGGCGATTGACTTGGACGCGCGCCAGCAGCGCAGCGGGCCGACTGCCGGGCTTCGTCATCCAGCGTGCTAGTGCCAGTCGACGTCCCGACGATTGTCGTTCGCCATTCATCGGCTGCACCTCAAACGGATTATCGCGATCAGTGAGGACGCTGAGTCCCGCTGGTTCAACGATCTCCGCTGGAGCGGCATAATTGCCACGCGTTAGCAAGTGAACTTCAGGTGGATCGGGCTTGGCATCGGTGAGCCAAGCGATCTTGCCGGGGCGTGCGGCTGCGAGTGCATCGCGCTGCTTTTGTAGCGACTCGACCTGCTGCCGCTGCTTTTTTAGCTCCTCTAAAAAAATGGCCAAATTACCGGGGCGCTGCCCGGTGCCAGCAGATGACGCGGGCTGTGGTTGCGGAGCTGAATCTTTGGGCTGCTGAGTGAAGCGTTCAATGCGCACGTTGTCGACGATGAAGCTGCGACCACAGCAGTATTCAAAACCAAATCCGCCCGGAGGTAGATCGGCTGCCGCCAGCGTGAGCGTTTTTTCCTCCGGTAGAAAATCCACGAGATGTTCGAGCCGAAACTGATTGTTGTCCAAACGCGTGATGCGCACTCCGTAGTTGTGTCCGGGGCGATAACCGGTGACACCAATCTGACCAATCGCCTTCGCATCCTTACCGGGATAATCCAGGTCGACCGTGGTACTCGTGGTCGGATGACCGTCGATCAACAGATTGCCACCCTCGACCTCGGAATTGTCGTTGTAGTCATGTAGTGCGAGGTAGTAACCGATGCGTTCCGCCGGAGCGGCCGGATGATCAATCTGGTTGGCAACAAGGTCGAACGTCACTTGCATGGCGTCACCCTTGGCGGCTGGCTTCCAGTCGAAAGACTGACGAGTGGATAACCAGGCGTTGGGATTGGTTTGACCTTCGAGTATCTGCAGTGCGCCCGCGCGAATTCGAGCTCCTGGTCGCTCGTCGGAGTCGACCTTGACCGGCACTGTTCCCGCTGGTGCATCGTCACCCGGCGCGGTCGCCGACCAACGCTCGCCTAACTTCTGCTGTGGGTCATCAAACGAGTCCTCGAACAGCAGTTCGCCCGCTGGCCGATTCGCCTGCACCCAGGCACTGAGCGTCTGGCGTTCCGTCAGCAAGCGACGATCGAGTTCCTCGAGTTGCGACTGCCAGCGTTCAAGTTCGCCGGGTAGTGGAGCGAGCACGAAGCGGTCGTTGGGCTTCACCCAGTGGTCGATGGAAAAGGCGGGATAGAGGATCGCCTGCAACTGATAGAAATCACGCTGTGTGATCGGTTCAAACTTATGATCATGGCACTTGGCACATTGAATGGTGAGTCCCAGCAGAGAGCCACCAACTAACTGTTGACTCGCTTCCAAGGCGTAATAACGGTCGGCTCGAACTTCATCCGGATTACCGTCGCTTTCCCCGGAACCATCCTGACCGTTGCGTAGAAAATGAGTAGCGATGAGCCAGCGGATGATTTCGGGTGTCGCGGGCTGACCGGCGCGATAGCCTGCCGCAAACGCCAACTCGTCACCCGCCAGTTGCTCGCGAACGAACTGATCGAGTGGCAGATCGGAGTTCAGCGAATCGACGACGTAATCGCGATAGCGATAGGCGAGCGGTCGGTCGGTGTCGGCGTTGAAGTAGCCGTTGGAATCGGCGTACCCGGCGGCGTCGAGCCAACGTTTGCCCCAGCGCACGCCGAACTGCGGCGATGCCAGCCAACGATCAACCAGTGATGGAACGTCGGCGCTGGATCGATTGGCCAGTGGCGTGTTGTTGGGTGAATTGGAATCGGTGGCAGCCAATGCTTCGAGTTCGCTGAGGGTGGGAGGCAGACCCAGGAGGGCTAGGCGAGTTCGACGCAGCAGGATCGTCGGTGATGCGGGAGCGGCGAGCTGTAAACCGGCCGCCTCCAGTCGTGCCAGGATGAAGCGGTCCACGGGATTGGCAACTTGAGCAACATGTTGAACGGTCGGTAGCGGCGGGCGCTGCAGCGGACGAAACGACCAGTGATCCGCCTCGACTGCCGGGGCCTGGGAACCGGTCGCCAGTCCCGGTGCACCGCTCATAATCCAGCGTCGCAGCAAGTCGCGTTCCCGCGCCGGCAGCGGTTCATCCGGCGGCATTTTCTGCTGGTCCACTTGAGTCCAGAGTTTGCTGGCGGCCAGATCATGAGGAACAACGACTGGACCATCATCGCTGCCGCGAGCGACTCCGGCGGGAGTGGCGAGAAAGAGTCCCGCTTCGCGCGTTCCCGGTCCGTGACATTTCACGCAGCGTGCTTTCAGGAGTGCGGCAATGTCCGTGTTCCACTGCGGCGGCACATTCACCGCCGTATTAACTGGCGCATTCACTGGCGCATTCACGGGCGTGGTCGCCGACACGGGCGGTTCCGCCGCCAGCACTGGTCGCGCCGCGGGGACGAATCGAGTTTTATTTCGCGACGGGGACTCGATCTGCACGGCACTCACGAGCCAAGCCAGGAGCACCGCGAGGAACAAGAGGAATCGCGGGGCGTGGAATGATCGACGAGTCAGGTAGGGAGGCGGCAAGAACGGCATATTCGAAGATCGCTCCCAGGATCATCAGTGGCAGCACGCACAGTCAGTGGCATTCCGAAAGCCTGGATTGTCCTCTTTCGATTGAGGAAAGCAATTGTCCTGGTTCACCGGCAACTGGAATTTCGCGGGCCGCGAGTTAGTGAATTGTTGAGGGCATCCTGCCATTCGTATCGCGGCCTCGTGCCGCGAAGGTTTAGCGCTTTGCTGCCAATTCCGAAGTGGGAAAGACAGCTTTGCTGTTTTGCGCGCGGGACTCTACAAGCTTTTGATCGCCTGGTTCGAGGCTTCGTTTTTTTGTGCGCGAGCTTGCCGGAGAGTGGTTGAATTCTTCGCGCGCGAATCCCTACTCAAGCGTCACTTTCATCAGGTTATCGTCTGGCACCCGATCGATCAGCAAGTTGCGCGGATCGACTCCAGCTTGGTGAGGTAGTTGGTCGACGACGAATTCAAGTTCGTGCTTTCCCTGCGTTAGTTGCACACGTTGCCGATGCAGAAGCTTGCCGTAGCGATTTCCAGGCTCTGCTTTGGCAAACGCTCCGATCTCTACAAAGTCATCCATGTCGATCTCGGTCTCGTTTCCGGTCGCATCGGCCTGGAACTTCTTGCACTCGACCGAGATCTTGACGCGGTACTTGCCGTCGTCGGTCTTGGTCGCGGTGGCCTTGGTCGTGCGGTTTCCAAAGAGAATGATCTGCTCGAACAGATCCTGGATGAGGTAATGTAATTGCGGCGGGGTTTGTTCGCGTAGCCGGTCGAGTAGAGCGTACGCGTTTGGGTAGGGAGGTCCCTTGTACGCATAGTTTTCGATGATCGACTTGAGGGCGGCGTTGACGCGTTCCTCGCCGATCATTTCGGCAAGATAGTAGAGCGCGATGCCACCCTTCTGATAATGGATGTAGCCTTGACTGAACTCAACCGACATCAGCGGACGCTCTTTCCGTCGTTCCAGTCCCCGAGCTCGCAGATAGCGATCCATTTCGTACCGCAGGAACTTGTGGATCATGTCGTCGCCATAATTCTTGCGCATGATCATCAGGGCGGTGTATTGCGCGAGGGTTTCCGAGAGTAGGGTGGCGCCTTGCATGCGTGCACCGATCACTTGGTGAGCCCACCACTGGTGCCCCATCTCGTGGGCGACGACGTAGGTAACCATGTCGATATCGTCGGGCTTCTGTAGGTTGGCGATGAAACCGATCGATTCCGAGTAGGGCATCGTCCCTGGGAACGCCTGCGCAAACGATGCGACGCGCGGGAACTCGATGATGCGGGCCTGTCGGTGCTTGTACGGACCGAAGTTCTTCGAGCAGTACTCAAGCGTATCGCCGATCGCCTGGGACATCTTATCTACGTTCCAAGAATGCTCCTTATGGTAGTAGACTTCGGTATCCACGTCTCCGACCCGATCGCGTTTGACTTCGTAACGAGCTGAGATGAAGGAGTAGAAATTTAGCGATGGATGATCGACCCGATATCGGTAGTAATTGCGTCCGTTTTCCTGCCACGATTCGACTAGCGTTCCAGGTGCAATGGCGATTTGGTCGGCGGAGGTGCTGATGACCGACTCGATGTTGACCCAGTCGGAGTCCTCGGAGATGTAATGGTGTTTGCAGACATCGCCACAATCCCGTGTCAGTTCCGGAATCGGATCGATCTCTGGAAGACCCTTGGCCTTGCGGCGCTGCGGATCGGACAGCAAGCGATTGACTGAGAAACCGAACGAAGGGGCGACGGCATTGTTGAAGAACGTGCCGTTTTGCACAAGCGTTGTGTTGGAGACCTCGTTTTCGATCCCGCGCGTCTTGCTCTTGACCGTGAACTTCATCTCCCGAGATTCAGACTGCTGCAGCGGGGTTTCCAGGCGGTAGGTGCGCATCGCAAGACGGTCGTCGTCTTCCTGAAGCGACGCACCTGGAATCTCGATTGTCGTCTCGTAATTGGGGGCGACATTGAGGTACAGCATCTCGATCGGCTTTTCGGACTTGTTCGTTATGGTTTGCCTCCCCTGCATCACCATATTGCGAGTCTCAGGATAGATGTCGATGGCGTACTCAATCGACTCAATACGCGGTTGCGGAGTCGATTTGAGCCCCTGATATTTCAACTCGTAATCCTTTTGACGCTTTTCGGTTTCCTCCGAACCCAGCAGCGTGTTGAGCACCATGGTGTTGTATCCCAGCCAAATTCCGATTCCGGACGCTGCTGCGGCAGCCATACCTGGGAGTATCCAATCTCGAGCCCGCAGGGAACTCCACGCCTCCTTCAAGCGGGAAATCCATCCCGACACTGCACCGCGCGGCATGAGGACGGTGCACAACCAGAGAACGATGACGGCGACCGCAAGCCAATACGCCGCAAACCATAGCCGACCCGGCAGGTAGGGAGCGATCCCGAACATGTCGGAGTAGGTGTAAGTCGGCATCCCGCCAAAGCGCAGCAGCAACGAATCCCATTTCAGCCAGCGCCATAACTGCACATTCACAATTCCAAAAAGAATGACAAATGCATAGCCAGCGTACTTGTTCGGAGCGACGGTCTGAGCAAAGCAACACTGAACTGTCAAGAAGAGCATGTTCATGCCGAACAGCCCGATCAACAGCATCAGATAGACGCCCAACTGAATCCGATAGTAACCTTGGGTCCATTGATAAAAACAACCGACCGCGATGGCTCCCAACAGAACCACCAGTAGCAGAATCATCATGGTTGCCAGGCGAGACAAAACAAAGACGCTGTTGGGAACGGGCGCTGCGCCAATGATTTCGTGCATGCGATGGTCGCGATCGCGCCAAATCAGGACTCCGCTAAAGTACGTGGCGAGGGCGACCGGAAGGATGACCAAAGTCCCCAGAATCCGTTCGACCACTTCGTAAGTCACCGGGAACGACGATCCGCTGAACGCCAACGAATCGCTCAGAAAAAGACTCACCGCCGTATTGAACAAGCAAAAAATGAGAATCACGATGAACGTGGCGCTACCCACGATCGCTCGCAAATCAGACCGCAGGGCGGATGACCACTGTGTCAACCAGGACGGAGACGGGATCCGATTCGGGAGCGGCCTGGTCTGCGTCGGCAGATGCTGCTCCGCTGATTCCTCAGCAGAAGCTCGCGATTTCCTCGATTGGCGCTGAGTTCGGACTTCGAACGAAAACACGCTGCCAGCAACCCAGAAGACGATCGCTGCCACACCTAGGCACAGCAGTCGGTTCCCGATCAGAAGCGGTGTCAGCGGGATCGGCAGCGTGTTGCGCTCTGGCACGGTCCAATACTTGCTGGCAACCGCGAAGGGAGTCGCACCGAACGGATCGATCAAGGAGGCCAGGACTTCATAGTCCAGGGCCCCGGCAATCGTCTGGGAGATCGCATAGCAGATGAACACCAACAAAACTCCCAGGAAGGAGTACAGCGTATTGCGAGTGACACTAGCGATGGCAAAAACGATTGAGCCGAATAGCAACGTGTTGGGGATCACGAACAAGAGAAACGGCTGCCAATGATGCCAAAAATAGTCTGGTCCCCAAAGCTCCGTGTCGGTCGCATTCACAGCATGGGCGATCAAAATGCCAATCGAAATGCCAAACGCCGGCAGAATTGCAATTACGGTCGCACCCGCAAAACGGCCGAGGAGAAAGCCCCATTTGCTCAGCGGTTTGCTGAAGAGCAGATCCGACATCTTGTTGCTGAAGTCGCGCGATGCAGACGAATCGTAGATCGCGGCCGCCATAAAACAAGTCAATATTCCAGCGGTCGCATACCACAGCGCAATGGTGTACGGCGCGTTCTTGTGTGCATTGCCGGTTGGACCACCAACCTGAATGTTATCCGAACCTGCAGCCAAGCCAAACAACAACGCAACGACAGCGATGAAAATATAGATCATCCAGCCACGCAGCCAATAAGTCAGCTCAAATCGAAAGAACTCTCGAAACATGATTCACCTCAAGCGCGCGACAAGAAGGAAAAGAATACGTCTTCCAAGTCGGGATCAGACAGCTTGAATCCATGCCCGGGATCCGATTCGCTGTAGACACGAACATAGGGTACTCCGGCCACAAGTTTGGTCGACAAGATCGGATACTGCCACGGACGTTCGACCAACTCCTGCTTGGTCATCGACCTGGCCCACACCCGGCCCACCAATTCCTGTTCACCGTCGGACGGCGCACCATGGAAGAGAAGCTTGCCCTGATGAATGATCGCCATGTTCTTACATAATTCCTTGACGTCCTGCACGATGTGTGTGGAGAGTATCACGATGATGTTCTCCCCGACCTCTGCCAGAAGGTTGTAGAAGCGATTCCTCTCCCCTGGATCCAAGCCTGCCGTCGGCTCGTCCACAATCAAGAGTCGCGGATCCCCCAACAACGCTTGGGCAATCCCAAAACGCTGTCTCATCCCCCCCGAATACGTACTGACCGCCTTATTCCGAACATCGCTCAGGTTCACCCGCTCCAGCAGCGACTCCACCACCAACTTGCGGTCGCGGCCGTTGGACCCCACTCCTTTGAGTGCGGCCAAATGCGTCAGCAGCCTGACGGCGGAGACTCGCGGATAAACCCCGAATTCTTGGGGCAGATAGCCGAGAAGCGTCCGGACTTGCATTCGGTCATTCAATACGTCGATCGCTCCCAGGTGAACGGAACCCGAGTCGGCGTTCTGAAGAGTTGCCAGGATGCGCATCAAAGTTGATTTTCCAGCACCGTTTGGACCGAGAAGGCCGAACATTCCTTTCGGTATCGACATCGATACTTCGTTCAAAGCTCGCACGCCGCCAGGATACGTTTTGCTGAGTTGTTTGATCTCTAAGTGCATGTTTTCCCCTCGAAATGGTTCTGCAATATTTTTTCGGCTCAGCCTCCAGCCGTCCGCGAATCGTGTCACCTTTTCTCTGCTGGTGTCCTAGTTCACCGGCAACTGGAATTTTGAGGGCCGCGAGTTAGTGAATTGTTGAGGGCATCCTGCCATTCGGATCGCGGCCTCGTGCCGCGAAGGTTTAG
>JBJSXJ010000325.1:0-20212 GCA_046086325.1 Planctomycetota bacterium | reverse complement strand
CTCGGTCGTGAGCTCATTGAGATGGTCGGTTCACCTCAGGTTCGTCTGCACCTCGATGTCAAAGCGATGTCCACGGAGTCGCAGCCGGTACCGACGCTCATCCGTGAGTTCGCACCATGGCTGCACCACTTCCATGCGAATGATCCTAATCGTCGTGGGCCCGGCATGGGCGACATGGATTTCATCCCGATCTTCCGTGCGCTCCAGGAAGTAAATTACGACGGCTGGGTGTCCGTCGAGGTGTTCGACTATGCGCCCGGTGTCGAAGTACTCGCTCGAGACAGCATGGCTTACATGCAGAAATGCCTGCAGGCGATCCACTAACGCCGGGCAGGAGACAAAGGGCGAGCGGAGACTTGTTTCGCACGGAGACTCGGAGGCGCGGAGTGGTTAGTGGTTAGATCCGATTATGTTGAGTTCGATGTGGCGATCATCCATTTCAAACTCACTTTTCACTCTTCACTTGCGGCTCTTTGTCGCGTCCCCAGAGCACGAAAATTGCCAAGCTGCCCAGCAGCGGGACGAGGCCGATATAAAACACAGCCTCGGTGTAAGAGCCGGTCTTATCGACCGCTTTGCCGACTAGCTCTTGCATCTCGGATGTTATGATCCAGGTGATGAAGCCCAGTGATCCACTGACTTTACCTTGATGCCGCCGCGACAACTCCTGCGCGAATGAGTAGTAGTTGGGAAACAGTCCCAGAGCACCAAATCCGATCAGAATGAGGACGGCCAAGAGTGGATAGCCTTTGGGTAATGAGGCCGCCACCGTGCTCAGCGCCGTAATCGCTGCACAGACCGTGTAGACCAGCAGTCGCGCACGATGCACATTCCACTGCCGGAGACTCAACCACTTCACCGCTGCTCCGGCACAAATACAGCCCACATCGGTCGCAATATAGTAGGCGATGACAAACCAGCGCACTTCGCTGGGTTGATACTTATGAAACTGCTCCAGCATCTTGGGCAGCCAAACTCGAAAGTACTGCCAAGTCATATTGATCGCAATCACGGTGACGATCAAAGCCAGATAGCGACGCACAAAACAGCCAATATCAGACTCCGGCTGCTGCGCACCTCCGTCAGCCGTTGTTAGCGGGTGACGGATCACGGGGCGAGCGAGATTGATGCTGCTGGTCAACAAGAGCCACGGGGCGATCCAAAATACTCCCAGTGCGCCGATGACCACGTAAGGCATGCGCCACCAGCCTACATAGGAAACCGCGTCGGCAGTGGCGGTCGCTGCGGTTGCTACTGCGCTGGTGGCGATCGGCGGTGCGAACAGCGCGACGACTATCGGAGTTAGAATTGCTCCGATCGAGGCTCCGCTTTGCAAAATACTATTTCCGAGCGAACGATCGCTCGCCTCTAAAAGCCGCTGAGTGGTAACGAGCGCGCACGGCCACTGCCCCGCTTCGAAGAACCCGAGCACGATACGACAAACTAGAAACCCCAAGTAAGACCGGATGACTTCCGGATCACTCGTCATCGCCAGTTTTTTCGTGTCGCATACCGTCGCCAGCAGGGGCGTGATAAATGCACCTAAGCGGTCGGCGTAACCAGTTGCCAGTCCAGCCAGTGACCAGCCGAGCAGTGCCAGGGGATAAAGCCACCGAACACTCATCCGATCCGCCATCAATCCCCAAAATAAACCTCCGAATGCAAAGGCGTAGCCAAAGACTTTTTCTAAGCGTCCATATTGAGCACTATTGGTATGAATCTCGCCTTCGATCGCCGTGATGGTGAGCGACAACGTTTGTCGGTCCATGTAATTCAGGACCAAGGCGAGCAACAACATCCCGCAGACCGACCACTTGAGCCGGGATGATGGACCCGCTGAAGGTACGTTGGAATTCGTCATTACTTAGGCATCCCAGTTTTGGCCATCCCAGCCGATGACTCGCTGCAATAATGCCACAACGTCAGCGGTAAACACTTGAAACAACACCTCGCCCTTCTCCGCCGATGCAAATCGCGGATCACCAATGTGCCCCGGTTCGGTGCGATCCTTAGTGATCCAAGCGCGATGCGCCGGCGCGAATGCGCGACCGAATTCGATCGGTTGCGTTTGCTGCAAGTCACCGACCAAGTGGGGCGCGATGCGCAACATCATCGACGTTTCCCACTCGCAGGCATGCCCCATTTGCGTTTGCTTGATCGACGAATCGGTCTGCTGAGGCTGACCGCCTAATGTCCAGTAAGTGGTAGTTAGCAGGAGCAGATCCTGCCGAGCTCGATACTTCTGACGCAGTTCAAAATAGGCCTGCTGCGCGGGGATGATATTACCGCCATGGCCATTGATCAGCACCACTCGCCGAAATCCATGAAACAAAAAGTTTTCGGCCATATCGCGGAGCAGGTCGAGGTAGACGCGCGGCGAGGCGGTCATGGTGCCGGGAAAGTCGAGGTGATGTTCGGAGTTTCCCAGCCACATCAGCGGCGCGAACAACACGTCGTTTGCCAATTCCATTTTCGTGCGTCGCATGACTTCGCCCAGAAGCATACTGTCGGTAAAGACCGGCATATGCCGCCCATGCTGCTCCAACGCTGCCACGGGTATGACCACGGGTGTATCGCGAGACAGGCGATCCACCTCACTCCATTTCATTTCTGCCAGTTCCATGTTTTCGATTTCCTCGCTTTGAGTTGATATGAAAAAAGAATGCTACTTACTCGGCAGGATGCAATTCCAGTCGTCGCAGTTCAGCGAGTCGACGATGGCCTCCTGACCGCTCCAAATAAGCGTCGAAATTTGCTACGCCAAACACGTGCTGTTCGAGAAACCGGCGATACTGATCGACGTCCGCCTCCACCTCCAGCCACTCGCGCAAATGCTCTTCGTCCGAATAGTACTCGTATGGCATGTTTCCCGGATAGCTACCCAGCGGAACTTCGCACACGGCGTCGACACAATAAAACGGGATCACCGTAGCGGTCGGATCGCGACGAATCTCCTCATTCGTGATTAAACGCTCGCAACTGATAATCAGCTTTTTCGCCGCGCGTGCGAGCTGCCAATCGGCAACGGAAGTGCCGCGAATTCGGCAGTTACCAAACGGATCCGCCTCATGCACATGAATGACCGCGACGTCCGGCCACAACGCCGGCACCGCAATCAAGGGCAAGCCCGTGAACGGACAAGTGATTGATCGAGCGGCGCTGTACAGCGCGGTGTCGGTACCTGCCATGCTGCGCAGAGGCAAAAACGGAACTCCCATGGCGGCAGCCTGCAGTCGCACCGCCAACGCATAGTTAGTCCACTCACACAATTCCACCTGACCGCTCTCCACCACTCGCCGAGCATGAGGAGAAAGACCTCGGACTTCGAGCCCCACGATGTAGGCCACGTCACAACGAGCGAGCAGTTGACCACGGCCGAGATCATTTCCGGCACAGAGGATTTGAAAATCATGAGTAGCCGTGTGACCGGCAAAGCCCAGTCGCTGAGGATTCTGTCGCACGATCTCATGTAACAGAGCGGTCGCAATTCGATCTCCACCAAAACCACCTGATGCCAGGTAATCGCCCGACTTCACGAACCGCTCGACCGCCTCACGCACCGACATGACTTTGTCGGTCAGCAACTTCGGCTTGTGACGAAAGGCCTCCCGCGCCAACTCCGGATCAGGACTCGTCAGCAGTGGTCCCAAGCCAATTCGTTTCTCATCTCCAGCCAAGTCTTGACTCATGCTTGCGCCTCGGCCGCCAGGATTCCTGGCATCAGCGCGTCGACCTCCGCTCGCTCCGCCGCCGTTAACTGCCGATTGGGTGGTCGCGGCCCACCAAAGTCCAAGCCGGTATGGCGAATGGCATATTTAAGGAAGGTGATGTTATAGGAATTGCCAGCTCGAGCGCGATATTCCTCGATCGGCACAATCATTTTCTGCAATCGCATCCCCTCTTCCCACCGTCCGGCAGAAATGGCGGCGTGCATGGCAAGTGTCAAGCGCGGAACCAAGTTGCCCGCACCACTTGTGTACCCCGGAGCACCCGCCAGCATGAAGTAGGGAGCAAATCGTTCCGCTGATCCACAGTACCAATCAATCCGACCTTGGTCCGCCCGCACAACTCGCTGAAAGGCCGTCATGTCATTCACTGCATACTTCACGCCCACCAGTCGCGGATGCTCGGCCAACTCCAACAACAACTCATCGCTCGGTGTTTCTGACTTTTTATAGATCAGCAGCGGTGCGTCCAGTTCATCCAGTAGCGCTCGATAATAATCCTTGGCTCCCGCATTGGAGACGTAGGGAAACGTGAGCGGCATGATCAGAGCACAGTCTGCGCCGGCCTGAAGCGCGTCTCGCCCAAACTGCAAAGTCTCATGCAGTTGTCGACCCAACGGTGCCATCACGGCCGCCTGATCACCAACAACCGAGCGCACCAATTCGATCACCGACAAGATTTCACGCCACGACAAACAATCAAATTCCGCACTTCCAGCACAAGGAATAAAGCAGCGCACGCCAGCGGAAAATAGACGCTGAATCAATTGCCGCATGGGGTCAAGGGCGAGCGAACCATCCGCCGCATACGCCGTGATCGGCACCAACTGCACCGTCCTCAATCGATCGCGAAAATCTCGATAACTCATCCTCTACTCCTCTCACTCTTGGCCAGCACGATAGGAATGGAATTGTCAGCGTTTTTGGGGAGCATCAGGCGGTCGTGGCAGCCAGCCCCTCAGCTAACGAATCCACGATGTAGTCGAGCGATTCAATTCCCACGGAAAGACGAATTGTGCCGCCAGTAATCCCCAGTTCCGCACGCTCCGCAGCACTCAGCCCACGATGACTCGTCGATTCAGGATGACTCAGTGTCGTAGCCACCTCACCCAAACTCGGACAGAACGGAATGCGTCGAGCCGCTCGAATAAAACGCTCAGCAGTCGCCGTTCCTCCCGGCAAATGAAAAGCGACAATCGAGCCAAAACCGCGAGTTAATTGCCGCTGAGCCAGCTCGTGATGGGGATGGTCGATCAGCCCCGGATAATCCACTCTCGCCACTTCCACTTGACTGGATAAATAATGAGCCACCTGCAGCGCATTAGCACAGGCTCGTTCCATGCGCACCGCCAAGGTCGACAGCCCGCGAAGCGCCAACCAGCAATCAAACGGACTGCTGGCCAGCCCCCACGCGGCAGTCACCAGCGGCACTCGTTGCCATCGTGCCGCCGATCCCGCCAACATCCCGAGCATGATATCGCTGTGACCATTCATCATCTTGCTAACACTCTCCATCACCCAGTCGGCACCCAGATCGAGCGGACGACAAAGAGCCGGCGAGGCGAAGGTGTTGTCGACCAGCAATTGAGCTCCCGATTGCCGAGCGATCTCCGCCAGTCCGCCGATGTCCGCCACCTGCAGCAAGGGGTTAGCCAGTGTCTCGACGACGATCAGCCGAGTGCGTTCGGTCATCGCTCGACGCACTGCGGACAAATCTCCGGTGTCAACTACGCTGCAGGGAATCCCTAGCCGCGGACACTCACCGCCAAACAAGAGCAAACTGCGCCCGTACAACCGATTGCTGACAATCAGGTGATCGCCCTGCTGCAACTGCGATAAGACCGCGACTGACAAGGCCGCCATCCCCGACGCCGTGATGATCGCTCGCTCAGCACCATGCAACTCGGCACACTTGGCCGCGAATTGGTCGGCATTGGGATGCCCATCACGCTGATAAACGTAACCGGGTAATTCCCCGGCCAGCAGACTCGCCGCCTGCTCCGGGTCGCGACACTCCCAGACACTCGTCGGATAAATCGCCGGGGAATGCGGTTGAGTGGGTAGGTTGAGCGGTTTAGGCGATTGGGGACAGAGATCGTCGGGCAACATGGGACTTCGCCAGGCAGAGCGGAGGGAGGGAAACGGAACGTGGTCGGCAAGTATAAGGTCTCACCCAAACGGAAAGAACCAGAGAACACGGGGTTTCGCACGGAGGACACGGGGCGGAGGTTTTCGCACGGAGACACGAAGGTTGCGTACTGAGGACACGGCCGGAGATTTTCGCACGGAGACACGGAGACACGGAGGAGGACTCATTTCAGTTATTACCTGCGGTGGGATGATGGATGGATGAGAGACTTATTGATGAATGAAGGCAGCCGAGTAGATAAAGGGCGGAAAGTAAGGTGATCAAGTAGGTTTTTGAAACTTCCCTAAATCCTGCCCCTCCCAATTTCAGGAAACCAATTCCCTCCGCGTCTCCGCGTCTCCGCGTCTCCGCGTCTCCGCGTCTCCGCGTCTCCGCGTCTCCGCGTCTCCGTGCGAAACTCTCTGGCTGTGTCCTCTGTGCGCAACCTCCGCATCGAAGTTGCCTGCACCGTGTCTTTTATTGGTCTTGCCGGCAGGGGGAACTTTCGAGACACTGCGCGCGGGGTGGCGGCGCAGTCCTGTCGAAGCGGACCGGATGAATTCTGAGCGAGTATGGTGATTCAGCGGACAATACGACTAGTCGGCATCTGCGGACTACTCCTGGCACTGACCGGGTGTGGCCTGCATTTCGCGCCGTTGTTTGGTCCCGCACGCATCTCGGGGACCACCAAAGACGGGCTCCCGAATCCGCTCCTCATTCCGATCACGGATCGTGAGTTCGTCTGGAATCAGCTCGTCGACGAATTGGACGATTATTTTCGGATCGAACGGGAGCAGCGTGTGCAGGAGACAGGAGGCGTGCTGACGGAGGGCCGCATCGACACTCTGCCCACGCCCGGAGCGACGGTGCTGGAGCCGTGGTACCGAGACTCAACGCCCGGTTTTGAACGCAAACTCAGCTCACTCCAATCGATCCGTCGCTATGCCATCGCGCGCGTCATACCCACTCAAAGTGGTTCTTGGGTCGAAGTACAAGTGATCAAAGAACTGGAAGATGTCGCTCAACCGGAGCAGTCAACGGTCACGATTAGTAATTCTGCGGCGGGTGATCGCTACGACAGTTCGGTGAGTCGTCCGGAGCTAACGTCGAATGGCCGCACCGACTCCCTCGGCTGGATCTGTTTAGGTCGCGATAGTTCACTCGAGCAACAAATCTTGCACGAACTCAAGGCGCGGCTATCCAATATTGAACAGCCGAAAAAGAGCGTCCTTTACGGGCCGAAGTGACCAGCGCTTCAAGCGGCCGCGGATCGCTGGCTAAGTAAACTGCGCAAGCAGCGTGGCGGAGTGAACTGCGACAAGCTGGGGTCTTTGCGCAAGGTTTCCAGGACCACTCCCAGCTGCTCCGTGGCGTTCAGGGAAAGGTCGAGGAACAGCCACTTTTGGCCGCGTAGCTGACAACCTCCACCCGGGACATCCCCCAGGTACTCCTGCCGCACGCGATATCCCAGTCGTTCGCAGAAGCGTAGCGCAACCTCCAGTATTTCCACCGTATGCATCCGCGGTACTCCTCTCGATCAGTCGCCAACGGGCCAGCCCGCGCAGGGATTTCTTGACGAGCGGCGGGATTGTAGCGAGTGGCGCTACAGTGTCCCAGGTCATTTCGTCGATGGGATAGAAGAGCAGTAGGAGCAGAAAGGAACACTCCATCCATGGCGGAAACGATCACGGGACTGGGACCGATGGAAGGCGAGCCGCGGCCAGCGGTCACGGGCCTGCGCGCCGCGGGCACTTCGAGTGTCCCCGGTCGAGTTGGGCGCAGCGGCGCTCGGCGCGGTGCGGTGCGAGCGGCTAATGAATCTGCTAGTGAGTCCGCCAGCGAGTCTCCCGTGGAGCTGCTGCGCGCTCAATTGGCACAGGCTCAGCGCATGGCAGCACTCGGGGAACTGCTAAGTACCACGACGCATGAGTTCAATAATCTGTTGATGACCATCATCAACTATGCTCAGCTTGGCCTCCGACACAAAGATCAGCCCACCCGAGATAAAGCTCTGGAAAAAATCCTGGCCGCGGGTCAGCGCGCCGCGAAAGTAACTCAGTCCGTACTGGGTATGGCTCGCAATCGCTCCAACGGCTTGGAAGCGACCGACCTCACTCGACTACTTGAAGACTCCCTGGTGCTGTTGGAGCGCGAGTTGATGAAGCATCGCATCACATTGGAGAGGCAATTTCAGCCGGTGCCGGAGGTCTGGGCGAACGGGAATCAGCTGCAGCAAGTGATTCTGAACCTGATCATCAACGCTCGACAAGCCATGACCGCCGGTGGCACACTCACGCTGAAGCTGGAATCTGATCCGGTGAACAAGATGGTAGATCTGGTGGTGCGAGACACGGGCACGGGAATTCCCGCCGACCAATTGCCTCGCATTTTTGATGCCTATTACACCACCAAAAAAGGTCCTGATGAGAGTGGCAAGGGTGGTACGGGGCTGGGCCTCTCCAGTTGCCGGGCGATCATCGAAGCTCATCAGGGCCGTATCCGTGTCGAGAGTACCGTGGGGCGCGGGACCGCATTCACGATTAAGTTGCCCATCGCTGAAATGCGGGGAGCACAGGGAGCACAGGGAGCACGGGGAGCACGGGGAATTCAAGAAAACACAGAGGCACAGAGAGCACAGAGTAAGACTTAAACCTCATGATCAATTAGCCGTGTAGACACGCCCCCACCAAAAAGCCTCTGTGTCCTCTGTGCCTCTGTGTTTAAAAAAAATCTGTGCCCTCTGCGCCTCTGTGTTTCAAAAAACTCCGTGCCCTCCGTGCCTCTGTGTTTCAAAAAAACTCCGTGCCCTAGTGAAGATCGTGTGGTGGGCTAGCTGCGAGTGAGTACCCACTGGAAGGCGCGTTTCATGAGTTCATTACCATTTTTGAGCCCCAATTTGCGGCGGATGTTCTCGCGATGGGAGTCGATCGTATGGATACTCAAGAACAGCCGATTGGCGATCGCGCTGGAGGTATGTCCCTGGCCGATTAGTTCCAGGACTTCCAGCTCTCGATCACTCAGCCGCTGCATCGGATCTTCCGTGTGCCGTTTTCCGTGATATGCCATGTCGACCACGCGCTGAGTCATTTCGGGACTGAGGTAACGCTGGCCTTGCAGGACGGTACGGATAGCCTTGTTCACGACATCTGGACCATGGCGCTTGTTGATGTACCCCGCTGCACCGGCTCGCAGTGCGCGTTCGGCGTAAACCGAATCGTCGTAGCTGGACAGGACGAGCGACTTCACGGCGGGATAAGAATTGGCGATATCTTTGATGAGGTCGAGTCCCGAGGTCTCGCCGAGCTGAATATCGACCAGGGCCAAATCACAGGTACTGCGCTTGAGGCACTGGATCGCTTCTTCGACCGTGCTGGCAGCTCCACACACCGCTAAGTCATGATCGGCCTCCAAGCAGCGAGTCAATCCTTCGCGGACAATCGGATGATCGTCGACGATTAGAATCTGGGCCTTTTTGAAAGCGGAAAGTTTTCCCAACGAATTCATCCTAAATCACTCCCCTGTTTCGGCGGTGTGAGGAACCAAACAACAGACTCGGGTACCGCCGCCGGCCGGTCTGTCGACGAGTAAAGTGCCGCCAATAGCGCCGGCACGGTAAGCCATACTTTTCATTCCCAGCTTGTTGCGCTCTGCGGCTGGCTGTCCGTTGCCCGACAGGTACCGTCGATCAATGCCCAGCCCATCATCACGCACTTCCAAGCGAAACTGTCGCCCGCACTGTTCAAATAGAATTTCAATGCGACTGCACTTGCCATGTTTGATGGCATTGGTCACGGCCTCTTGAGCGATGCGATAGAGATGAGTGGCCGTGCGACTATCGGCTACATCCTCAGTCGCCAGCGCTTGAAAGCGACAGGTAATTCGTTCCAATTTGGGATTCGTATTGAATCGGCGCCCACCTTTGATATGCGCGCGCTGACTAATACTTTGCGCCAGTTCGGCCAGGGCGGCGGGGAGCGAATCGGGAGTGATCAGCGACGGCACCAAGCCCCGAGCCAATTCATGGATTTCATTGAGAGCCAGCCCGATGCCCCGGGCAATCCGTGAGGCCTTCGCCGCAATTTCATCTTGATCCGTTTCGTCATGGGAGGCTCCATTTTCATTAGCAGACTTGATGGAATCGGCTAATTCATGGGCCAGTAGATGTAAACCGGTGAGTTGTTGCTGGACACTGTCGTGCAACTCGCGCCCGATCTCATTGCGAGTGGTATCGACAAGCTGTACCAGCTCCGTTTGCAGTCGGGCAAGTTCAGTGTCGAGCTGGCGTTCATGGGCCGTCAGCACATCCACCTTCACTCCGCCTCGATCCCTGGAAATACTATCAACTGAATCAATGCTTGATTGCCTGTAATTCATAACTGCCTCATTCATTTCTTATATAACGAATGCCTTTGTTTTACTTGCCAATACCACGCACAACAGACAGACCATAAAATGATATGTTTAAAAGCAGTTAACGTGATTCCTGCAATCGATCTTACAACCACGGCGACGACCTTTGATGGTGTGTTTCGCCAATATTGGATCGATTGAAAACCATCTTTGACACGCCTCATTTCATTTCAAGTTTTCTTAAAAATCTTTGGCGAATGACGTTCGTTACCGCTACCACTCGAGGCTGGCGAAACCGACGCATACGCGGGCATCCACCGATGCAGTTGTCGTGCCAATCAGGCAAGCTGCGTAAAGCAGACAAGATTTTCCGGCGTCATTTCGCTCCACCCGCAGCTTGATTGATCGCTAAAACCGTCATGATCCAAATACAGCTACAACTCGACCCGTCTGATCAAGCAGCCCATTCGAGGGGGGCTGTCTACAACCTGACGTATCCTGCGTCGAAGATCTGTATTTAGCTTGATTCTTTTGCGAAAAGCAGGCGTTTTCATTTATTCGATTGCATGGTCATGATGTTATGAATAAAGCGATCCGATTCTCACGTGGGTGGGGCCGTTTATTCCATGATCGCTGGCCACTGAATCATGGAAAGATTGATCAAATGACTATTAGGACAGGTAGCAGTATGACGCCATCGTTAAATCACAGTTGACGTTGTGGAACTACCGTTTTTTTCTTGTGGCTAGGCCATTGAGTTTTGGCATAGTCCATCAATACGAGCAGGTCAGAGAGCCGAAAGGGCTTGCGAATCCAGCCGACAAGATTGGGATAGGCGCGGGGATCGAAGAGTGAAATGTCGTCGGATACAAGAATCACGGGAAACGTGAGAGAGGAACGGTCGCTACGCAATTGAGTTAGCACCTGAGCACTACCATTCGCTGGTAGCTGAGACTCGAGAAGCAGCAAATCGGGCCTCATTCCTTGCAAAGACTCGAGACAATCATCCGCTTCTTCAACCAGCAGTACTTCATGTCCACGGTCTTGGAGCAGTTCGGTGAGTTGATTTCTTGCGACAGCATGGGGATCAGCCAGTAATACTCGCATCGGGATAAACTCGCAGTTTGAATAAACCAGAAATCGGTGGACGCCAGGCAAGTACGAGCAGCGATTCTGACTGCGAGTGTGGGCGAGCTGTATCGCGAACCATTTGATTTTAATAGTCAGGCGAATCGCCAAGATGCTCTGGAGAGCAGGCGGAGAGACTGCGACGCGCGCCGCACACGGATTACGGAAGATAATGGCCCCAGGCTAACACGTTAGCCCGCGTTTACTGACCGCCGGAGGCGGGAATGGGCCAAGCCCAACCAGCGGTGAAGCCGCCGTCCACGTAGATGGTTTGACCGGTCATGAAAGACGAGGCCTGGGAGGCGAGAAAAATCGCTGCTCCGACCATGTCTTCAGGCTGGCCCAGTCGACGCTGCGGCGTATTGGCATCGCCCCAAGCTTGCATCACAGGATCCGACCAAAGCTTACGAGTCAGATCAGTCAGGATGAAACCGGGCGCAATCGCATTCACGCGCACGCCGCGACCACTCCACTCCACCGCCAATCCGCGAGTCAGATGAGCGATCCCAGCCTTGCTCATCGCATAGGGCAAAACATTCTTTAAGGGACGATCGGAGTTCAAAGAGGCGATATTGATCTGACATCCGGCCCCCCGCTCGACCATGTGCCGACCTACTGCGCGACACATAAAAAACGAGCCCTTGAGGTTGATGTCGAGGACATAGTCATAATCATCCTCGGTGACATCGAGCACTGCTTTCCGGCGATTCACACCGGCAACATTGACCAGCGTATCGATACGGCCATACTCCGCGATCACAAACTCTACCAATTGCTCGATCTCGCGATTTTTCGCCACGTCACAGACGATGGGCCGAACTACGTCGCGGCGCGGTCGGGAAGTCGGAGGACCAGCCTGACGACAGTTCATTTCCTCAGCCGCGGAATTCAGGGCTGCCGCGTCGCGCCCCACAATCACCACCTCTGCTCCTCGCTCCACGAAGCCGGCGGCAATCGCGCGCCCAATTCCTCGGCTGCCGCCAGTCACGAGCACCACCTGATCGGCAACGGAAAACAGTGGATCCATTTCGTCGGCCTCGTCAGAGTTTTCTCAAGTCACAGCCGTCAGCCGGCGGCGCTTATCCTGTTAGCCCCACCGGCTGTGGTCGCGGCAGCGAGCGGATTATCGTTTCGTTGAGCCAGCTCGTGGTGCCGGTGGCGTCTTGGTCGCACCACGTGCGGCTGGAGCGGTGGGCAGTTCCAGATTTTGAGTGCCACTGAGATCGGGAGTGGCTGAGGCTTTCGAGCGTTTTCCGGGCTGAGAAGAACCGGCCAGGAAGTTGTCTACCTGCGCCTCTTCCTTCAACCGATCGAACTCCTTGTTCATACTCGCGCGCAGCTTCTTTTCGGTCAGATCACCCGTCAACTCCTGACGCACCTCAGCGGTGAGTTCACTGACTACAGGCTTGGTGCGTCCCAGGCATTTGAGGATCACGAATTTATCGCCGACGGAGAGAATCGGTGACAATTCACCCGCTTTCAACTTGAACGCCGCATCTTCCAGTACCGGCTGACCGCTATGACGACGCAGCGGTGGTACTCGTCCGGAATTGGCGCGCGAGGCAGGTTCGATGGAATACTGCTGGGCGAGTTCTCCAAAGAAAGACTCGCTGGCATTATCACGCGCCATTTCCCAGACCTGCTGCGCTTGGCGCTGATTACTGATCACGATCGCCATGATTTCTACGCGTTCACCATAATTGGCTTCAAAGCCTTTCTTCACGTCCTCTTCGGTGATCTGCACGTTGGTACCGATGAGTTTCTTGAGTGCCGCCGACGGCCAGACGGCATCCCGCACATAGACATCGATCGTCGTGTTGTCGTTTTCCGTAACCGCTTTCAGCCAGCCCTCGACATCGGGCGTGCGCTTGTCCTCTTTCATATAGCCATACGATTCAGCGGCTCGGGCGACCTCTTCTTGAATATCACTATCATCTACTGTGCGGTGCAGTCGCTTGAGTTCCATCTGCAGAATCTTGCGGTTGATTTCACCGTCGAGCACTGTTTTACCGTGCCGCTTAATGCACTCTTCCGACAACTCGCGCATCGTGAGCGGCTTGTTGTTAATGAGAGCGGCGACGCCAGGGTGCTGCTTTTGCAGGTTGGCGTCATTCAAGACATTGACCACCTTGGCTTCCGTCTGCATTTTCTTGAACAGGTCATTGGCCGCAGTCCGCATTTTCTGTTCGCGAATCTTTTCGGTGATCTGGCCTTGAGCCGCCTGCAGCTGCTCGCCCGCCAGATAGACCGCGTTGATATGCTCCTCACAGCGCAAAATCATGTACTGATTGGCGACTTGAATGACGGGCGAAACCTGGCCTGGTTTGAGCTTGAACGCTGCCTTCTCCAGATTGTCTACACCACTGTTTTTCCGAATCGGCGGGATGACTCCCATCACGCTGGCGCTGGGATCCTCCGAATGATCTTTGGCCATACTGGGGAAGGAGTCCGGATTGGCCTGCGCCTGTGCCCACAACTCTTCGGCACGTTTGCGACTGCTGACCGAAATCACACGCACCCGCACCTTCTCGCCAAACTCCGACTCGAAGGCTTTCTTCAGTTCGTCCTGGGACACAACCAGTTGATCGGCGGAGAGAGCCTTCAGAGCCAGTGCTGGCCAAATAATCTCGCTGCGATATTCAACCGGTCCTACGCCGCGCTCCTGCTCCAGCAGCAGCAACCAGCGATCGGTCGACAAGCCAAACTTCTTCGCGATACGTTCAATTTCATCCGTGACGTCTTGTTCCGAGATCTTGATGTTGCGCTGCAGGCAAGCTTGATAAATCAAATGCTTATTAACCTGCGACTCTAATACTTCCTTGCCAAATCGTAACACACATTCCCGAGCGAGATCCTGGCGCGTGATTTGTTCGCCGTTGATGAGCGCCACGATTTTTAGTTCGCTGTCGTTGGGGTTAGCGTCCGCCTGACCGTTGCCAGCGGTCGCGCTACCTGGAGCACCACGCCCGGTGGTGGATGTCGCCTGGCTGCCACTGGTGGTCTTTACGTTCCCTTTGCCAGGAGCGGCGGAGGGGCCAGAGGCGGCGGGGGAAACCGCAGCGGCGGGAGCGATGGTCTTGCTCTTCGCCGAATTGGTCCCGCTGGTGCTGGGAGTCGCCTTTCCAGGCAGGCTGGGGGTAGCAGGAGCGGCTGGCGTGCCGGAAGCGGTCGAACTGCTTGATTTGGACCGTGTCGGGGAGGTTTGGGCGTCAACCGCCGTCGGCCCCCAGAACCGATTCATGCCGAGCGCGAGTCCAGCGACCGCGAGCAATCCGATAATCCAGGCCCACCGTTGTCGTTGGCGTTCGGTACGTACCACTGCCGTAGCATCCATGCTGTTCATCACGCAACTCCCTTGCGTTAGATACCTTGCCTAAGATCGATGGACTCAAATCGATTGCCTCGATCTCTTGCCGTCGATCCGTCGCGAATCATCCCGGAGGAATGGTCTCCAAGGGCGAGCAATATACGAGGTTGGGGAAAACGGGGTCAAGATCGATCCCCACGACGTTGGTCCCCTTGAATCGGGGTTGGCACACGTGATAACTTCGTCCCAATTTGAATCAGGGAACTTAATCTTCTCTGGCTGGTCAGTCGCACCTCCCGCCCCATAGGAAGCACCTCGTGCCTCGTCGCACCGACCTTCGCAAAATTCTGCTGATCGGTTCTGGTCCCATTATCATTGGGCAAGCCTGCGAGTTTGATTACTCGGGGACGCAAGCCTGCAAAGCCCTCCGCGAGGAGGGGTACGAGGTCGTATTGGTGAATTCCAACCCGGCCACGATCATGACGGACCCGAGCACTGCGGACCGGACCTACATCGAGCCGCTCACCTGGGAAATGGTGGCCAAGATCATTGAACGTGAGCGGCCCTGCGCAATCCTCCCCACGCTAGGGGGGCAAACGGGTCTGAACCTAGCCATGGACCTCGCCAAGCATGGCGTGCTGGAGAAATATGGCGTCGAGATGATTGGAGCGCGTCCCGCGGTGATTGCGAAGGCGGAAGAGCGCGAGCAGTTCAAGCAAGCGATGGAAAAAATCGGACTGGAATGCTGCCGCGGCAAGACCGTCCACAATCTGGAAGATGCTCGTAAAGCCATGGCCATGGTTGGTTTACCGGCCGTGGTCCGTCCTAGCTTTACGCTTGGTGGTAGCGGCTCGGCGATTGCCTACAACCGGGAGGAGTTTGACACGCTTGTGCAGCGCGGACTGGATCAGTCCCCGATCACCGAGGTGCTCATCGAGGAATCGATTATTGGCTGGAAAGAATATGAGATGGAGGTGATGCGCGACATGGATGACAATGTCGTGATCATCTGCTCGATTGAAAACTTTGATCCGATGGGGGTGCACACCGGCGATTCGATCACCGTCGCCCCAGCTCAGACACTCACCGACAAAGAGTATCAGCGGATGCGTGATGCCAGCTTGGCAGTGATCCGCGAGATTGGTGTGGAAACCGGCGGCTCGAACATTCAATTTGCGGTGCATCCGCAGACGGGCCGCATGATTGTGATCGAGATGAATCCACGGGTAAGTCGTTCTTCGGCCTTGGCCTCTAAGGCGACGGGATTTCCGATCGCTAAAATTGCGGCCAAACTCGCGGTGGGCTACCGCCTGCACGAACTGGCCAACGACATCACTCGCCGCACAAAAGCCTGTTTTGAACCGACGATTGACTATGTCGTCACGAAGATTCCGCGTTTTGCTTTCGAGAAATTCCCCGAAGCCGATGCGACACTCACCACACAAATGAAAAGTGTGGGTGAAACGATGGCGATTGGCCGCACGTTCAAGGAGTCGTTCCAGAAGGCGCTGCGCGGGCTGGAAGTGGGTGCATTCGGCTTCGGCTGCGATGGCAAGGATTTGTGGGGAACAACCACTCAGCCGAGCCAGGAAGAGATTCGCGCCAAACTGTCCACACCGAATCATGAACGCGTCTGGTACATCCGCTATGCATTCAAGTCCGGGATGACGGTGGGTGAGATTCATGATCTCTCGGGAATCGATCCCTGGTTCCTTGATCAATTGGAACAGCTGGTCGAGTTAGAAACGGAACTGCGCCGTCATAGTGATATTCGCGAAGTGGACACGGCGACCTTGCGACACGCTAAGCGCAACGGATTCTCGGATCGGCAACTCGCCACCATCTGGAGCTCCACCGAACTGGATGTACGTCAGGAGCGCAAAGAGCGCGGTGTCGTCGCCACGTTCAAATCGGTTGACACGTGTGCCGCCGAGTTTGAGGCGTACACGCCCTACTATTATTCCACGTATGAGTCCGAGGATGAGACGCCGCCGAAGCAGCCCAGCAAGAAGCGAGTCATGATTCTGGGTGGTGGCCCGAATCGCATTGGCCAAGGAATTGAATTCGATTACTGCTGTTGTCACGCCAGTTTCGCGCTGCGCGAGATGGGCATTGAATCGGTGATGGTGAATTCCAATCCCGAGACGGTGAGTACCGATTACGACACCAGTGATCTGCTGTTCTTCGAACCGCTCACGACCGAAGACGTGCTCAACATTTTCGATCGAGTGCAACCGGACGGCGTGATTGTGCAATTTGGTGGCCAAACGCCGCTCAACTTGTCACGAGCTTTGCACTCAGCCGGGGTGCCGATTATTGGCACCAGTGTCGATACGATCGAGGCGGCGGAAGATCGCGAGAAGTTTCAGTTGCTGCTGGAGCAGCTCAAGTTAAAGCAGCCAGCCAATGCCATTGCCCGCACGATGGATGAAGCTCGTCGTGAGGCGGTGAAGGTTGGTTTTCCCGCCTTGGTACGTCCCAGTTTTGTGCTGGGTGGACGAGCGATGGAGATCTGTTACGACAACGCGCAGTTCGAGCGTTTTGTGGCCGAGGCGTTTGTGGTGGCTCAGGGCCAACCGGTACTCATTGACCGTTTCCTGGAAGACGCTACGGAAGTGGATGTCGACTGCGTCTCTGATGGACAGCAAGTCGTCATCATGGGCGTGATGGAACATATCGAAGAGGCTGGCATTCACTCGGGTGACTCCGCCTGTGCCATTCCGCCGCATAGTTTAAGTGGTGCGGTGCTGGATGAAATCCGAGCGGCCACGGAAGCACTCGCACGACGCCTGCACGTGATCGGCTTGATGAACATTCAATTTGCCGTGAAACGTGAAGATGGCGAGATGAATGTCTATGTGCTGGAAGTGAATCCACGTGCTAGTCGTACGGTGCCGTTCGTCGCGAAGGCTACTGGAGTGCCGATTGCCAAGATTGCTGCCAAGGTGATGGCTGGCCAAACGCTGGCGGAACTGGGGATCACCCAAGAACCTCGTCCGGCTCATATCTCGGTCAAGGAAAGTGTCTTCCCGTTCCGCAAGTTTGCCGGTGTCGACATTGTCCTGGGACCGGAAATGCGTAGTACCGGGGAAGTGATGGGCGTGAGCGAACGGTTTTCGATTGCGTTTGCGAAGAGCCAACTGGCGGCCGGCGTGGTCCTGCCTCGCGAAGGATTGATCTTCTTAAGTGTCACCAGTCGCTACAAGGAAGGCTTGGTGACGATGGCTCAGAAGCTGCACAACATGGGGCATCCACTGCTGGCAACCGACGGCACCGCTCGCCGCTTAGACGAGGCTGGCATCCCGGTTACGCGCGTGAAGAAGCTCGCCGAAGGTCGACCAAATCTGCTCGACTATCTCCATGATGGTCAAGTGAAGTTGGTGATTAATACGCCCAGTGGTAAGGGTGCACGCACGGATGAGGGCAAGATCCGAGCAGCTGCAGTGCAAGCAGGTGTCCCCTGCATCACGACTCTTTCTGCCGGTGAGGCGTGCGTGCGAGCGATGGAGGCCTTACGCCAGGAAGAAATGAGCGTTCAGTCGCTTCAAGAACGTTTCCCGACCTAGCAAGGCTGGCACTATCCGCTCCCGAACGGTCAATGAGTCACAACAATAGACCACGAACGGATCGTCTCGGAGCGGATCGCTTACGACGTCGCTCCATAGAAACACCGGACGACTTCGGCGGCGTGGTAGAGCAGCCAGCGTTGGCGCGTGTAGATGGCATGGCCGAAGGCGGAACGCAGCAAACGACCCGCCTGTTCATAATCGATCAGTAGCGTGCGACCTTCGTCCGGAGCACGCTGGCCCGCTCGCAGCCGACTCCACAGATTCCCTCGCGGTAAGTCTGTTTGCAAAACACGCCCCAAATGTGCATCCGCGCGATGCAAACCCCAATCGACAATCGCCGGTGGAAAATTCGAGCCCGCGATGCCGACTTGTTGAATGTAATCGCCCCGCCGAGCGGAAAGTGCGGAACGAAGCGAGAAGGGAAACCGAGTCTCCCAGGGCTCCAAACCCGCAATCGCTCGATGAAAGAGGAAATGCAAAAGCTGAGCGTAGCCTCCCGTATCCCAGCCGTAGCGAATGGGAGTACCGAAGGTGACCATGTCGAGCGGGATGTGGGTGAGTGGGTGAGCGGCGGTAAGCAAACGCTCTTTCGCACGCAGCCAAGGCTGCCGGAGTTCGTCTGAGGTTAACTTCGATTGATAGTAATCGCGGGCCGCCTGAAAAAATCGTTCACGTTCAGCTGGCTCGCTACCCAGGAGATTCGAAAGCAAGGCGAGCACATTGCCTCCATGACTGTGACCCCACAGCAGCAGTCTCTGGCCCGGAATCAACTTCAATCCGCTCAGCTCATTGAATAGCCGCACGGCACCGTCGGCCCGCCCCAAATGATGATTCGCACTCGACCACGTCAACATTCTCACCGGTATACGCCGTGATAACTCGACGGGCGCACCCGACTCATCCTGATTAATCTCGCGTTCGAACTGCTGTGCATATTCCCAGGTGTAGTTGCCCGAATCTCGCACCAACCGATCGGCTAGCCGCTTTTCGTATTTGCGTAGGTCGTGACCGAGTGTGGTCCAGCAGCGTTCCAGTAGACGCACGATGCCGAGTGTATCATCGCCGACGAACGTGCCATGGATCAGATAGATGGCGGCAACTCGATGCGCTCGCAGCGCAGCGCCGACCGCCGCCATGCCTTGTCGCCACTCGTCGCTTTCCATCGCCACTGGTGCTGCCGGATGCAGGAATTCCAACTGTTCACGCGGCGGTGGCACTCCATACTGTTGATGGCGAAAACGATTGTGATGAGGCACGGCAGTCTTTCACGAAAAATCCACGAACGTCGTCACAGCAGGATGTCCCGGATCACTTGCCCATGCACATCGGTGAGGCGGAAATCTCGGCCTTGATAACGGAAGGTCAGTCGAGTGTGATCGATCCCGAGGCAATGCAGCAGCGTGGCATGCAAGTCATGGATATGGACGGGATCACGAGTGACATTGTAAGAAAAATCATCCGTCTCACCCCATGTCATGCCCGGACGAACACCGCCACCCGCCAGCCAAATGGTGAAACAGCGCGGATGATGATCGCGTCCATAATTCTCGGCCGTGAGCTGCCCTTGGCAATAGACCGTACGACCAAACTCGCCACCCCAAATCACGAGCGTATCGTCGAGGAGTCCGCGCTGTTTGAGATCGCGAATGAGTGCCGCCGATGGCTGGTCCGTATCCAGACATTGACCCGTAATCTGTTTCGGCAGATTCGTGTGCTGATCCCAACCACGATGAAAGAGTTGCACAAAACGCACTCCGCGTTCCACCAGTCGCCGTGCCATCAGGCAGCGTTTGCCGTAGGATTTCGTGGCTGGATTTTCTAGACCGTAGGCACGCTGCGTTTCTGCGGTTTCCTGGGACAGATCGAGTGCATCCAGTGCGGCCAGCTGCATCCGGCCGGCAAGTTCAAAGGAGGCAATTCGTGCTTCCAGTTCAAGGTTGCCTGGACGGTCTGCAAGGTGTTGTTCGTTCAGGCGCTGCAGCAGCTGTGCCCGGCCCTGTTCGAC
>JBJSXJ010000324.1:0-18105 GCA_046086325.1 Planctomycetota bacterium | reverse complement strand
GCTGATGTCGTGATCACCATTCAGAAGGGTGGCATCGTGATCGCCTCGGAAGACAAGCAAGCACTTGATGATCTCGAGGCACTTTTTTCGACGCTGGCTGGACGCGAAGCGATGAGCGGCACCACGCGCGAATATACCGTTTATTATCTGCGACATTCGAAGGCCGAAGCGGCTGCCGCGCTGCTCAACACAATCATTGCTGGTGGCGGTGAATCGTCGGGTGGTGGTGGTGGCGGCGGCGGTGGAAGTTTACTGGGCGATCTTGCCTCGGGCATGATGGGAGACATGGCGGGCGGATTACTGGGTGGTCTCTTGGGTGGCGGTGGAGGTGGTGGCGGTGCCGCTGCGTCCGGCCCCATCACCATCACTCCCGATGCTCGCTTGAATGCTTTGATTGTCAAAGCTGCTCCCAGCGATTTGGAATTGGTGGAAGAGCTTTTAAAAGTGATCGATCAGGAAGCGAGTCCGGAGCCCGACGAAACCGCCGGCAAGCCGCGATTCATTCCGGTGAATCACACGTCGGCGGAAGAAGTCGCCGGCGTTGTTCGGACCGTATTCTCGAATCGCATCGTGGCTGATGCCAGTCAACCACGGCAACCGTCTCCCGAAGACCTCGTACGAGCACTGCGAGGCGGACGGGGTGGTGGTGGAGGCGGTTCGCAGGCGAAGAGCGAGCCGACTAAGATGACGCTCGGCGTCGACGTGCGCAGCAATTCACTGATCGTCTCGGCCCCCGAACCGCTCTTTCTGGAAGTCAAAGCTCTCGTGACTTCTCTCGACCTAGCGGCCAACAGCACTCGTGATGAGGCGCTCAAGGTGGTCACGGTGAAGGCGGCGAATCCGCTGGTATTGCAGCGCGCTCTGCAGTCGATGGGTGGTCCGTCGGTGCAAGTGAATTCGAACATGGCCACCACTCCCGGAATGCGCGGCGGTGTCGGTGGCTTCAATCAGCCGAATGGCATCGCACCAGTAGGCGGTCGTCCACAGGGCCAGCAGCAGCCGAATGATCCGGCCAACATGATGCGTCAGTTGGATGCGATGCAGCGAGCTGCCGGTGGCAATCGCGGCGGCGGCGGAGGCGTGCAAGGCTTCCCAGGTGGCGGTGGTGGCCGCGGCGGTGCTGGTGGCAGTGGCGGCTTCCCAGGCATGGGCGGCGGCGGTTTTCCCGGCATGGGTGGCGGCGGGATTCCCGGCATGGGTGGCGGCGGCGGAGGCCGCGGCGGTCGTGGCCGCTAGGCCATTTGCGTTGGTCCATCCAGGTTTTTCTCTGGGGCGAGCAGTGAAGCTCGCCCCATTCTGTAACCACCGCAGCCCCCTCATCCCTAGGACTATCGAAATTCCTAGCGGTTTTCGCCATACTCTGGGCCTGAGGCGGGTTCCCGTGTTGTTTCCTCTGATGACGATTTAGTCTTAGCGAGTTTATTCATGACGTCGATGGTTTGGTCCCGTATCGTTCGTCGCATCCCTTCGTTTCTCCTCTGGCTGGTAACCGCTTTCGCGCTAGGGAATTCCTGCGAAACAGCATGCAGCGCTGATTCGTTGGAGGATTGGTTGCGGATGAAGCCGCAAGTGCCGCGCGCTTATGTTGCCGCACGGGCTACACAACCTCCCACGATCGATGGTCGCTTGAACGATGCAGCCTGGGCCAATGTGCCTTGGACAGCGGACTTCGTGGACATCGAAGGCGACGCTCGGCCGCGCCCCACCCATCGCACGCGCGCCAAAATGCTGTGGGACGAGCAGCACTTCTACGTGGCCGCACAGCTCGACGAACCCCATGTCTGGGCTCAAATTCGCGAACATGACGCCGTCATCTTTCACGACAACGATTTTGAATTATTCGTCGATCCTGATGGTGACAATCATCAGTACTACGAATTCGAAATGAATGCACTCAACACCGGCTGGGATCTGTTTTTGAACAAGCCTTATAAAGATGGCGGTCAAGCTGATGATCGTTTCGAGCTGACTGGTTTACGCTCGGCTGTACACATTCAAGGCACTCTGAACGACCCGAGTGACGTCGATCAGGGCTGGTCGATCGAGATTGCAATTCCGTGGACGGCGTTCAATCGCCCGGCTGGACGCGCGCCCACAACGCCTCAAGCTGGTGAACGTTGGCGAGTGAATTTTTCACGCGTGGAATGGGCCACTACGATCGTGGCTGGCGATTATCAAAAGGTTCCTAATCGGCCCGAAAACAATTGGATTTGGTCCCCACAGGGAATCGTCGATATGCATCGGCCGGAGCGCTGGGGAACCGTCGAATTCTCCGCGGCGAACTCGACGCTGGAGGTAACTCCAACGCCAGACCCGCAGCAAGCTGCGCGCGATCTACTCATGGAAATCTATCATCGCCAGCGCTCGTATCAGGCTCAAAAGGGCACTTGGTCACTGGACCTTGCGGCCTTGGGAATGAAAGCCGAAGCATGGCAAGCCTTCCCTGCGGCGCCCATTTTGGAAAAGACCGAGTCGGGTTACCGCGCTACGCTGTTGGTCAAGCCCGATGGCCAAGCGGCGTTTCAGTGGTGTGTGACTCAAGATTCGCAGCTCACACGCCAGCCCGCAGCGACCGCCGGAACCATTGCCACTACCCCAGCCGCTGCGCCCGTCGCCTCCCAGCCAGACTCAGTTGCCAATGAAATCGGGCGACTGATCGACGAATCACTGCAGCAAGCGGGAAAGAATCGCATGGAACTGGAACGGGCGCTGCGCGATGTGCCAGCGACTCAGCGCGAAGGCCTGCGGTTCCTGATTGCTCACATGCCACAGCGCGATCGCGAAAGTCTCACCGCCGAATACTTACTTGAGAACACCGATTTGGCGTATCGAGCGTTTGCCGCCGCACCGTGGAAAAAGCAGATTCCACCAGAGATTTTCCTGAACGATATTTTGCCGTATGCGAGCATTAACGAGCGTCGTGATCGCTGGCGTCGTGACTTCTATGAAAAATGTCTACCACTGGTCAAAGATGCTCGTTCCCCCGGACATGCCGCTGCACTCCTCAATCAAAAAATCTATGGCATGTTCAACGTGCGCTACTCCACCAAGCGCAATAAAGCGGATCAAAGTCCGTACGAGTCGATCGAAACCGGACTCGCCTCTTGCAGCGGTCTGACAGTGCTGCTCATCGATGCTTGTCGAGCTGTCGGTGTGCCGGCTCGTTTCTGCGGTACGCCCCTGTGGTCGGATCGAAGCGGTAATCATTCCTGGGTCGAAGTTTGGGATGATGGCTGGCATTTCACAGGAGCTGCCGAGCCCTCAGGCGACCAACTGGACAGCGTTTGGTTTGGCGATCGCGCCTCCGCTGCCCGCCGCGATGACCTGCTGCATGCCATCTACTCGACCAGCTTCAAACGAACTCCACAGTTCTTTCCGATGGTCTGGGCACGCGATATCAACGATGTCAGTGCCGTGAACGTGACCGATCGGTACACCAGTCGAGCGGTGAAGTTACCAGAGGGTGCTGTCCTGCTGCGACTACGAGCTGTGGACGCTCGTGGTGAACGAGTGTCGGCGAAAGTCCAAGTGCTGCAAGTTGGTGGCGAGCAGCGATTCGACATCACGACGAACGACGAACGCTTTGATGCGAACGATCATCGCACGATCGTGGTGCAGGCAAATGCTGGTTGGAAGGTGACCGGCGAACATGCCGGGGAGACGGTGTCAGTAAATGTGGAGCGGCCGCAGGCTGGACAACTTGTAACGCTCTCGTTCACCAAGCCGGCGGCTGGCGATCAGCCGGCAGATAAAGCAGGTCCCAAGTCTGCCGCTAAACCTGGTGAAAAAGACGCTGAAAAACCTGCCGCGCCGGAAAACGCTGTGACATCGAAAGCGGTCACCGATCTGGGCAATTTTCTGGCTCAAGATGCCAGCACTCGTGGCGCCATACAGGATCAGCCGTTTGCCCGACTGGCGTTGACGAAAGCGGATGCACTCCAGGCCAAAACGCTCTTGATCGAGGATCACAAAAAGCAGATCCGGGCCTCTCGAACGATGGAAATGAAAGAAGGAAAAGTACGGCAGGGTGACTTTGAGATGCCGTTTACGATCAAAGTTTTTGGGGAGAAGCCGGAAGGTGGACGCAGCCTGGTCTTCTCCATGCACGGTGGTGGGGGAGCACCCAAAGCTGTTAATGACAGTCAGTGGGAAAATCAAAAACGACTCTACACACTCAAAGAAGGTGTCTACGTCGTGCCTCGTGCTCCGACCGACACTTGGAATCTTTGGCATCAAGATCACATCGATCCACTCTTCGATCGACTGATTGAGAATCTAGTTGTGTTTGAAGATGTGAATCCCAATCGCGTCTACCTGATGGGCTATTCGGCGGGTGGGGACGGAGTGTACCAGTTGGCTCCGCGCATGGCCGATCGCTTTGCTGCTGCGGCGATGATGGCCGGGCATCCGAACGAAACGTCACCACTCGGACTGCGTAATCTGCCGTTCACGATTCACATGGGCGGAAAAGATGCCGCCTACAACCGCAATCAAACGGCTGCTGACTGGGCCAAGAGTCTCGCGGCACTGCAAAAAGATGATCCCAAAGGCTACACGCATCTGGTGAAAATCCATCCCGACAAAGGGCATTGGATGGATCGTGAAGATGCGGTGGCGATTCCGTGGATGTATCAATATCAACGAGCACCGCTTCCGGAGCGAATTGTCTGGAAGCAAGATGATGTAACTCACCGCCGCTTCTACTGGCTAGCATTAGATGACAATCAGCGGAAGACGGGAGCGGAAGTGATCGCGGTGCGATCTGGACAAAAGATTGATTTGCAGAGCGAGCAGGTCGAACGTCTGCGCGTGCGTTTGAACGACGAGATGCTGGATCTGGACCAGCCGGTGACGTTAACTCGCGCCGGTGAAGTGCTCGCGACAAAACCCGTGGAGCGCACCATCGCCACGCTCGCGCGAACCCTATCCGAACGCGGTGACCCATTTGCGATGTACAGCGGTGAAGTCGAGGTAGTTCTTAAGAAGTCGCCTTAATCAGCGACGACTACGAAACTACCGTGAATCACTCGCTTGGCACCGTTTTTGCGCGCGGCCGTGTTACCAAGGCAACATGCGCATCCCATGCGTGCCGGTGGGATAGCCGTAGTCCGTATAGAATCGCGACGAGAACGCGCCGTTGAATTTGGGATAGTTCTCCAGGGCTCGCTGCTGAGACGCCGCCGCCCGAGCTGCTCGCTGATTGATCACCAAGTCCGTTTTTTGAGTTGAACCGGTAGTCGCTCGTTCCACCCAATGTGCGCGACGATTTCGTTCAGCCGCTCGTGCCGGCGATACAGTCATGTTCAGAAGCACCACAGCTGCAATGGCCAGCAGGATCCAGCGTCCGCGAGCACTCTGACGTCCATTCAACACTCGACGCATCACACACCTCCTCAATCAAAAAGAATCTTCGACTCACTGAGTCGCACTTGCACCGGTCGTGCACGGCTACTCATTTACAATCGGCTAGCGACTGCATGGTTAACGAACGGGAGACTTTCCGAGCAAGCGGCGCAGCATGCCAATTTGGCCAGCATGCAGCATTTCATGATGAGCACTAAACAGCAGGCTTCCAAGTTTGGTGGCAGTCGCCGCATAGGGACTCTCCACAGCATCATCCAAACTGCTGTCTTCAATCGTCGGTAACTCGGTGAGCACCTGCTGATACACTCGATCAAAAACCTCACGAATCAGCTCGCTGGAGGGATTCGCCGCCGGATCGGGATTGGGCACCGACCCGCGACTGAACTGTTTCCGAAAATAACTCGGCATCAATTCCAAATCCAATTCCGCTCGACCTCGAATACGAAACAGGCAGAGCCCGTACTGAGCCATGGCAAGATGCCCGATTTGCCACGCCAGATGGCTGTTACAGCCAGGCGGTACGACGAACATTTCTGCTGCGCTGAAATCACCCAGCAGCGTCTGCAGATAGTCTCGCGCGGAAACGATCTGGGCTAGAGCTAACTTCAATCGATCACTCGCCATGGGTCCCCAACTCCAACTTAAATTTATTTCTGTCTTTTTTCCGCGATTAACCAGTGCCGACTTCCCACAGTTCTATTTTCGTCCGTCGCAGGTCTCGATGATGAACTCTTCATCTACGTTATGCTATCGGGGTCGTTCACGTTACACTTTCCTAGATTGACGCTCGACAGGTTAGCACCTTGTTCGTGGAGTTCCGCAATGCAGAACGAGTTCCCAGGCCGATCTTGGCAGTCGCCCGCAGTTTCTCGCCGACACTTTTTTCACGACTGCGGCTATGGAGTGGGGAAGATTGCACTGGCTTCGCTGCTGGCGGGTGCGTCGACCGGATCGGTCAGTCGCACGTCGCGGGGCGAAGACTCGGTAAACTCGACCTCCGCTCCCGGTTCAGCCACTGCGGTTCGCAAGAATCAGCTGGCGGCCAAATCGGGACATTATCCCGGCAAGGCTAAGCATGTCATCCATCTCTTCATGGCGGGTGCTCCAAGTCAGTTGGATCTGTTTGATAGCAAACCCAAGCTGAAAGAATACGAAGGCAAGCCGATTCCACCTGAGGTTATCGGTGGCCAGCGGTATGCGTTTATTCGCAGTGATGCGGCGGTCTTGGGACCACGTTTTCGTTTTGAAAAGCAGGGACAGTCGGGAGCGGAAATAGCCGAGGTGCTGCCGCATTTAGCGAAAGTGGTCGACGAGATCTGCCTGATCAAGTCGACTCATACCAGCCAGTTCAATCACGCTCCAGCACAGATTTTCCTCAACACGGGATTCGCCCAACCGGGGCGCCCCAGCATCGGCTCTTGGGTGACCTATGGACTGGGTGCCGAGACGAGTGACTTGCCGGCGTTCGTGGTGATGTCGACCGGTGCTGGAATAAGTGGTGGGGCGGCGAATTGGTCGAGTGGGTTTTTGCCGAGTGTGTACACCGGTGTACGGCTGCGAAATCAAGGTGATCCGATTCTCAATGTCTCGAACCCTCCCGGTGTTGACGCTCGGCTACAGCGCGACTCGCTGGACCTCATCAGCGAACTCAATCGTCAGCAACTCACAACCGAAAGTGATCCGGAAATCGCCACACGAATTCAAGCGTATGAAATGGCGTTTCGTCTCCAGACATCCGCACCTGACTTAATGAATCTCAAGAGCGAAGATGCGGCGACGCTCAAAATGTATGGCTGCGATCCAGACAAACCTTCTTTCGCTCGCGCCTGCCTGCTCGCTCGACGCATGATCGAACGAGGTGTGCGCTATATCAACATTTATCATGAAGGCTGGGACGCTCATTCCGACGTGGCTGGTAATCTCAAGAACAATTGTGCCGCGACAGACCAAGCGTCGGCAGCACTCGTCATGGATCTCAAGCAACGCGGACTGCTCGATGAAACCCTGGTATTGTGGGGTGGCGAATTCGGGCGCACACCGATGGTGGAGAACAATCCAGCACTTGGTCGCAGCCAGGGACGTGATCATCACCCGCAAGCTTACACGGTGTGGATGGCAGGCGGTGGTATCAAAGCCGGGCTGACGATCGGCAAGACCGATGAGTTAGGATTCAATGTTGTCGAGCAGCCGGTACATGTGCATGACCTACAGGCCACAATGCTCCATTGCCTGGGCCTGGATCACGAGCAATTGACGTATCGTTACGCCGGACGCGATTTTCGGTTGACCGATATTCATGGTCGAGTGCTCTCCGAGATCCTGGCCTAAATCGTGCGCCCGATTGTCCGTCACCCAATCAATCTCAGACCGCTTCAGGAGTGAACCTGGATGTCATCATTGCCCCGTGTTGTCGCCGACGGACCATTGGCCGCCGCAGTCGAAAAACTGCTGGTTGGGAAAGTGGAGCTGCTGCCTTGGAGCGTAACGGAGACGGGCAGTGCTACTGAGGTATCTGCGATTTATACCTATGGACATCCGCTGGTGGACGGAGCGGTGATGGATCGCTTGCCTGGGGTGCGAGTGATCAGCAACTATGGCGTGGGTGTCGATCATATCTGTCTGCCCGACGCCATCGCGCGCCAGATTCCTGTCGGTAACACGCCTGGGATTCTCGATGGAGCGACAGCGGACATGGCATTCACCCTGCTGCTCGCAGCCGCTCGACGCTTGGTGGAAAGCGACCACTACGCGCGCAGTGCTGCCTTCACTCGTTATGATCCCGGGTTGATTCTGGGCCGCGAGGTACACAGTCAGACAATCGGAATTGTGGGGATGGGTCGCATTGGACGACAGATCGCCCAGCGTGCCCGTGGTTTTGACATGAATGTGGTTTATCACAATCGTCGGCGCGATGAAGCAGCCGAAGCGAAATATGCCGCTCGTTATCAATCGTTGCCAGATTTACTGGCGATGAGTGATTTTGTGGTGCTGAGTGTCCCGCTGACGGCCGAGACCCGCGGATTGATTGGCCGCGAGCAACTGCGACAAATGAAGCCCACAGCAATTCTCGTCAACGTCGCTCGCGGCCCCATCGTCGACACAGCGGCGATCACCGAGGCGCTCGCAGGGCGCTGGATTTTCGCGGCGGGACTGGACGTGACCGATCCCGAACCGCTGCCGCGCGATCATCGGCTGCTGCAACTGGATAATTTGGTACTGGCCCCGCATCTCGGCAGCGCCACCGTGGAAACTCGTCAGCGCATGGCGGAAATCTCGGTACAAAACCTTCTGGCTGGACTGGCTGGTCAGCCGTTGCCGCATCGAGTTGCTTGATGGCGAGTGGGCCATTCCTGCGGAATTCCACCACCACCCCGCACCACTCCACTTAGCGACTGACTATGCTAGTGCCATCATTCACCGTTTCAAATCGCAGGGAGCGTTTCGATGTTGCGTTGGCTGGAGCGAATGGTTGTTATTGGCGCGCTGCTGTTGAGCGTGGGATTCGTCGAGCGAACAAGCGCTCAAGCCCCTGATCGACGTGGTCCCTTCACCGCTGAGCCACGCTCGGTTCGCAGCCGTGATGTCGATCAGCGACACACTCGACTGGAACTGCGCGTCGATCTCGACAAACAGGAATTAAAAGGTCGAGCGATCCATCGACTCGCGATTTATCGACCCACCGAAACGATCGTGCTGGATGCCGCCGAGATGGCGATTGAGAAGGTGCGATTACAAGCAGCCATGCCAGCCACCGAAAAAGAACTGAAGCATGAACATCAAGGACACGGGCTTCGAATTACACTCGACCGCGTCTACAAGCCCGGCGAAACGCTCCAACTGGCGATTGATTATCGCTTGAATCGCCCCGCTCATGGTGCTCATTTCGTGGTACCTGATCCGAGTGAACCTGATCAGCCTCGCATGATGTGGACTCAAGGCGAACCCGATGAAACTCGCTACTGGTATCCCTGCATCGACTCACCCGCCGATCGCATCACCAGTGAGACGGTTGTCACAGCCGCCAGCAAATACTTCGTGCTCTCCAACGGTGCTCTGAAAAGCAAAACCGATAACGCCGACGGCACTCGCACCTGGCACTGGGTCCAAGAGAAGACGCACGTGCCCTACTTGATGTCTGTGGTGGTCGGGGAGTTTGAAGCGTATGAGCAATCTTGGGATGGCATTCCCATCGTGTCGTACGTTCCCAAGGGACGACTCGACCTGGCTCCCACATCATTTGAAAAAACTCCGAAGATGATGGATTTTTTCTCTCGCAAAATCGGTTATCGCTATCCGTGGCCCAAATACACGCAGATTTGTGTGGATGAATATGAATGGGGTGGCATGGAGCATACGTCGGCTACCACGCTCAATCTGCGCACTCTTCATGACAAGCGAGCTCATCTGGATGTTTCAAGTGATGGCTTGGTTGCCCATGAGCTAGCGCATCAGTGGTGGGGCGATGTGGTGACCTGCAAGGATTGGGGCGAGTTGTGGTTGAACGAAAGTTTTGCCACCTATTTCGCGACGCTTTGGACCGAGGAAGACAGCGGTATCGAAGACGCTACTTGGGAACGACATGGAGAAGCGGAGGCGTATCTGAACGAAGATCGCACCGTCCGTCGAGCGATTGTGAACTATCGCTACAACGCACCCGTCAACATGTTCGACAGCCACTCGTATCCCAAGGGTGGTCGGGTTCTCCACATGCTGCGATTCGAATTAGGTGACGAACTGTTTTGGAAAGCCTTGAATCGCTACATCGAAGTAAACCAGTTTCGAGCGGTTGAGACGGCAGACTTGCGCTCATCGATCGAGGAAGCGACTGGACAGGGCCTGAATTGGTTTTTCGATCAATGGCTGTATCACGGTGGTCATCCCGATTTTCAGATTACCTGGAACTGGGATGAGGCGACGAAGATGGCGACCGTCGTGGTGAAACAAACACAAAAGGTGGATAGCACAACGCCCCTGTTTCGCACCGCCGTCGAAATAGAACTCGCCAATCAGCAGACCAGTGTGATGCGCCGAGTGACGGTGTCGAAGGCCGAAGAGACATTTCATTTTGCCTTGGATAAACGACCTACACGAGTTTGTTTTGATCCGCGCGATTGGGTTTTGAAAACGGTGAAATTTGAGAAGTCGAAAGAAGAATTAATCGATCAGCTCAGCTATTCCACTCATGTGATGAGTCGTTTTGAAGCGGCGAAAGCACTGGCCGACATGCCAATCGAAAATGATGTCCGTGCGGCGCTGCTGAAGGCCGCTCGGACTGATAGCTTCTGGCCCGTGCGACGCGAAGCGGTGAAAGCGCTGGGAAAGGCGAATGGCGACGAGATTCGGGCAGCTTTGATCGAGAGTGCCAAGAGTGACGCCAAGTCCTTTGTGCGTCGCGAGGCCTTGTCGCTGCTGGGGAATTTTCCGCATGACGAAACCAAAGCTGCTTTGCGAGCGGTAATCAAGGGTGATCAGTCGTACTATGCCGTAGCGGATGCGCTGCGAGCATTGGTGAAGATTGATCGCGACAACTGCAGTGCTGAGCTGCTCGCCGCCGTGGAGCTATCCAGTCATCATGAGGTCGTGCTGCGGGCCGCTTGTGATGGTTTAGTCGAGACGAAGTCGACGGAGGGTGCTAATCGTTTGAGCGATCGCCTAGATGCCAGCAATACTAAAAAGCTGACCCCCGAAGAGCGCGTGTTGATTTTGGGCGCTCTGGCACGATTGCGCCCTGACGACTCGAAGTATCTCACTCAACTGCACGAGCAACTGGACAATGAACGAAATTATGTTCGTCGGTCAGCCATCGATTTGCTCGTGCAAACCGCTAATCCACAGGCGATCGATTGGCTAACCACTCGCCGTGGCCGTGAACAGAACCGCGGCGTGTTGCAAGCGATCGACCGCAGCGTGGAAACGCTGCGTGGCAAGTCAAAGGACCTTGAATCGCTGCGCAAAGAGCTGCAAGAGCTGAAACGCACCAATCAGCAGCTCGAAGAGCGACTTAAGAAGCTGGAGTCCAAGGGCGGCTAGCTTGGCGCGTGCCTTTTAGCGCGTGCCTGCCGCGTATGCGTTGTAGCGCGTGCATGCCGCGCATACCTCGTAGCTGAAGTCGCAAGACTTCAGACGACCCGGGGTAAACCGCAACACCCAGCGGCTGAACTCTTGCGAGTTCAGCTACAAGTCGCGAGTTCAGCTACAGCTTGCGAGTTCAGCTACAAATCGCGCGTTCAGCTACAAGTCGCGAGTCACCGTGCGGCACGCTGGTCGGCATCGTTCGGTTCGCTGCCGGTATCAATGAGCATATAACCGGCCCAGAAAAATGGATGCTCGGGACGAATCGGTTCATCACCGGCGTTGAGTTTCAACCGCTGTTCGGTGGCTGGATCAAGTTCGGATTGCAACCGCAACTGAACACTGCGTTGCCAAGCCTTGCTGGCAGTCGCGTGTGGTAACTCCTGGACGAACTCCCGAGTCAAATCGTAGCTCGACTGCCCGCCCACACGCCAGCGACTGATGAGTGCAGTGCGAGTGCCCGATGCAAGCAGTCCACAGGCCGACAAGAAAACCTCATCACCATTTGCATTCGGTTTCTTCAGACCGACTTCCGCCGCTGTGTGATAGCCCGGGAATACGACCTGCGACGGTGCGCCCCAGGGTAGTGTCAGGTAGTTGCTGAGTGTGCCGCCGGCCGTCTTACGATCGATCTGCACCGGCGACCACTCATACGGTGACTTGTCGGTGTCTTCCATATCGTGATAGACCACCAGACGATCGTAGAGGCGACTGACGAGAGTCGATGCTGCTGGCAACTTATTGGGGAGCCGGGTGACATCCGGGACGACTTGCCCTAACTGCTCGACGGCCGCGATTGGTCCCGACAATTCCTCTCGTGGATGCAAGCGGCCGGCCACCACTGCAGTCTTGCTCGCCGCCTTCACCGGTCGCCGATCGGGCAGCGCTAGGCTTACCGTTGGCACATAACGCACTCGCAATTGCTGGAGCAGCGGTAAGGCATCTTTCTCTTCGCCCGGAATCAACATTTCAAACGGCAAGTACCATAGTGGTCCATCCGGTACCACCACCAACTCGTCGTACATGTTCCAAGTCTCTGGTTTGACATGATTGGTCAGAGACGGCAGCACTTTGCGAGCCAGGGTCCGCCACGAGTCATCTCGCAGATCTTTTCCTTCGAGTGGCTGAGTTCGATCTCGCAAACCGGTTTTGCGTAGCAATTCGACGAGGTCCGCTTTGAGTTTGGTCGGTGAGTCGACTTTCCACGTTGCAAAAACATCTTTGGCGAGAGCGAATCCGTAGAGGTCGCGAGCGCCACTGAAGTAGGACAAAATCAGTATGCGTGGCGGGATGCGAGACTGAAACTCTTTCACATCGATACTTGGTGGAAACACCATCTCTGCTGGCTCGCGCTCCAGCGCGATGTCATGCAAAATCACTTCTTGTCCGGCGGTTAGTTTGCCCCACTGATCATATTTCGCCTGCAGCAACTTAAGCTGGTCGGCGTCATCACCCGCTAATGGATTCGCCGTTAGTGTGGTACGAATTTCCTGTGCCGCTCGCCCCAGTTCCTCAAAGCGCGGATAGCGAGCTAATAAATCTCGACGCTGCAAAACGGCTTTGTCGCCCAAAGCTTCCGGTGGGCCGGACATGATCCAGCGCAGTGCTAACGTGCGACCGCCCAGTGGCAAGGATGAATAAAATGTTTGGCGACGAATGCGATCCGCAATCTGTAGCGCCCTTTCAGCCTCACGACGTTGCATCACCACTTCAAACCAATTCTCCATCGCCGGCCGCCGATGCTGTAACGAGATGGCCATCGCTTCAAAGGGCTCAATCAGCCAATCCTTGCTCGTCGGCTCGCGCAGTAAGTCGGTAAACAGCAGATCCGCCGATCGCTCCGTTACCGCTCCACTGCCAAAGAAGCTGTTCGCTAAGTTAATTTGGAAGAGCCAGCGGGAAGACGAGTTCATGTAGGTGGCGGCAATTCCCAGTGCCGTCTGGCCGGCAGCCATATTTCCCGTCTGAAAATTAGCCTTCGCAAATTCATATTGGAAGCGAGCACCGATTGCTCCGCCGAGCATGTCGTGACGTCCCAAGGCCCGCCGCGCCTCAGCCAGAAAATTCATCGCCTGCACCGTTTCACCGATGGCGGCACAGTTGTCACCAGCGAGCACGCACAAAGACGCCTCCAGCATCGGCGAAAGCCTTTTAGCCCATAGGATCGCCGGCTGCAGCGGAGCAAAAAACGTCCGCTTTCCACTTGCCAGGTGAGCAATCACCGCTCCGCGAAACGCCTCTTCCATCACGTCATAGTGAGCAAAGACGGATGCCGAATAGGTTGCTTCCATGAAATAGGTGAGGGCATTTTCATATTGACCGTTTGCCAGTGATAGCTTGCCAAGTTCGACCAGCGCCATGCCTGACAGCTTGTGTTCAAAACGGCCGCCGGCGGCCAACGATTTTTGTAACTCGGCGACCGCTTGCTGCGGCTTCCCCGCACTCAGTAACGCCAGGCCCAACTGAGCGTCAATCCAACATTGGCTCCAGTGGTTGGGTGGAGTGAGTCGGCGCGACAACGCATCGATTAACAGATTCGTGACTGGATCATGGGGAGCGGTTGGCCCCAACAATTCGCCGCGACGGCGAATCGACACTGCGATGCAGCGCGCTATCTCCGGCACTCGAACCCGATAAGCTTGTGCCTGAGCGATCAGGCCGCCTTGCGCTACCGCTTGTGCATTCTGAGCGTCGGACTTGCCTTGGATACTCTGCATGATCTCTGGGATATTCCCGATCACGACGTTCCGGGCACTGTTGCCCCAAGTGATCGGTTGCCGCTGCATGTTCACAGCGACATCCAGGCCCACCGGAAAATCAACTCGCAGCATCCAATCCGCATTCGCCAGAAACAGTTTCATGGCGGTCGTGTGCTGATCGAGCGCCTGCACCAAATCACCCATCTGGTAAGCACACTCGCCAATCATCGTGTGGTAGCAAACCGAGTCGATCCAGCGGGCATCCAGAATGCGAATGCCGCTCTTGGAGGTCTCTTGAAACATGCGGCGAGCAGCGGTGAAGTCACCGGCCGCGAAGGGAGCGAACCCCAGCAGATAATCATCGGGAGGTAGCGGATAGTTGATCGTTGGCCCGGCTCCCAAAAGCGGCACGCCCACTTTTCCCGGATTACCACCGTTGCCCGGATTGCCTGCCGGCGGATTCGGACCGGGAGCGTTCTGGGCAGAGGCAGCAGTCGGGGCGAAGAGCGCGCCGATAAATGTGAGGGTCAGAATCAGGACGCTCCCGCAGCAGTTGACAATTGCACGTTTCATAACCTGTTCCTCTAGCAATCGATGCGGGAAAAAAGCCGCTCAGGTTCCTGGCGCGAGAGTCCCTGGCCCAATCGTTCCTGGCGCCCACGTCTCTGTGGAGGTTATCGGTTATTCAAGCGATTCAGGTCGCAACAACGTTGCATAACCGGCCAAAAACGGGCCGTACCCGCAGACCTTCAACTTACCAACTGTGCGGACTTTGACAAATAAATCGAATTGCTAAAGTTGACCGGCTGAGGCGTCGATAACGAGTGTGAGGATTATTCAGCGGAATCGCCGGTGGAACAGTGGACCGGGTCAGTGAACGCTCTCAGATGAAGTACTGAACATACCGTTCTCGGAGGTTGGGAAGATGAAGGCCAAATCATCGACGACTTGGATGCAAGCAGCTCTGTGCCTGGTGGGCTTGGCGGCCGCAGTGAGTGCGACTGGTTGCCAAGTATCAGTTGGTGGCCAGACGCTTCCCAGCCCTTATTACCACACCGACGACGTCCAGTATTTCGCTCCGGGTCCAGAATTCAAACTGGCTCGCGAAGCGGCTGCTCTGAAGGCCTATCAGGCTGATCAGAAGATGCAGGACAACGATCGCTAGTTTTTCTTCTCGGACCAGACCGGACCAAATCCGGGCGGCTCCTTGGGATCCGGTGGCGGCGCTTTCTTCGTGCCCGCCACCACGCCGGCGACGGTCGCTTGCAGCTCCGCCGTCGTTCCTTTGAACGTGCGGCGCAGGTAGGTTTCGCAGTGCGTGAAGGCCCAGCGCGTCTGCTCCCCATCCGTGGTGCCGAGAATCTGAAACCACGTGCCGTTGGTAAACGCCAACCCCATCCACTCATTCTTTTTCTGCTGACGAGCGAACACGATCACGGGCGCCTCGGGACCAATTCGCTGCAGCAGTTCCGGCGTGTGTTTCTCTTTATCTCCCGTCAAGTTGATGGGCAGTCGAGTGAATGCCGGTTTCCCTTTCAGCGACTCTCCGACGTCGAGAACCGCTGCCGGTCGCTCGGGATCAATCCGACTTACCTTGGTAAGAAAAATAGCATCTGAATCTTTAATGAGTCCTTGCAGGGGCATGAGCACCTGAATCACCGCCCATACCGGCTGCTGAACCAGCCCCAGCAGCAAGCCCACCCCAAGCGCCACCAGCCCGCGCCGCCAGCGTTTGGCTACAGAACAGAGAGAGGATAGAGGGGATTGAGAAGATAGGTGGGATCGGGATTTACCTCTCGTGTGAAGCGAGCAAGCCGAGCGAAAGGTCATGTGAATGTCCCAGTGTTGAAAGGATTTTTTAGGGCCTTTTGGCTTTCGCACCGCGGCGCGAACCATGTAGAAATAAGAATAACCGAAGGCCGTCTCACGCCAAGGCGCGAAGTCGCAAAGGAGTCTGTATTTTCCGGTCCTTGGCGAGCTTTGCGACTTAGCGTGAGACCACTGCCATTCTCGTGTAGGCCGATTCCATCCACCCCACGGCATCCCAGATAGACCCGCGACTGGAACTTAATCCCAAGTCCCCGATCGACTTTCGCTTTTGCTACAAACAATTTCACGCGGGAGAGTCACCATGGTTGAAATTAAATACACAGGTGAGGCGTTGTGGGAAAGGATTGAACGAGCCGTGGAGGTCGTGAAGGACCGGCTACGACGAGTGACTCGTGCACTCAATGCTGCTCAGGTACCGTACGCCGTGATCGGTGAAAATGCGGTACAGCACTGGGTATCGCAAGTGGATGAATCTGTGGTCCGAAACACTCGCGATGTTGATATCATCCTGAACGAATGCGATTTGGCGCGCGCTATTCAAGCGCTCGAAACTGAGGGCTTTATCTATCGGCATTCGGCATTCGGCAAACGTCAGCATGTTCTTGGACGGTGCCAATGCCAAGGCCCGAGACGCTGTTAATGTCATCTTTGCGGGAAAAAATGTCCATGAAGAATGTCCCGAAACGGTTCCTGAAATTACGGAATTCGAACTCATTGAAGATGCACGTACACTCCCCTTCGACCAACTTGTCCGAATGAAGCTCACCTCGTTCCGCGATAAGGATCGAGTGCATCTACGAGATCTGATCTCGGTTGGCTTGATTGACCGCAGTTGGCTCGAACGACTAAGTCCTCTGCTCCGCGCTCGACTCGCCGACTTGCTTGATCACCCTGATGGCTGATTCGGCCGAGCGGCTGGTTTTACTTCCTCGGGCTTCACGGGCTGCGCGGGGCCCGTTTTGAGTGGCCCCGGTTCGTTACTCGTAGAACTCGGCGGGCTGCCAGCACTGCCGGCACTGGCAGCGCCTGAGTTAGCGGTTGTACCTGTCCCACTCACGACATCTGGCTTCTCACCAGACGTCGGCTTCACGTGCTCATCTTTGTGCGGATCGAGATGACGAAAGACATGCTCCTTCGCGTATTGATTCAGGGGATCATCAGGATCCTCTTCGTCCGCCGCGCTCACCGTGTCACCCTCACTCGGCTCCTCCTCCGAAAACATCGGCGGTAACGGACGCATCGTAGGAATCTGCATCCGCGAACCAGCAAACTGAGTGCCACGATAAATCGTTCCCTCCTGAAAGGGTCCGATTCCCAAAATCCAGGAATCGCGCGCGTTGCTCACCGCCTGCGAAATCCCCGCCTGCCACACCGGCTCGCGCGTCTGTCGCTCATACGCAAATACGCCAATCTTGGCGGCACCTACTTGCACGATCTTCCGCGCTACCGACAACTCCGGTAACGAGGGAATTGAAGGGCCATTCGAGACCACGTTCGCCGCCGCACTATACGGAGCACTGGCCGGTAACCCATACACCACTTCGTTGTTGTCGACCCCCACCGCGCCTAACCGTGCCTCGACAACAAAGTCCGCGTCTTCCAACTTGTCCTGCAAGCGACAATCCGCAGCCACCATCTGCTGCCGCAGCGAACTGATGACATACTCCGCGTTCACATATCCCAGCCCCTTCAAATTCCCAATGAACGCTGGATCCTTCGTGTTCACCACGAACTTCGTATCAAAGAAAACCTTCTGGCCAGAGAGCTCTTTAAAGTCAATCTGCGCTACCGCTCGATCCACTGCATCCGACATCAAGAGCTGCTCAGTTGCCGTGCGACTCTTTGTCGAGCCGCAGCCGGTCTGACAGATCCAGGCCAACAACAGCAACAGCGGAATCCAGTTTCTTTTGACTCTCGTACTAATCAATCGACCACCCACAAGAACCTCGACTTCCTACCACCCCATCGCGGCGCGGAGTATAGCGGCACCGATCAACCGCCCCAATGTCAATTGGGGAAGGCTGGGAGGACTGGAGAGAGGCCAGGGAGGTTGGTGTACGGGAAACGGGTTTCAGGGGGCAACGGTTTTTATTGGAAACACAGAGGAACAGAGGACACAGAGGTTGTTGAAACACAGAGG
>JBJSXJ010000323.1:0-13750 GCA_046086325.1 Planctomycetota bacterium | reverse complement strand
ATCGTCGACATCGATCTTTCCAGTTCGCCCTACAAGGTGATCTCGCGCGATAACGGCACGGTAGAAACTCATACGATCATTATCGCGACGGGTGCCAGAGCGAACTATCTCGGTTTGCCGTCGGAGGAAGAATACAAGAATCGTGGCGTGAGTGCCTGTGCCGTGTGCGACGGCGCGCTGCCGCGGTTTCGCAACAAGCCACTGGCCGTGATTGGCGGCGGCGACTCGGCGGTTGAAGAAGCGACCTATCTCACCAAAACAGCTTCCAAGGTCTACTTGATCCATCGCCGCGATCAACTGCGAGCGTCGAAGATCATGCAGAAGCGTGCTTTGGAAAATCCGAAAATCGAGCCGGTGTGGAATTCGGTTGTGGAAGAATGCTTAGGCAATCCGAAAGAAGGACTCACCGCTCTCCGGCTGCGAAACCTGGTGACCGATGCGACCAGTGAATTGCCGGTAGGCGGTATGTTTTGCGCGATTGGTCATACGCCCAACACAGCGTTTTTGAACGGCAAATTGTCGCTCAACGAAAAGGGCTACATCCAGCTCACAAAGCCTTTCCGCACCTGGACAAGTGCGCCTGGTGTATTCGCCGCTGGCGATGTGGCGGACGACTATTACCGACAAGCGATAACTTCGGCGGGCAGCGGCTGCATGGCAGCGCTCGATGCCGAACGATGGCTCGCCGAGCAAGGATTGTAAAACATGGGAATGCACCACTTCGATTCCGACTCATCGTCCGACCAGAGCTCTTACGATGGACGTCCGTGGTACGCGACCATGACTCGGTACCACTGGTTTGTGCTCGTGGTCGCGGCGCTCGGCTGGCTGTTCGATTGCCTTGACCAGCAGCTCTTCATTCTCGCGCGCCCTCAAGCGATGGGTGAACTACTCAGCTATTTGAAAGATTTGCCGGACTATGACCCGAAGACCTTCAGTCAGTTGACGCAGAAGTGGGGCGATATTTCGACCAGTGTGTTTATTGCGGGCTGGGCGACGGGCGGACTCTTCTTCGGCATGCTTGGCGATCGGATCGGTCGCGCGAAGACGATGATGATCACGATCTTGATGTACTCAGCCTGCACCGGTCTGAGTGCCCTTGCCACCAGCGTCTACGACTTCGCTTTTTATCGATTTCTGACCGGCTTGGGGGTGGGCGGTGAATTCGCAGTCGGTGTAGCTCTCGTCGCCGAAGTGATGCCGGCTCGAGCTCGACCACAAGCCCTCTCGCTGCTGCAAGCACTCTCTGCCTTCGGCAACATCAGTGCCGCACTCATCAACTGGCAATTAGGGCTGATGGAAGGCGAAGGGCTGCCGACCAGTCCCTGGCGCATCATGTTCCTGATCGGTGCTCTGCCCGCTTTGCTGGCGCTCGTCGTGCGTAAGTCGCTCAAGGAGCCCGAGACCTGGCAGAAGGCAACGCAGGACGGCCAGCAAGTGCGCAGTCGTGGGTCCTACTCGGAATTGTTTGCCGATCCACGCTGGCGACGTCACGCGATTTGCGGATTGGTCTTGGCGTGCTCCGGCGTCATCGGACTGTGGAGCGTTGGGTTCTACTCGCCCGACCTGATTCGCTTGGTGCAAACGAAACCGGTCACAGCCGCCGCTTATCAAACGGCGATCGAACAGGCGAAGTCGGCCAGCGACGATGGCCAAGTAGCGATTCTTCAAGAAATCCAGGAGTTCAAGAAGACGGCCGAGAAAGGTGCTGAACTGCCTGAGCATCTCCGAGAAGTGAATGGCAAGATCGAAAAGGTCATCAAACAGGAACTTACCAAGTATCAGAGCTTGGTCTCGATTGCGCTCAACATCGGCGCATTCTGTGGCATGTTCGGCTTTGGAGCACTTTCGCAGCGTATTGGACGCAAGCCGACGTTTGTCATCGGGCTGCTGGCAGCTTTCTTCAGTACCGTGACGGTGTTTTTTATGCTGCAGGAATTGTGGCAGATTTTTGTGCTGGTACCGATCATGGGCTTCTGCCAATTGTCGCTGTTCGGCGGTTATGCGATCTATTTCCCGGAACTCTTTCCCACTCGGCTGCGTTCCACGGGCACCAGCTTTTGCTACAACGTCGGCCGCTTCATTGCCGCCTTCGGCCCGCTGGTGAAAATGTTCTTGAACGAAACATTTTTCAAGAACTATCCCGAACCCGACAATCTGCGCTATGCCGGAATTTCCATGTGTTTTGTGTTCCTCGTGGGCCTGTTTGTGTTGCCGTTTTTACCGGAAACACGGGGCGAGCCATTGCCGGAGTAACCGCGAGTTAACGCTCAGCCGGAACGCTCAGCCGGAGCGCTCAGCCGGAACGCGTTAGCGTCCGGTTCCGCAGCGAGTAATCGTTTTCCGCCGGCCCAACCGCGAGCTAACGCTCGTCGGCTCAGCCGACCTTGGTGTTATTTCACTCTACCGGCTCGATCCTATTTACAACCTTAACGACTAGGTGCCCGTCATGAAGATGCTTCAACAACTCCGCCTGCTGGCTCTGCTGTGGATTGGTTTAATCGGTACGAATGCGGTCAGCCGAAACGCGGCGTATGGCGAACATGAAGGGCGACTGCAGGTGCTGCTGCTCGGGGATAGCACGACGATCGGCAGTGTTTGTCGGCAGACCAATCCGGACGGACCTCATCTGGAAGATGTGATTCGCTTGAAGCTGGCCACGAATCCCGATCTGCCGCCGACGAACGTGATCAATCAGGGACGTGACGGCGAGTTTATTCATGGGCTGCTGGAGAGCGGTCGGTATGAGAAAGAGATTTCCAAGCTACCGGGAATCGACTTTGTCTTCATTCGCTACGGGCTCAATGATCGTGCCCGCCGTGATAATTTCCCGCAGAATTTTCCGCTCGACTTTCAGCGATTAATCACTCGACTGCGTCAAGATTTTCCCACAGCGGTCCTCTTTCCCACCACGATTATTCCGTACATCTCGGCCGAGAAAGACGAGGAGATCAATACGCTGATTCGAGCGGTGGCGGCGAGCGAGAAGCTGACGCTGTTTGATGTTTACAGTCGCTATCAGGCCGAACTGTCGCATGGCGTCAACATGCTCAATTATCGCCGCTATGCGGTGGATAAAATTCCGGCTGCGGATCGCGATTGGGTGAAGCCATTTGTGCGCGGCGGTTCAGTCGTCGTCATGGACAATCGACTCGACGCGCACTTCCGTGACTTACCCGGCTGGTTTAGTGATCGCCATCCCAACCTCGCCGGCTACCATGTGATCGGTGACGAGACGGCAAAGTTCCTCGCGCCACGACTCAAGAAATAAGAAATCCTGGACGGTGACGGTAGCCAACTGGTGTCTGGGACTGGTTGTCAACTCGGAGAGGTGACCGACAAATACAAGTCACCTCGGTGAGGTGACCGACGTGTCGCTCACAGGAAACCCAGAAGGACTCAAAAAGTTAGCCGCGCAATACTCACCGCTGATCCAGGTAGCGGCGACTGAGATCTTGATACGCATCGATGCGCCGGTCACGCAGAAACGGCCAGTGGGTGCGAGCGACGTCGAGCAATGAGCGGTCGATGTCGACGAACACGACGCCTTCTTCATCGTGATTGGCGCGCTGCAGCACGTTCCCATAAGGGTCGCTCACAAACGAAGCGCCCCAAAATTCAATATCTCCCTCACGCCCCACTCGATTAGCTGCCGCGACGTAGACGCCGTTGGCAATCGAATGACTGCGCATCATCGTCTCCCACGCCTGATGCTGACTCGCTCCATACTGGGCTCGCTCCTCTGGCAACCAGCCGATGGCGGTCGGATAGAAAATTACTTCCGCACCGTGAAGCGCGGTGAGTCGAGCGGCTTCGGGATACCACTGATCCCAGCAAATACAGACTCCGATTTTGGCAAACCGAGTTTCAAAGCTGCGGAAGCCGAGGTCACCCGGCGTGAAATAGAATTTTTCGTAGTATCGAGGATCGTCGGGAATATGCATTTTGCGGTAGATCCCCAGCAGTGTGCCGTCGGCGTCGTGGACGGTGGCGGTGTTGTGATAGAGCCCTGCCGCTCGGCGTTCAAACAGCGAACCCACAATCACGATCTGGTGCTGGCGGGCAGCTTGTGCGAGAGCCTCTGAGGTGGGACCGGGAATGGATTCCGCTTCGGCAAAGCGGTTATGATCTTCGGTCTGACAAGGATATTGGCCGTGGAAGAGCTCCTGTAAGCAGACAATCTGCGCCCCGCGACTGGCCGCCGTCTCGATACCTTCCAGCGTTCGCTGGACGTTTTCTTGCTTGTCCGTCGTCGCCCGCAATTGGATAAGTCCCACGCGGACGATGTTCGTATTGGTCATCTCAGATCCTGTTCGTGCGATAGGGAAGACATAGGTGCGTGAAGCCGAACCAACACCGGCGGCGGCGACGAGGTGCCACCATCGAGGTGCCACCATCGAGGCGGCGACCAATTGAATCGACCACAATTGCAAGTGGCGATATTCTAACGTGACGGTTTACCACGGATCCAATCGCCGTCTGCTACGCAGCTTGATTCACCATTTACATTCCGCCGCAAGCAGCTAGCATACCAGTCTCATGGCACTCACCGATCGCTCGCCAAAATCTCGCGATTCGTTACCACGCCGCACGGCTAAAGGGACCCTGTATCGGTCTCTCTTCGGCCTCTTCTTGCTGCTGGGAACCGGCGCACTCTGGTACGCGCTGACGGATGCCGAAAAACGACAACTGGCCACTCAGCGCGAAGCTGAACGTCCCAGTCGCTCCGGTGCGGGTGACTGGCCGCCCGTCCGCCCGCAACTGGAACCGTCGAGCGATGCGCTGAACGAGTCACTCAACGATGTGCCAACCGATGCGCTGAGCGATTCACCCCAGTCACCAAACACGCGCCGTTCACCGAACAACAGCAGCCGCTCGTCGGCTGACCTGACCTCGGCAGAGTCCGACTGGTCCGAAGAGCTGCAGGCGAACTCCGCACGTGAGTTGCCTGAGTTTGTAGCTGCCGTTACCGCGGCACTCGATCACTCGGTCGTCAAGATCGAAGCTTTAGAAGCTGACGACGCGCGCGGTTTAGGAACAGGATTCGTCGTCGATCGTCGGGGACTCGTGGCGACTTCGTGGCATGTGATTGCCGAGGCAACGGTGGCCGTCGCCCGGTTTTCCAATGGCACAGCCTATGAAATTGATGGGTATGTAGCAGTCGAACCGGAATTGGATTTAGCGATTCTTAAACTGCGAGATCCTCCCGCCGACTTAAAACCGGTGGCACTGATGGACGAGGATGATCCGGAGCGGCTGAGTCAGGTGGTGGCGATCGGTCATCCGCGCGGCTTGGAGTTCTCACCGTTTGATGGGCGTGTGAGCCGAGTGCTCACAACCACTCAGTTACCAGCCTCGTCGCAGCGGTTTTTACGGCGCATGATTCGTGGTCAGCGAGATCATCGCTGGATTCAGCACACGGCGGCCATCTCCGAAGGGAACAGCGGTGGTCCGCTACTGAACGAACGTGGGCGAGTGATCGGTGTGAACACCTGGGTCGATCGGCAGGCGCGCTTCAGCTATGCGCTACATGGCCACTACATCCAAGATATGCTGGCCCATGTCACGGACCGAATCGAGCCGCTGGCACGATACGCTCGGCCGGAGGCTCAGATGGCACATCTCTTGCGCCGCCTGACGGCCGATCGAATTGACGAATTAGCCGCACGTGCCCGTCAGTTCGACTATCGTCCGGAATCGGCGGAGGATTATGAGGTGCTGCAGCAGTTGGCTTGGGCAATCACCGCCGTCCAGATGCCCGCCGATTTCACTCGCGGCCTGCTCGATGATCGACTCGCGGAACTCACGCCGGTGGTGCGGCGAGTGCTAACCGATCTGGCCGCTCGACGCTGGGACGCGATCGGACAGATCACCATCATTAACGAACATGCCGCCACTCAGATTGATCAGCCACTCGTGGGGCTGTTCCTGTTTGCAACGGTGGAGCGAGTGGTACGGGGCGACGAGGGAGAGCAGGGTGCTTTATTGCGGATGGCGGGAGTGGAGTCGACGCTCTACGTGCCACTCGACGGTCAGTTGGGGCTGCCTGAACCCAACCAGCAATGCCTGCTGCTGGGTCTGAATTACGAGGGGCGAAAGCTGCGCTACGGCGATAATCCGCTCAAGCTGATCACCGCCCACGTCATCGCCTCACACACCCTCCTGCCGCTGAATTTGACGCCCTAACAGCCGGGTTACCTGTAAGACAACCAGGTTACCCGTAAACAACCGGGCGCCCTGAAAGACGACGCTGCTCCGCTTGAATGGCCTGGGGCCACCTGCGACAATTCGACACCTGTCTTTATTGTTTTTTGTTGGCAATCACGCTGAGTCTTATTGGGAGTCATTTTTTGTATGAAGATTGAACCGATCGGCGACAAAGTGGTCATTAAGCGTCTGGACGCGGAAACGAAAACCGCCGGTGGCATCGTTCTGCCCGATTCAGCTCAGGAAAAACCTCGCCAAGGCCGCGTACTTTCGGTCGGTGACGGCCATCGCTTGCGAGATGGCAGCCGAGTGCCGAATCAGGTGCGGGAAGGAGACCGAGTGTTATTCGGGTCCTATGCCGGTACCGAAGTCATTGTTGGTAATGAGGAACTTTTAATCATGCGCGAAGATGAAATCCTCGCCGTTCTCGATTAAGGTTCAGGCTGAGGTTATTACCCGTGGCACATGACGAGAAGGAACAGCAGATGTTGAATCGCCGGACAGCATTACAGCTGAGTGCAGCTGCGATTGGTTGGGGAGTTGTCGGAAACTGGGTGCCGGGCATCGCGATTCCCCTGGCCGGTCAAGCTCACGCTGCGGAACCGACAGCCGAAGATTCCGCTCGTCAGCAAGAGCAGATCGTTGCCAAAGCGATCGACTACCTGCGTTCCAAAGGCCAAGCCGCCGACGGTTCCTACTCGGCCAACGCCGGTCCCGGCATCACCGCACTCGTGACCGCCGCGATCCTCAAACATGGCCGCTCCCCCGACGATCCACAGGTCGCGAAGAGCCTGAAATACCTCGAAGGTTTCCTGCAAGAAGATGGCGGCTTGAACGCCTCCACCTCCAAGCATCGGAACTACGAAACCTGTCTGGCGATCATGGCGTTCAAGGAAGCCAACAAAGATGGACGCTACGACAAGGTGCTCAAGAAGGCGGATGCCTTTTTGAAGGCCGAACAGTGGGACGAAAGTGAAGGCAAAGACAAGTCTGATCCGACGTTTGGTGGAGCGGGTTATGGCAGTAAATCGCGACCGGACTTATCCAACACCTCGTTCCTGATCGAAGCCTTGAAAGCGACCGGCAATAACAACGACAGCGAGGCGATCAAACGAGCTCTGCTGTTTGTTTCCCGCTGCCAGAACTTGGAATCCGAGCACAATACGACTCCGTTTCCAGCCAAGAACCCCGACGGTGGTTTTTATTACACTCCGGCGGCTGGTGGCGACAGCATGGCCGGCAAGACCGAAAACGGCGGTCTGCGCAGCTACGCCTCGATGACCTATGCGGGCTTGAAGAGCATGATTTTCGCCGGTGTTGGACCGGAGGATCCACGCGTTAAAGCGGCGGTCGAGTGGCTGAAAAAGAACTACGACCTCAACAGCAATCCCGGCATGGGTGACGCCGGTCTGTACTACTACTTCCAGATGTTCGCTAAATCGCTCGAGGCACTAGGGGTCAAGGAATTCGTAGACGCCAAGGGAGTGAAGCATGACTGGCGTGCCGAGCTGCGAAGTGAGCTCGCACGACGCCAGCGTCCTGACGGTTCCTGGGTCAACCCCAACAATCGCTGGATGGAAGGCGACGCCAACTTGGTCTCCGCCTACGCTCTGCTGGCACTCGCCAGCTGCCGCTGAGTAGTAGCGGAAGTGCGTCAGCACTCCGGCGGCCGCTGAGTAGTAGCGGAAGTGCGTCAGCACTCCGGCGGCGGCTGAGTAGTAGCGGAAGTGCGTCAGCACTCCGGCGGCCGCTGAGTAGTAGCGGAAGTGCGTCCGCACTCTGGCAGCTGATGGGGCTGCGTCTACCGTGGCTTGACTTAGCGGCTTTCAAGAGCTGGGATTTTTGGAATGCGGTGAGATTGTTTGTTTTTTGAAACACAGAGGCACAGAGTTCACAGAGTGTTGCGCGGCTGCGGAATCTAAGAATCTCAGCCTACGATTGAGGTTCAGAGATTTTCAGAGAGGTTCAGAAAAATAGATGTAGCCGTTCTTGGGATTGCGCGAGATTCAAAATCCGCATGCTGGCAGCTTTGCCTTTTTTGCGCCACACTCCCAATTTGCCTAGGCTCCCATGATTCCTTGGGGAGTTTTGCTGGACGAGATTGGTTGAGTTTGCCGATTAACTAAAGTGAAGCGGTCGGGAGGATCGTGAGCTCTGGTGTGTACGCAGGACAAGGGATTGTCAGGGCATGGCGCCAAAAAAAATCAGTGGACCGGCGGCGAGCCGCGGCTTGCAGATCGCCAGCTACGGCGATGCGGTGGAAACAGCGGTGACGTCCGTCGATGGCGGTCGCGACGCGGCCGCTCAGCAGCTGCGAGCTCAAGCTCGTCAGCTAGCTCAGTTTCTGCGAGCCAAGCGGCGAGCGATTCGGCAGCTTGCTGCGCAATCTCAGTCGGCCCCAGTGTCGGCGGACACTGCGAGCCTGCTGGCGACCGCAACGGAACCGAGTGAACTGGCCGCAGCTGATCTGGAACTACAGCGAGCGGAGCTGCAGCAAGAGTGGTCTGAATTACACGCCGCACGCGATCGTTGGCAGCAGCAGCTCGCCACAGAACGATCGCAATGGGAAGCACTGCAGCGCCAAGAGCAGCAGCAGCTATTGCAACAAGCCAATCTGGTGCGCGAGCGCGAGGAACAACTCGAACGCGAGCAGCTGGTGATCAAGCAGGAACGCGTCGAGGTGGCGAACCAGCGACAGCAGCTCGTCGAACTGCAACTTGCATGTGAACTGCGCTGGAGTGAATTACGAGAGCTCCAATCGGAACCGGACTTGATTCAATCCGTCGGTAAGCTGCGAGCTCAACTGTCAGTCGCTCATGAACAACTGCAGCTTGGCCATCAGCAGCAGCGCGAGACGGTCGAGCAGTTAATGCAGCAGCTTGATCAGCGCCATAAACAGCTCCGCAAACAGCGTGATGACTGGCAACTATGGGTACTGCAGCGTCATGAGGAGTTGGAGATTCAATCAGCTCAACTCGTCGCTCAGCAGCAAGAGCTCCAGCGAACCGCTCGGCAATTGAGTGACGCTCGCGAAGCATCGCAGCAAGAAATTCGTAGTTACCAGCGGCAAATTCGTCAGTTATCTGCTCAACTACGCTGCAAAACCGAACTCAGTCGCTTGGCTTGATTCTCGTGGTGTGGGGGAAACGATTGATGAATCGATGGATCTGCACAGCACTGCTCTTCGTGGCGCTACAATTCATAGCGATGTTCTTCACACTGCTGCCAGTTGCGCTGCTGCCAGTCGTCCCGAGCACGGCTTGGATGGTCCGTCAGGCGGACGCCACCGAATTAAAACCTACAGCGTTGAACTCTGCCGAAGCGCAGGCTGCGGATACGAAGTCCACCGCTCCGGACACGGTTCTGGTTTGTCCGAAGCCTTTTTTGCCGACCATGCAGCCGTGGGTTGAACATCGCCAGCAGCAAGGACATGTCATCGCGGTGGTGCCGAGCGAACTAACGGCGACGGGCATTCGAGCTGAGATTCGGCGTCACGCCGCGGGTGGCAAACTGCGCTGGGTGTTACTGGTGGGCGACGCCGAGCCACCGGGCAAAGGTGATCCGCTCGCTCGCGCTCGACTCACCCCGACCTATCACATTCCCGCTAAAGTGAATGTGAAGTGGGGATCGGAACCGGAGATCGCCACCGACAACTTGTATGCCGATTTGGATGACGATCAAATTCCCGACGTCGCCATCGGACGACTCACCGCCGACAATCCACGCGACTTGTCGCTCATGGTGAAAAAAATTCTCGACTACGAACGCTCCGTTGATTTCAGCGCCTGGCGCAAGCGAGTTAATTTTGTGGCCGGAGTGGGTGGCTTTGGAGTGTTGGCGGACACGGTACTGGAAACCGCCACGAAAACGTTTCTCACCGAAGGCATCCCAGCTGCGTATCACACTTCGATGACCTATGGCAGTTGGCGTAGTCCTTACTGTCCGGATCCACGCCGGTTTCACGATGTCACGGTCAATCGCTTGAATGAAGGCTGTCTGTTTTGGGTCTACATCGGCCACGGCCATCCGCTGACACTCGATCGCGTAAAAGTGCCTGGCGCGACCTATCCCATTTTTCAGATTGGCGATGCTGGCAAGCTCAAAGCAGCCGCTCAGCCGCCGATTGCCGTCATGCTTGCCTGCTACACTGCCGCGTTCGATCTGCCCCGCGATTGTCTGGGTGAGGAACTGCTGAAGACGGAAGGTGGCCCCATCGCGGTTCTGGGGGGTTCACGAGTCACGATGCCGTATGCCATGGCGGTCATGAGTCATGGTTTGCTGGAAGAAACTTTTCGACATCACACCGGAACACTGGGCGAAGTTCTTCTGCAAGCCAAGCGGCGGATGATGGCCAATGAGCAGGATGATCAGCACCGACAGCTACTCGATGCCATCGCCACACTCATCAGCCCCTCGGCCGGTATGCTCGAAGATGAACGACGCGAACATCTGGCGCTCTTCAATCTGCTCGGCGACCCTCTGCTGCAGATTCATCATCCCGAAGAAGTGCAGTTGAAAGTACCGGCGGAGGATCTCGAGTCGGGCGAGACACTGGAAATCGTCGCCCACTCGCCCATCGCCGGACGAGGTCATGTGGAACTGGTATGTCGACGAGATCGCTTTCGACTCGACCTGTCCATGCGCGACACCTACGATTCAGCTTCCTCGGTGCTCGACACCTTCCAGGATGTTTATCGAGCGGCGAACAATCGGCGCTGGCAACAGGTGGAAGTGGAATGGTCAGAGCCGGGCACGAAGACGATCCAGATTCCTATCCCAGCCAATGCCTTTGGTCCCAGTCACGTGACGCTGCACGTCGAGGGAGACAAACAGCACGCACTTGGTTCGGCCAATGTCTTCATCCGTCGCACACGCGACAAGTCGACTCGTTATTCCACTCGCGACTCGCGGTAACGTAGTCCCGCGAATCGCTTAGTCATCCCGGGACGAAGTCGCCGCCATGATGCGCATGGCGTAATAGAGGAACGTGAGGATGCTTTGGAGCGTTCCAGCAACGTACGTGAGTGCAGCGGCTCGCAGCACTTTGCGAACCTCTGACATTTCCGATGAGTGGACGATGCCGAGCTGCACGAGCAGATCCTTGGCTCGGGAACTGGCGTTGAACTCCACGGGTAGATTGATGACCTGAAAGGCCATCACCGAGCCGAAGAGAAGCAGGCCGGCCCAGGCGACAGCGACGAGCCCGAACGCCATTCCCACCATCATGATGATCATGCCGAAGCCGCTACCGAAGTTGGCCACGGGCACTGCGAGGTTGCGAATGGTCAGGGGTGCGTAGCCATAAGCGTGCTGGAGTGCGTGGCCCGCTTCGTGAGCCGCGATACCGACGGCCGCCATCGAGTGATTGTGATAGACTTCGTCGCTCAGCCGCAGCACTCGATCACGCGGATCGTAATGATCCGTGAGGTGGCCATGTACCTGCTCGATTCCCACATCGTATAAGCCCGCCGAATCGAGAATCTCGCGAGCGGCATCGTGACCACTCATCGACGCACTCACCTGATTCGCCCGCGAATACGCTCGACTGACCATGATCTGAGCGATAAAGGCCAGCAGCAGTGCCGGGGAGATCAAGACCATCAGCCAAGGATCAAAATACATCGAAGTCCTCGTAATCGTCAGCGACGATAGCAAACGTCATTAACCGAATAGTTTACCCGATCCACAAACCGCGAGTGCTCTTTGAGCGTCACCGAACCAACGTCCGATTATACCGTAACGATGGGTGCCGTCTATTCGCACTCCAGCTTCCCTATCCGCAAGCGAGAAACACCGTTCACTCATGACACCGTACTCCCGCCCGCGACGACTGGAAGCTGGATTTGGTCCTGAAACAGCGACGTCTCTGTCGACCACCTGTGCTACGTTTTTTTCTCTGCTGTTGTTCGTGGGTTCGATTTTATTTGCACCTGGTTGTGATTCTGGCAAAGTCACCGGCGTTCAGTCAGCGGCGGAGCTGCCGGAGCGAATGACGGACGAGCAGCTGCGCGACTTGATTGATGAAGTCTTACAGTACACGGCGAACCATCGCCGGCTGAATTTGAAAGACCATGCCGCGTGGCAAGTGATTCACGGGGCACTCGCCTTCGGCCGTGATTTTCGGATCCTCGATCACGATGGTAAGGACATCCCTGCACTCGATTACCTGCTGCAGGGCGGCACCATGACCGGGTGGAATTTGCAGCCGGGTGTACCCCTGGGCAATCCGCCGCGGACGGGATTGAAGGCCGTTTTGGAGGCAGGCAGTAAAACAGGTCAAGGCCACGCCGACCAGTGGCTGGGATACTTGGCAGATCTGGGTTATCCGCTCGAGCAAGAGCTTCAGCATGGCGGTCACACGTACACGCTGGCGGACTATTTGCGACAAATCGAACATGACGTGCCGTACAACGTCGCTCAGGAATATAGCTGGACACTCATGGCACTCGCGGCCTATCGCCCGACGACCTACGAGTGGCAGGCGGGTGATGGCAACACCTGGAGCGTCGAGCGATTGCTGGAGATTGAACTGGAACACGAACTCGCGGGCAGTGCCTGTGGTGGCAGTCATCGGATGACCGGCATCACCATGGCCGTGAACGCTCGCCGTCGTCAGCAGCTACCTCTGCAAGGTGTGTGGCAAGAGGCGAGCGACCGAATTCATGTTTGTGTGGAGCAGGCCAAGAGCTATCGCAATGCCGACGGTTCGCTGTCGACGAACTTCTTTCAGCGCACTGGCAACTCGGCGGACATCAAGGATCGCTTAGCCGCCACTGGCCATGTGCTGGAGTTTGTCGTGCTGGCATCTTCGGACGAAGAGTTACGCGAGCCGTGGATTCGTGACGGCATCATTTACCTCTGCCACTTACTGAATAAAACTCGCCACGTCGATATTGAATGCGGTGCTCTCTATCACGCCGCCCGCGGATTAGCACTCTATCGCCAGCGCCGCAATTTTTCTTAACGGCCAGGGCGTAAGTTGTCCGGCATTGGGCGCGAGCGGCTGGCGCTCGGCGCTCGGCGCTCGGCGACGATGGAAAACGGATACGAACATCAAGCCGGACGGCTCACGCCCAACCTTTTAAAGGTGTTTCTTTTTGCGACTAACGCTTCTCTCTTTGACTGCTCCCTTCTCCCCCGCAGGAAAAAAGGGTGATCGTCGCCATAGCCAAACGAGTTTCTTTTTTTCCTGTGGGGGAGTAAGGGCTGGGGATGAGGGGGCCATTGTGACCAGCAACTCGCAGACCAGCCAGCAGGTTTGGGTGGTTGATTTCTCGCGAGAGCAATTCTTTGGTCCATCCGGGTTTCGTGTGGGCTGACCGCCGGTGAGGCCGTCGGATTTTTGGAGGCATGGCGAAGGTGTTCCAAGCGTTCATATGCTCTGCCCCCGGTGGCGGTTTAGATTTTTGGTAACCGTTCACCAGCACCATGTCCGCTTCGGGCCGGGGCTGTAGGCGGCGGAGGTGGTTTGACGGAGGTGCGGCGGCCGCGTGGAGGGGGCGCTCGATGGGGGCTCGACGAGCGTTAGCTCGCGGTTCACGCA
>JBJSXJ010000322.1:0-8625 GCA_046086325.1 Planctomycetota bacterium | reverse complement strand
CCTGGCGACCCTGCTGGCCCACCGCGATGCTCCGTAAACCCGAGGCACGGGAGTTATTGAAACACAGAGGCACAGAGGACACAGAGTTGGGATTAGGTCCTGCTAGTGATGAAATCGCCGGGGCTGGTTCAAATAAACTCTGTGAACTCTGTGCCTCTGTGTTTCAAAGAATTAAAACACAGAGTCACAGAGGACACAGAGTTGGGATCAGGTTCCGCTGGTGGTGAAATCGCCGCGGGACTGGTTTCAATGAACTCTGTGAACTCTGTGCCTCTGTGTTTCAAAGAATTAAAACACAGAGGCACAGAGGACACAGAGATGGGATCAGGTTCCGCTGGTGGTGAAATCGCCGCGGGACTGGTTTCAATGAACTCTGTGAACTCTGTGAACTCTGTGCCTCTGTGTTTCAAAGAATTAAAACACAGAGTCACAGAGGACACAGAGATGGGATCAGGTTCCGCTGGTGGTGAAATCGTCGGGGTTGATTCAAATAAACTCTGTGAACTCTGTGCCTCTGTGTTTCAAAAAAAAGATCAGGCATGGTTCGAGTGCTCCACGATTAACGTTTGCGAATCGTGGCGCCGGCGGGCTGAGCGGCGGAACTGCCCCAGTTGGACGAGTTATTGGTGGCGGTGGAACCTGAGTTGGAGGACTGTGGGTAGCCGGGCTGATTGCTCGTCGGTTGCCCGTATTGCGGCTGCCCGTAAGCCGGTTGTCCATATCCAGCTTGATTGGATGCCGGCTGCCCATATCCGTAAGACGGCTGACCATATCCAGCGGGTTGACCGTAGCCAGCAGGTTGACCGTAGCCAGCAGGTTGACCGTAGCCAGCGGGTTGACCGTAGCCGGACGGTTGTCCGTAGCCAGCGGGCTGCGCGTATCCACCCGCCTGCCCATAGCCAGCGGATTGACCGTAGCCAGCGGATTGTCCGTAGCCAGCGGATTGTCCGTAGCCAGCAGGTTGTCCGTAGCTACCGGTGTTCGCACCGTAGCCTCCCCAGCCGCTGTTGGGGCCCGATCCGGAGGCGTTGGCGGTGGGCGGAGCGCCGTTGGAGAGTCCAAGTGCTTGCTCGCCTTGTCGCATCCAGGCGTTGCTTTCCTGCCGCACCCAATCTTTGCCCTGCTGCACCCATTGATCGGCTACGCCCGACATGTTGGCTGGTATGCCGCTCGGCAGATTACCGGGCCAGTTACTCGGAGCGCCACCGCCCGCCGGATTCGCTCCCATGCCAGTTCCCATCTGTCCTTGGGTCCAGTTACTGCTTTGGCTACCAATCCAATCGGCGGTGCGATCTTTGAGCTGAGTGGCTTTGTCGTGATGGTAGAGCAGGTGCGGTGTACCGTTTTGCCACTGGATGGACAGCACGCCCATGCTGACAAAAAATCCCAGAGCCATGGCTGAGAGGATGAGACGAGTGGGAGAGGCGATGGCAAACTGAACGGGAGCGGGCAGGGTTTTCGTAGCCTCCCCCAACAGCCGACTGGTGATACTTCGACGACGCCGACGAATCATGCTCGGCTCTCCTTTCAAGTTACTTCTTAGTTATTCGGTCGACTCGTCCGTAATTCCCAAGCTGCTTCGCGATAACGTCGATAAAAATCGACGGCCAGCCAGCCCAAGTAAAAATTGCCGCCCAGTGAGGCGAAGAGCAGGACGACGGTGGTGGTGAGTGGCCACCAGATTTTTTGAGCGGAGGGAATGCGGCCCGCTTGTTGTTCTTCACTTCCCAAGCCTGCTGTGGCTCCCGGGAACGCCTGCGGTAACATGCTCGCTGGACCGGATTGATGGTTGGTGTAGGTGGTCGGGGGCACGCCCGGGAAGCCGTTTGCCATCTGCGACGGGGGAGGCATTTGACCGGCCAGTGAGCCATTGAGAGGGGCACCATTGAGAGGAGCGCCATTGAAAGGAGCACCGTTGAGAGGACCTCCGGGGCGATGAGCGGTAATCTGGGCCGGAGTTACACGCTGGTCCATCCCGGGACGTTCGTCGTAGGGTGTACGAGTGTCAAAGCGGTCGAGCTCCGGGTTTGAATTGGGTTGATCCAGTCCCCAGGCTGTCCGATTAATCGACTCGCCTTGGCGCAGCGAAGTCTGGGCAGGGCGAGTTGCGAAAGGGGAGTTGGGCCAATTGCCACGGTACGAAGCATTCGGCCAAGCGGAATTATTCGTGGGCACACTAGGCCGCTCGTTGCTGTATCCGGGGCTCACATTGAGCAGCAGGTTTTCCAGCGGATCGACGAGTATCGGGTTTGTTTTCAGCCAATCGTAACTGGATGTGCGGGCCGCGTAGGCGTCGTACGGTGGGGGCTGAAACGCGAAATTACCGGGTGAGAGGGAAAAACCTCCGTTGGTCGCACCGCCTGGCGGAAGGCTGTAGGGGAGCGTGGGGGAACTGCCGCGCGGAGCGAAATCGGCGCCGAAAATACCTTGCACGGGCACCGCTTCACGCGGCACTTCGCCTTGGCCGATTTGGATACGGAACCGCCGAATTCCCTTTAATTCCGGCGGAATCTGGCTGACCAGGGCCTGGCCTTTGGAGAGGGTATCGAGCAATCCAGGCTCGATCTGAATAATATATTCCCACTCGCCATCCGCGACCTTATGCCAACCATAATCGACGCCCATGGTGGCGGCGACAATCATCAACGCCATGGCATTCATTGCCTTGCTCCCGTTCCTGCTTCCTTGCGGAACTTAATACTCTGGGGAGCGATCTTAGCGAAAATCGGCAGGCCGCGTAAAGATCGACTATTGCGGCAATTTCACAAAATCGTGGGATGTTAGTGAGATTCCCCAGTGCCTTTAATGAGACGCAGGAATTCCCCATTCGACTTAAATCGCCCCAATTGCTTGGTCAGCTGCTCCATCGCATCCACCGTATCCATCGACATCAGCGTACGACGTAGCATCGTGACCGCATGCAACGTTTCTGGATCATGCAGCAACTCTTCACGCCGAGTGCCGGATTGGCTGATGTCGATCGCCGGAAACACGCGGCGATCCGCCAGCTTGCGATCGAGCACGAGTTCCATATTGCCAGTCCCTTTGAACTCTTGGAAGATCAGCTCGTCCATCTTGCTGTCGGTCTTGATGAGGGCGGTGCCGACAATGGTTAGCGATCCACCTTCTTCAAATGCCCGAGCAGTCGCAAATAATTTCTTCGGGACATCCATCGCCTTGACGTCGATACCACCGGACATCGTCCGGCCCGTGTTGCCCACATACTTGTTGAACGCGCGGGCTAAACGCGTGATCGAATCGAGCAGCAGGAACACATCGCGTCCCATTTCCGCCAGTCGCTTGGCACGTTCGATGACCAGCTGCGACAGACGTACGTGGCTATCGACATCCATATCTAAGCTGCTCGCCACCACCTCGCCGCGAATATTGCGACGCATGTCGGTAACTTCTTCGGGACGTTCGTCGATGAGGAGGACGATGAGCTTCACGTCGGGATAGTTGGTCGCGATGCCGTGGCTGATATGCTGCAGCATGATCGTCTTGCCCGTTCGCGGCGGTGCCACAATCAGAGCTCGCTGACCTTTGCCCAGCGGTGTCAGCAGATCCATGACGCGCGTCGTGAGCGGCTGCGCGCCGGTTTCGAGCTTAAACCATTTTTCCGGATTGATGGGCGTGAGTTGGTCAAATGATTTCACATTGACGTACTCTTCCGGCTTCATGCCATCGACGTCCGTGATTTCTTTGAGACGCGGGCCTTGCTGCTTGCGCGCTTGCTGGATGAGTCCCGTGATCATCACACCCTGGCGCAAGCTGAATCGTTCAATCATCGTCGCGGGAACAAACGGATCCGTTCGTTCTCGCGAGTACATGTTTTCGGGTTTGCGCAGAAAACCATAGCCGTTGGGGTGCAGTTCGAGCATGCCACTACCGGGCTCCAGCGGAATCTCGACCACATCGACCGGCTGTCCCTCTGCTCCCTCGACGCCCGCACGCTGATCTTCACCCAGTTCACCGGGCGGATAAGCATCGCCACCACCTGGCCCGCGGTCCATGGGCGGACGACGTCGACGACGCATGCGATTTCCACCGCCGTAGCCGCCCGGACGACCCATGTGGCCTCCATTGCCACCGTGGCCACCATGACCGCCACCACCGCCGCCACCGCCACCGCCGCCACGAGGTCGAAAACGCTTCTTACCCATGCATCCCTCGAAACCTGAGAATAAATTACCAACGGGCTGGTCGAGTGTGCTTCGCTGCACCAACTCGAAATTGCCACTCCGTGGACCTGTGAGACCGCTACCTTCCCAGAATCAACCAAATTACTGGGAATCGCCATGCTTCAGGGCTAACAACCGACCAGAGTTGCAGCGGTCAGAGTTGCGTCGACCGGAATTGCATCTCGTTGCGGAGATGAGGGCAAGCAGTGCTGAAGTCCTAGCCCGAAGATTAAACTAGGTGGAAATCGTATCAACGGGAATCGAACTGTCAAGTCGAGTTGGCATAAAATCTTAGGTGCAGCGAAAAATCCTCGCTTCGTGGTTTCCCTTCGCCAATCGGGAAAAAGGTTGCAATCGCTACATCCGCGGCGCCGATACGATCTCTGCTGAGCTTTCATTTCTGACCCACGGCAACCATTCCATGAAGCCTCACATTATCTCCACGCGCCGAGCACTTTTACACGTTTGGGCGAGTTCACCAGTCGCGGCAGAAGCACCAGCCGCGGTAGAAGCTCCAGTCGCGGCAGAAGCACCAGCCGCAGCACAAGCTCCAGGCGCAGCAGAAGCTCCAGGCGCAGCACAGGCGCGGTATCAGCCAGCGGCGCGCACCGTTTGCTCGTGGAAGGGCTGGCTGCCGCTGTGCACCGTGCTTGGTGGTCATCTGCTCGCGCAACTACTCGCTCCCAGTGTCGCTCCGCTTCCCGTGCTGTGGGGCGAAGAGCCACCCAGCAGCGCGCCGCAAGCTCCCGCAGCGCCAGCTGCCATCTCGTGGCAAACCGATTTGGCTACCGCCCAGGCACTCGCCGCCAAAACCAATCGCCCCTTGCTCCTGCATTTCACCAGTGATCATTGCCCTCCCTGTCAGCGGATGGAGAAGACGGTCTTCGTCGATCCACAGGTGAGCCGCGTGATGGGTGAACACTTTGTCGCGGTGAAGGTCAACGTGGAGCGGCAACCGGAGGTGGCGCGGAGCTATCGAGTTGATCGCTGGCCGACGGATATCCTGTGCGCGCCGGATGGAAAAGAACTGACTCGAGGCACTAGTGAACAGCAGCCGGCACGCTTCCTCGCCAAGCTGCAACATTTCGCACCGACCGCTCATCCGATGGCGAAGACGAAGTGGAATGAAGCGGCGATCAGACCGGTGAACCTCGCCACACCTGATCCAACCCCACCTCAATTACCGCTCGGACTGGATGGTTTTTGTCCAGTCACACTCCTGCAGCAGAAGAACTGGAAAAAAGGTGACTCGCAGTGGGGAGCGATACATCGCGAACGAGTGTATTGGTTCACGGGACCGGCCGAACAGCAGCAATTCCTCGCCAATCCTGACGCCTACAGCCCCGCACTGGCTGGCTTTGACATCGTGCGGTTCGTGGAATTGCGACAGCGTGTGGATGGGCGGCGCCAGCACGGAGTGTGGCATCGTGGCCAGATGTTCCTCTTCGCTGACGAAGCGACGCTCAATCAGTTCACGGCTGATGCCGCTAGTTACCTGGAACGCGGTGAACAGCTGCTGCGAGAGTCTGCAGCTGCTGCTCACACCACTCCGCCGTCTGGAGCACCAGATCGTCGCGGCCTGGAGCGGCAATAAGCTGTAACCCGACGGGCAAGCCATCGGCTGCTAAACCGCAGGGCAGGGTGACTGTCGGTGCCCCCGCAAAGCTCCAGGGGGAATTAAATCGTGGATCGCCCGTTGTCTCGGCGGTCGGAGCGGTGGTGATCGTCGCTGGCATGAGTGCCACCCGGTCTGCGCCCAGTTGTTCAGCTACCGCCACTCGAAACGCTTCCTGCTGCCCTCGCGCCTCTGCATAATCGCCTTCGCTCAGCGCCAGTCCCGCCGCGACCACACTTCCCATGCGAGGTCCAAACTGGTCCGCATGCTGCTCATAGCGAACGCGATGAAACTGAGCCGCTTCAAATTCCATCACGCGTCGATGAGCGGCTAGTATCTCGCCAAAAACAGCGGGAAAATCGGTGGTCTGCTGCGGCGGCCCAGCTGCTGCCATGGCCAATTGCTGACAAGCACGCTTCCACACTGCCACGACATCGGCACTCGCCTCACACGCCGCCAGCGACTGATAGACCAGAAACTGTTGGGCGACAGTGGCTGGCTCGACCAGTCGTTGTTCGTCCCGGTCGCCAATTGTGTGCGCGAGCAGTCGCAGATCGGCACTGCAGCGCGCGATGGGGCCGACATGATCTAAGTGCGACGCGAACGGCACCACTCCCACGACCGGCACTCGACCAAACGACGGTTTGAATCCTGCCACTCCGCAAAAACTGGCAGGCCGAATGATCGAGCCACCCGTTTGTGAACCGAGCGCCGCTACGCACATGCCCGTTGCTACCGCCACCGCACTGCCACTACTCGAACCACCAGGTGTCCGCGCGCGATGCCAGGGGTTACGAGTGACCGGGGGATCGAAGGCCGCCCATTCCGTCGTGACGGTTTTCCCGAGGAGCACCGCACCGGCCACGCGCAGACGGGCAATGAGCGGCGCATCCTGGCGCGCGGGCGTGGGAGCGGTGAGGGGCGAACCGGCGCGCGTCGGCCAGCCCTCCACGTCCATCAAATCCTTGATTCCCAGCGGGATGCCATGCAGCGGACCACGATCCGTCCCCGCTGCCAGTTCCGCCTGTAAACGCTGCGCTTCACGACGAGCTCGCTCGGCATCCACCAGCACCCACGCGCGCAGATCCGGCTCCAGTCGCTCGATCTGTCCCAAACATTCCTCGACCAATTGCACCACCGTGGTTTCGCCCGATCGCAGTTGGCGGGCCAGCTGCGAAATGGAGGGTCTCATCGTTTGGTTCCTTCTGCGGTTGAAGCCTGTGCGGCCTGAGTTGTTGTGGGAATTGGCAGATGATATCGGCAGGTAAGATTTTTGGTCCAGTAGTGATTTCCTTGGGTTGGGTTCCAGGGAATTCACCGCGCAGAAGAATCATCGCGCACGACCAAAAAACTTTACCAGCGGATCCGGCAGCTTTCCCCGCCCCGCTCCCCGATTGAAGCCACGTGCTCCAACCGCTACGTTACCGCTCGGACTTTTTTCTAGATGGAGGCGACGGTAATGATTCGTAAACTGCTGTTGGCATTGATGGGAGTCATCCTAGTGGGGTTGGGCGCGGTGGCAGGGACTGCCGTCGCCATTGCAACGGCCAGAGAGGCGGCCAAAAAGCAGGCCGTGGAAAACGCCGAACGTGACGCGGTTGCCGCTCAAAATGCGGCTATCCAAGCGGCAGCTACCCAAGCGGCAGCAGAGAAGGCGGCGGAGAGCAAGGTGGCGGAGAGCAAGGTGGCGGAGAGCAAGGTGGCGGAGAGCAAGGTGGCGGCAGCTGCCCTAGAACCAGTTGCTACAGAACCAGCTGCTCCCGCGGAGCGGTCGGGTAAAGAGACGCCCGCACCTAACACCGTCGTCGCTGGTGACAACGCCGAGCCGCTTTTTCACGACATTCATTTTCACCTCACCAACTACCTGCAAGAGGGCATCGATACCAATCGAATGCTCGACATCATGGGTGGCCGTGTAGGGCGAGTGGCATTATTTGGAATTCCACTTTTGCAAAAATGGGATCCGTTTTTGAATGGTGAGCGGCGGCCCAAGTATTATTTGGAAACGGGCGCCGAGCTGTACTACTACAGCTTCATCGATGCCATGATCGCTCGACAGTATCTGCGCTTGAAAGAAAAGGATCGCGCTCGGTTTGATCCGTTCATCGTTGGTTCCAACCCGACTGATATGAATGGTAAGGAACATATCCGTAACGTGCTGCTGACGTTTCCAGGCGTGTTCGTCGGCATCGGTGAATTCTCCATTCACAAAGAATTAGTGACACCCAAGGTCACTGGCCACGCAGCTTCGCTGCTTAATCCGGCCGTGGGCAGCATTTTGGAGTTTGCCGCCGAGACCGGATTGCTGGTGGTGCTGCACTGCGACATTGATGAAATTCGGCCCACCCCGGATCGCCCCGCTCACTTGGATGACCTTAAACGACTGTTCGCCAAGCATCCCAAGGCGAACATCATCTATGCACATACCGGTTTAGGACGGTTCGTGGGACCATCCAAAAATCACGTCGGGTTTCTGCGCGAAATCGTGGCCGATCCCACCCTCAGCCACGTCAGCCTCGATATCTCCTGGGATGAAGTCGCCAAGTGGGTCGTGCGGGATGCGGAATCGACCAAGGCCTGGGCGGAATTGATCAACGAGTATCCTGATCGCTTTGTCTTCGGTACCGATTCGGTCGCGCCGCAAAGTGTCGAAGGCTACCTGAAGTGTTACCTGGATTATGAACCGCTCTGGAATCTGCTCACTCCCGCCGCGTCGCGAGCGGTTCGCCTGGGCAACTACGAACGACTCGTCAACGCCGCACGCCCCAAAGTGCGAGCTTGGGAGGAAAAAAATCTGGCTGAGGATGACGAGCCGATCATCATTCCGTT
>JBJSXJ010000321.1:0-29227 GCA_046086325.1 Planctomycetota bacterium | reverse complement strand
TTCTCCAGCGCCGAGCGCCGAAAGCACTCGAACGCCGCCGGAGGGCTGACGCCCATACCGCTAAAAAAGTGACGCCGCAGCGAAAAAAGTAGCGGTCACGGCGTCAGCCGTCGGGCCGGCGCTCGGAGACGTTCTCCAGCGCCGAACGCCGAAGGCACTCGAACGCCGCCGGAGGGCTTACGCCCATACCGCTAAAAAAGTAGCGCCGCAGCGAAAAAAATAGCGGCTCGGCGTCAGCCGTACGGCTCGGGTCGCTACGCCATCAACGGTCGAATGGGGTCACCCGACTGAATGACCCCGGCCACGTCGCGCGCCAGGCTCTGGTCGAGGCGCAGTCGCCCCAAGTCGAACAGCGTGTGCATCACGGTCGACAGCAGATGAGTCGGCGTGTACGGTTCGGTCGCTGGCCGCGACGCATCGCGGTCGGACTGTCCCACCACATGTCCCATTCGTAGCCCACCCCCGTACAGCAGCAGCGGCGTTAATTCGCCGTAGTGATCACGACCGCCATCCCGGTTGATCCGCGGCGTACGTCCCATTTCACCGGTAACCACCAGCAGCACTTTATCGCGTAGCCCACGCGCCTCGCAGTCCTCGATGAAGGCAGCCACGGCGTGATCCGTTTGTGGCCCAAGCCACTTCATGCCGGCCAGGCCCTTGGGGCTGTTCCCGTTACTATGCATGTCCCAGCCGCAGTCGGAGACGGTCACGAAACCGCAGCCCGACTCGACCAATCGCCGCGCCAGCAGCATCTGTCGCCCCAGCAGGTTCGTCGAGCGTCGCATGTCGCCCCACTTCTGCACTTCCTCATTCCGGAAGCAGTGACTGGTATCGTACCGGGCGACCGTGCGGGGATCTTCCTTCGATAGATCAAACGCGTCCGCCACACCGCCCGTAATCACATCGTACGCCTGCTGCTGAAGCCGATCGACGCCATCAATCTGACCGCTGACGTCGATCTGGCGGCGGAGACGATCGAGCTGTGACAACATGAAGCGGCGATCGGCAAATCGTTCCGCCGGAATCGCCAACTGCATGTTCCGCTGCAACTGTCCGCCACCACTCGGGCTGAACGCTTGGTAGTTGGGGCCGAGGGAACCGGGCTGAGTGAGCCCTGGCAAAGAGCCGGTCTCGAAGTTACTACCAATCTTGAATCCCGACGGCGCAACGGCCTCCGGCAACAGCACCGTATGCAGCGGTGCTCCGGTAAGTGGATGATTGGTGCCGACGACGCGTGAATAGAGTGCGCCGAGAGCGGCTTTGAGTGGATTGTTGGCCGTGGTGACAGAGACGTATTCGTGCCCACCGTTCTTCGACTGAAACGAACGTACGATCGAGAATTTTTGGGCCAATTTCGCCAGCTGGGGGAACGTGCCACCAAACGTAATCCCAGGATGAGCCGTCTGCACTTCGCCCGTTACACTACGGATCTCGGCGGGCGCCGTCATCTTCGGATCGAAGAGCTCGATATGCGAAGGCCCGCCACCCAAGAACAGGAACACCACGGATTTGCCGGTAGCGTATTCCTTCAGTCCGTCGGCCGCCCAGGCAGTCCGCCCCGCCAAACCCGCCAGCGACCAGCCAAATAAGCTCAGCCCACCCACTCGCAAGAATTCGCGACGACGGTATCCCTGACAATGATGAGCCGGTTGCGGATCGTAAATGCTGAGCATCATCCTGACTCCAAGGCTTAATCAATCGGAATTTCACGCGGCCCCTACTGATGTTTATCGGTTTCTAGTCGGTTTGCCTCACGATTGCAATTCAGTTTTTAAGGTTGAGGGGTGGCGCGAAGCCGGAACTCGCGGCCCGTAGCTCAACGCGCAGCCCGTAGCTGAACTCGCGGCCCGTAGCTGAACTCGCAAGAGTTCAGCCGATGCTCGCCGCCACTCTCAGGACAACTGAAGTCTTGCGACTTCAGCTACGAAGTGCGAGCTCAACGCGCAGCCCGTAGCTCAAAGCGCAGCCCGTAGCTGAACTCGCAAGAGTTCAGCCGATGCTCGCCGCCATTCTCAGGACAACTGAAGTCTTGCGACTTCAGCTACGATGTGCGAGCTCAACGCGCAGCCCGTGGCTCAACGCGCAGCCCGTAGCTGAACTCGCGGCCCTTAGCTGAACTCGCAAGAGTTCAGCCGATGCGCGCCGCCACTCACAGGACAACTGAAGTCTTGCGACTTCAGCTACGAAGTGATAGCTGCGAGGTAGTAGATCAACGACAAACCTACGACGGAAGCCTAAGCCCCTCGGCACAGGCACAGCGCGATACCCCAGCGCCTGAGCGTCCGCTTCAACAAACCCGAGACACCTTTACACGCGTACTTCCGCATCTTGGCGAGCGGCATTCTGGTAACGTCTGCGAATCGGTTCGATCTGCTCGGCCACAAACTCGTTTACCTGCTCCGGAGCTCGGCCGACAAACTGTCGTGGATCGAGCGTCGCAGTCAGATCGACGCCCGCAAACGCGGTGTCGCCGGCTAGCCGTTCCAGCAGATCGTTCGGTCGGCCTTCGCGTTTTACCACCTCGCCCGCAGCTTGACTATGTCGACGAATCCGCTCGTGCAAATCCTGGCGATCACCGCCACTAGCCACCGCCGCCATCAAAATGTTTTCGCTCGCCATAAACGGCAACTCTTCCTGCAAATGACGCGCAATCACTTGGGGATAAACGACGAGGTTGCTGGCGATGTTTTGATAGAGCGAGAGGATGGCGTCGATCGCGAGAAACGCTTGCGGGATGACCAAGCGACGGTTCGCGCTATCATCCAGAGTACGTTCCATCCACTGCGTCGCCATGGTTTGCGCCGCACTCGACTGCAAACTAATGACAAAACGAGCGAGCGCGCAGATACGTTCACTGCGCATCGGATTGCGTTTGTAAGCCATCGCCGACGAACCAATTTGATCAGCCTCAAACGGCTCCTCCAGCTCTTTGCGACTTTGCAGTAGCCGCAAATCGGTTGCCGTTTTTTGTGCACTCTGAGCGATCCCCGAGAGGGTATCGAGCACCTGGGCGTCGACTTTGCGACTGTAGGTTTGACCGGTGACCGCATAGCTCGCGGTAAATCCCATCTTCTGTGCGACGAGCTCCTCGAGCTGGCGCACGTGGGCATGATTACCTTGAAACAACTGCAGGAAACTAGCCTGAGTTCCGGTAGTGCCTTTAATGCTGCGCGCTTTCAGGCCCGCAATCCGCTGTTCGACTTCTTCTAAGTCCAGTACGAGATCATAGGCCCACAAACAGGCCCGCTTGCCAACCGTGGTCGGCTGCGCGGGCTGCAAATGCGTAAATCCCAAACAGGGCAGCTCACGATATTCCGTCGCGAAACTGGCGAGGCGATCAATCACCGTGGCGAGTCGAGCGGCCACGAGCTGCAAGCCTTCGCGCATGAGCAGCAGATCGGTGTTGTCCGTGACGTAGCAGCTAGTGGCACCGAGGTGAATAATCGGTCGAGCAGTCGGACAGACATCTCCATAGGCATGCACGTGAGCCATCACGTCATGACGCAGTCGTCGTTCATACTGATTAGCCGCCGCAAAATCGATGTTATCGACGTGCGCACGCAACTCCGCGACTTGCTCTGCTGTCACTCCCAGCCCTAACTCATGCTCGGCTTCCGCCAGCGCCACCCAGAGTCGTCGCCACGTACTAAATTTGCGCTGATCGCTCCACAATCGTGCCATCGTCGCCGACGCGTAACGACTGATGAGTGGATTTTCATAACGCTCGGAGGAATTTGTCATCGTGTTGCTCTTCTCTGCCAAATCTATCCAGTATCTCGACTGCTAAACCTGCTGCAGACCTAGAACGCAGCTTACTACCAACGGTTGCTAACGCTGCACGCGACCGCTCGCATTTCCTTGCATCAGCGCTACCACTTCATCCCGCGATACATAATTGAAATCGCCTTGAATGGAATGCTTCAAACAACTCGCCGCCACCGCGAACGCGAGGGCCTGCTGCGGCGTGGAATAGTCGGGGGAGTTCAATCCGTAGAGCAATCCGGCCGCAAACGAATCGCCCGCTCCAACTCGATCGACAATATCCCGAATCTCATAGGGCTGATACTCACCCTGTTCATTGGTGGGAGCCGCGCAGGCCCGATCAGTCGCTTGATCGAATAACAGCGCACCCCAATTGTTGTGATCTGCCGACAAACTTTCGCGGAGCGTGATCGCCACTCGACTCACTTGACCGAAGCGGCGACAGATTTCACGTGCGACATGCTCGTAACCGGCCACATCGATTTGCCCCTGAGTGACATCGCTGTGCGGAGCGTGAATCCCAAGCACATCGGCGGCATCCTCTTCGTTGGCAATCACCAGATCGACATGTTCGAGCACTTCGGTCATGCACTCCCGCGCCAAATCGCGACTCGCCGTTCCCGACCGCCAATTCCACAGTTTTTTGCGGAAGTTCAAATCGCAGGAGATGGTGACACCACGACTGCGAGCCAGTTTGACAAGCGCCAGATTGGCGGCATTGGCAGCTGCGCTGATGGCTGGTGTGATGCCGGTCACATGCAGCCACGTGACACCAGTTAGAGCCTCGGTGAACTCATATTCCGTCGACTCCGCCAAACTCACCGCACTGTATTCCCGATCATAGGTGACGGTGGAACCGCGCTGGTTGGCTCCCACCTCGACAAAGTACAACCCCAAGCGACCACTCTTACGCCACAGGATGCGAGTGGTATCAACGCCCAAGCCGCGGAGCGATGTGACCAGACTCTCGGCGATCGGCTGTCGGGGCAGTGCGGTGAGGTAGCGAGCGGGCATGCCCAGCATCGACAGCGAAGCACAGACGTTAGCCTCTCCGCCACCCCAAGTGACTTCCACTTGCCCGGGTAAACATTGACGCCAGCGCAACCGGTCCGGCGGACAAATCCGCGCCATGATTTCCCCAAATCCTAGAAACATCGCTCACTCTCTCCTTGGATCTTGCTGAAACGTTTTCTCGAGTCTGCTTTTTCCCGGCTCGACAGGCACGCCTGCGTAACGGCTATCACATGTTCGTCAAGTCATCGATGGCGGCGCCGCCGATGAGTTGATCGAGGGCGGTGGCCAGCAGCGATGCCTGTTCAGTTTCCTGCGCATACACTCGACAGATTCGCTGAGCGACGGGCAGCCGCTGAAACAATTGGTTGGCTTGCAGCGGGCGCACGCGCTGCGTCGCCGAGTCGAACAGGTAATTCTGCCCGCTGGCCGGGCCGCTCGTGTGCGGTCGAAAGATATGTCGAGCAATGTCGATTCGCAACGGCAGGTCTGCCAAATCATTGGGCAGCGCTCGTCGCAACAGTTGTTCCACCAGTCGTGGATCGCTGAAAATGCTACTGCGCTCGGGATCGTTTTCCGTGAAGACCAGCGTTCGCTGACAGACCATGCGCCACGGAATCTGTCGCTGGAGGAATCGTTGCCATTCCGCTCCCACGCGTTGCCGTTCCGGCGGATCGCTGATTGATCCCCAGCGCGCCACATCCACTAACAGCGAGAACTCCGTGAATCCTTGATAAGCCGCCAGATGTTCCGCCGGATTACCGGGAAGGAGCCACGGCTTGCTGGCGGTGAAAAGATCGGCGAGCGTCAGATCGATGGCCCGCACCGTCCGATGAAAATAGACGGAGCGAAAGAGTTCCGTGCGGACGGTCATGAACCGCAGTAGCGCGTCCACGCCGCGATCGTGGATCGTCAATCCCTGCGGCGAGAAAAAACTGTAGTGCAACAACCGCTCGACATCAAAAGCGCGCGAGCTGTAGCCGGTCATGTAGGCATCGCGCAGGACGAAATCGAGGTTGTCGATCGTATAGATGCCGCTCAGCAAACTGCGCAAAAACTGCAGCCAGCGCGGAACCGAATCCCGTGTTTCGTCGGCGCGGGGACGCTGAATGAGCCACGCCACTTGCTCGGGATCTAAACGCTCGTCCGACCGCATCTGGCTGTGTGGGTTCCGTCGCAAACCACGTAGCAGGTCAGCCAGCTGCGTGCGAATGATTTGTGCGCCCAGGGTTTCATGCGTAAGTCCGAAGTTACGCAGATAATGTTCGTCGAAGAAATGCCCAAAGGGCCCGTGGCCGACGTCGTGCAACAGCCCTGCCATGCGTAGCAACGTTTCGACATAACCACGACTGGGGACATCCGGACAAACCGACTGCAGGCTCTCGTAGAGCGTCGCAATCGCTCGACTTGCCAAATGCATCGCCCCAAGAATGTGCTGGAAACGAGTATGTTCGGCGGTGGGAAAGACAAACCAAGCGGTTTGCAACTGGTGAATCTGGCGCATCCGCTGCACCCAGGGATGGTCGATCACCTGCCGCTCAGAGACCTCATCACCGCTCACAGCCGCATCCGCCGTGAAGGGAATGTAGCCATGCAGGGGATCGTGACTCAGATTCTCGCTACCGTAGGAGTGCATGTCGGTTTCCTGTGCTGAATTACGCGTAGTGTACGCGGAATGACGTCGCTGGGAATGTCCCCCTGCTGCGGCAACCAAGCGGTCGCTGTGGCGTCGTCAATCTCAACTCAAACCACCCCGTTTCGCGCTCCTCGTTGAAATCGTCTAAACTACGGGACGGTCCGGTTGGCAATTTGTAACGATGAAGCCCGGTAATGGTGTCAACATTTCCAAAATTGTCTTTTGTGAAAAATGTGTCGATATTTCACCAACCGGCCTGCTCACCACCACCCGCCCCTAGCGCACCGATCCTCCGATCCCGGAGCGTACCCCTTTAAGGAGAAGTCCTGTGACGCGACGCGTCCTCCTCTCTGCATCCCTCGTTCTGATGAGTTTGTTGGCGTTTGCCAACCTCGCCTTCGCCGCCACTCGCAGCGATCGTTTACTGCCCGAAACCACCAAAGGATATTTGTCGATTCCGAATGTCGTGGAGCTGACCAAACGCTGGGACGAAACTCAGCTTGGCAAGCTGGTCAACGACCCAGTCATGCAGCCGTTTACCGATGACCTCAAGCGACAACTGAAAAGCAAGTTCAGCCAGACCGGCATGAAGCTGGGCGTCACGCTCGAAGACCTGAGCGATATCGCCACGCAAGAGCTGGCGATTGCCTTGGTACAACCCGGTGGAGACGTGAAGTCTCACTCGCTGGTGCTCATCATCGATGTGACGGACCACACCGAAAAGGCTCAAGCACTGCTCGCCAAGATCGCTCAGAACCAACTGCAGAAGGGCGCGAAAAAGACTGCTGCTCAAGTTGGTGAAGTGGAGATCACGGGCTTTGTTCTACCACCAAAAAAGGGCCAGAACGACGGGATTAACGCTCACTTCTTCCTGCACAATAACTTACTGGTCGCCACCGATCATGCCGAAACGATTGCCGAACTGGCCAAGCGAGTGCTGGCGAACGGTGAAGGTGGCAAGTCGCTCGCTGACCTGAAGGCTTATCAAATTGTGAGCCAGCGCACGAGCGAAGCGGCGGGCGAAGTTGCTCCCCAGTTACGCTGGTTCGTGGAACCATTCGGCTACACCGAAGCCGCGCGAGCACTCGCCGGTGGCCGCAAGAAACGCGGTACCGATTTGCTCAAAGTACTCGCCAATCAAGGCTTTAAGGCAGTGCAGGGACTCGGCGGTCAAGTCGCTTTGGCAACTCCCGAACACGAAGTGCTCCACCAGACTTTCATCTTCGCTCCTCCAGCCGCGGAGGCCGCGAATGGCGATCGTTTCAAATTGGCAGCCCGAGTGCTGAATTTCCCCAACGCGGAAGTTCCCGCTCCCCTGCCCTTCGTGCCGCGTGATCTGGCCACGCACCTGACACTGAACTGGAAAATCAAGGAATCGTTCGAACACATCGGATCGCTGGTTGACGAAGTGGCTGGCGAGCCGGGGGTGTTCGAGGAAGTGCTGAAGAGCATTGAGATCGATCGCAACGGTCCTCAAGTGAATCTCCGCAAGGAACTGATTCGCCATGCTGGTGAACGTATTACCGTCATGACCGATTGCCGCCTGCCGGTGAATACGAAGAGCGAGCGATTGGCGGTAGCGATTGATATCACGGATGCCCAGGCGGTAGCCAAGGCGATCGGCAAAATCATGAGCTCGGATCCGCACGCCAAGAAGCATGACTTGGGCAACGGGCGCGTCATTTGGGAGATCAACAACGATCAAGCTCCCGCTGAAGTGGACACCTTGGAAATCGAAGGTGGCCAATTCGTCGCGGCTGAAGATGAGATGGAAGACGAGGGCGACGGTGAGAAGCCGATGATCCCGAATTCGGCCGTCACGGTGATCGACGGTCATCTGCTCATCTCGACCCATGTTGACTACCTGCGAGAACTGATTGCGGATCGAGAAGATGCCAATCGCCTGACAACCGCCAGCGACTACCACTCGGTTATGCATGCCCTCACGAAACTCGGCGGCGGCAAGGACTGTGTGCGCGGGTTTACTCGTACCGACGAGGCCTACCGTGCGACCTATGAGTTGCTGCGACAAGGCAAGATGCCGGAGTCCGAATCGCTGCTGGGCCGCGTGCTGAACAAGGCCTTGGGCCCCGAGGGAGAAGGCGAGCTGCGTGAACAGGAGATTGATGGTTCTAAGATGCCTGAGTTTGATATCGTGCGACGGTTCCTGGGACCGGCCGGTACCTACGCTCGCACGCTGGACGATGGCTGGATCATTGTGGGCTGCGTGCTCAGCAAAGAGGCGCAGTAACGTTTCGCGGAAATCAGGGGTGGCGAATTCAATTCACCAGGATTGATTCCCACCGCTCCCAAAATTCATTCCACGACGCTGGTTTCCTCGCACGATTCCAGCGTCGCTCTCCCCCTCGGAGAGTTGCTCAGCCCCTCAGGCCGCAACTCTCCGAGTTTTTTTGTTGGTGGCTGGTCGTCTTACCTCCTACAACCCCTACCACCACTACAAATCACGCCGCAAACTTCAGGTAATCCAAACAGATTTTCTAAAGCTCCCAGTCTACTGACCTACGGTATCGGTACCGTTTAGGCAGCCGAATCGGAACAGACCATCCGCGGCGGATGGTGACCAGGTTCGGCCAGCATTCAGCAGGCTGATTCAGGAGTGAGCCCCGTGTCCCGTACCCCGCGTAAGATTACCCTCGTATCAACCAAACGAAAAATCAGCTCCACACGCACTCGCTTAGCCCGCGATCCTGCTCTTAAAGCACGCGACGACATGCCAACTGCCCAACTCCCGGCAGCACTCGTCACCTCGAAAACGACGCGGAGCAGTAAAACATCTACCGCCTCGTTTCAGCGCAGTAGCGCGAAACCGAAAATCAAAGCGATCGCTTTAACCGAGACCTTGCTGGAGGAATCCTCCATTGAGGATGTGATCGTCGAAGAACCAACTCTGGAAGACGACACCACATTTGTCACGACGGAGGAATCCTCCATCGTGGAACTCGAGCCCACCGAATCTCTGGAAGTCGACGACGAACTCAACGATACCGAGATCACTTCGCGCGATGACCCCTTCGCGGGAACGGACGATCCCGTTCGCATGTATCTGGTGCAAATGGGTCAAATCCCGCTTCTTAACCGTGCTCAAGAAATCGCCTCGGCTCGAGAAATCGAACGCACGCGCACACTGTTTCGCAACATGATGCTAGCGACCGACTTCATCTTGCAAGGCGCGATCGACCTTCTGGACAAAGTTCATCGCGGCAAACTGAGACTGGATCGCACGATCGAGGTTTCGGTGACGAACACCTCCGAGAAAAAGAAGATTATGAAACGTCTCGGGCCCAATCTCGCGACGCTGCGTCATCTGATGGTACAGAACAATCAAGACTACCGAATCGCGATTAGTCGCCGCGAGCGGATGAGTGACCGCCGACTGGCTTGGCGACGACTCATCCGTCGCCGTAACAAAGCCGTGCGCCTCATCGAAGAGCTCAATCTGCGCACCAATCGCCTGCAACCGTTGTTCGATAAGCTGGTCGCCATTTCACGTCGACAGACTCAGATCAAACGCCTGCTGCGCGAAGCACCACGCGACGGCCTAGCCGTTCAAACGCCACCGGACGAACTGCGACGAGAACTGCATTTCCTGATGCGGATTACGCTCGAAAGCCCCGCCACGCTCGCTCGACGCATTGAGCGTACCTTTCAGTATCAAGCGGAATATGATGCGGCCAAGCGAGATCTTTCGGCTGGCAATCTGCGACTGGTGGTGTCGATTGCGAAGAAATATCGCAATCGCGGACTCAGCTTCCTCGACCTGATCCAAGAGGGAAACACTGGCCTGATGCGGGCCGTTGATAAATTCGAGTATGCCCGCGGCTACAAGTTCTCTACCTATGCCACGTGGTGGATTCGCCAGGCGATCACGCGCGCGATTGCCGATCAAAGTCGGACCATTCGAGTTCCCGTGCACATGATCGATACGATGACCAAAGTGCGAGCCATCGGGCGACAACTATACCAGGAACTGGGACGCGAACCGACCGCCGAAGAGACCGCCGAAGCAGCCAAGCTGTCACTGGAAGACACCCGCTGCATTCTCAAGATGTCTCGCCAGCCACTCTCGCTGGATCAACCGGTAGGCGAGCATGACGATAGCTTCTTCGGTGAATTCGTCGAAGACCATCGCCAGGACGATCCGCTCTACGATACCAATCGTCAGGCCCTGAAAACCCGGATCGAAGAGGCGATGGCGACGCTGAATTATCGTGAACGAGAAATCCTGAAACTGCGTTACGGATTGGCGGATGGCTATTCCTACACGCTCGAAGAAGTCGGAAAAATCTTCTCTGTCACTCGAGAACGCGTACGGCAGATTGAATCCAAAGCCGTCCGAAAACTACAGCAGCCCTATCGTGCGAGCACCCTGGCCAGTTTCGTCGAGGGCCTAGACATGCCTCGCTTCGAACCACTCGCGGTTGAGCATTCCCGCTAATCAGGTATCGACGATCACGGGAGTCATTGAGGATCATCGGCGTGACGCTGGCACTGGTTCCAGGCCCTCGAATGGAATCAGCACCCTAGCGGGCTTGGTTCCACGCCAGGGATTGATAGCGAGTGCTGGCAAGTTCGCTGGTCCGTGCTTGCGGCCATTCGCTCAGCGATCCCTGGACTGCAAACGACTGTTGTAAGTGGGCGCGGAGCTGCCCGACGTTGACTGGCAAATTCGTGACGAACTCCTCATGACCGCGCCCCGCTCGATAAGCTGGCTGACGCGGTGGCGTACCCAGATATCGTGTCAAAAGTGGCACCGGAAAGTCATATAGAATGGTGCCGTGGTAGAGCAGATGCCCACGTTTGCAGCGCAAGCTGTTACCCGAGAATTTGCGTTGCCGGTAGGTTAAATCACAGGTGCCCTGAAATTCCACGTCCGGCACCAGCGGGCGGATGGCGGCGAGCAGTCGCTGCATCACCCACTGATGGGCCGCATCGATGTTCGCCAACTCGGGGCGCAGCGAGAGATCCAGGATCAAGGCGTACATGAGACAACCCCGACCAATCATCACCGCCGCTCCACCACTCGCTCGACGAACGACCTCGATCCGGTCATCACGGCAAGCAGCCACGCTCGACTCGTCCTGCCAGCAGGAAGCTCGTCCCAAAACCACCGCCGTTTGCGACGATTCCCACAAACGTAGCACCTCACCCGTCAGCTCACCCGACTCCGCCGCCTCCAATAAGGCCTCATCCAGCGCCAGATTTTCAACCACTGCAGGCAAGGTGAGATCCAGTAATTGCATGCTGCTACAACCCCGCTCACGAACCAGTCAAACGTCGTCCCATTCCGCCACTCGCTACCCCAATCTAAACTGTATTCGTTGGCAGGGCGAGTAACCGCGACAGCGGTCACGACGCGGCGAGATGGCCAAGTTTCCCAGGAAAATGTTAACGAGGTGAATCGACATGGCAGCTAGTTCAGAATCGGGAGCAGTGGTTGGCGGATCTGGTTCGCCCGCATCACCCGACGATCAATTGCCACCGGTCCAACCGCCTTCGGCCGGCTTCATCTTGCAACTCTTTTTCATCCCGCTGGTGATTGTTTCCATCATCGTCTCCGTCTGGTTGCTCTTTACCTGGCTGGCCAGCGCCGGTAACGACCCGAAAGACCTCGTACGCGACCTCAAAAAACTCAACGACGCACGCTGGCAAAAAGCCGTATCTCTGGCCGATTTACTCCGCAATCCGGCGAACGACAAACTCAAAGACGACACGGAATTGTGCCAGGAACTGGCATCGATCTTGAGCACCGAACTCGATTCCGACCGGACGGACATGCCGCATCTGAAGCTGCGCATTTTTCTGTGTCGCACGCTGGGTGAATTTCGAGATCCGGCCGGCGTGCCGGTACTAGTGCGAGCGGCCCAGGAGCCGGCCACGACCGAGCAAATCGAAGTGCAGGCCGCCGCCTTGGAGGCCCTGGCTGTCCTCGCTCATCAAGCGGCTGATCCGCCCTTGCGAGAACACGAGCAAGTGCTGCAAACCGTGCTCGAAGCCTCCCGCGACTTGGCACTCGATTCCGACACCAACCACGCGCATGCGGAAATTCGCTCCCGCGCCTCCTTCACCCTCGGGATCCTCGGCGGCGAACAAGCTCTCGAACGACTAGATGAACTGCTGAGCGACGCTTATCCGAACACGCGCTACAACGCCGCCATCGGGCTCTGCCGCCACGGTGACCTGCGCGGCGAACGAGTACTCATGGAGATGCTGGACCCCGCTAACACGGCCGCCCTGCGCGACGAAAAATCTGCGTCCGAACAAAAGCTCAAACAAATCTCCTTGATGCTCAACGCCGTCCGAGCGGTAGACGAACTGACCGCACGCCGGGCGGGTGAAACCCCCATGCCAGAGCCCTTGCAGCGACTACAATCCGCAGTCCGGGCGCTGAGCCAGCAAGAGACCACGCCGGCCGCCGTAGCTCGAGTGGCAACGGAACTGAGCCAGCGCTGGCCAACTGGTTCCGCGGCCACCGAGTAATCCAGGCGGACCTACCTCAGCGGGCTCGAGCTGTCACCTCGATCGCGTCAACACGACCGAGCCGCCGCGATCGCGCCAACGTAAACGCGCCAACGAAAACGCGTCAACGGCGCGCCCGCTAGCTCGATTTTCTTTCGCCGTCCACCGAATTTTGACGCTCTTGGACGCCGAAATTCCAGCAACAGTTCCGGTTGTAACGGCTCTGACGACCAGCACCGGCACTTTTCTTGGGATTGGCATTCCCGCACCTCTTGAGTTCCGGCGCAACTTGGAGAAAACTCCACGCATCGCTCCGCCGGTGACATCGTGACGGTTGTTCGCTTCGCAGGGCGCCAGCAAAATTCTTTCAAGAAGTTACTTGCGTGCGACGGGCCTCCTTAGCACACTCAAAGTTCGCACAATCGTTACGTCCGGAAGTTGATCGTTACCACCCACTCCGCTTGAAGACGCTACCAACCCATGAATCGTTCCCGCCCAACTCGCTCGCCTGCCGGTGTACCGCAGCATCAAGTTCGTGTCTGGGGAGCCGCCTTCGTGCGTCGGCAGCAATCGCTGCGTCGCCAACTGTTCGGCTCGTTACCCGCCTTCGTCGCGGGTGCCATCGGCTGGACGACCCTCTGGGGTAGTCCCGCGTACGCCCAAACCGCCTGCCCCCCCTGCACCGCTCAGCAGGCCTACCGCATCGTGCACAAGACTGTTTACGATCAGCAGCCCGTCACCGTTTACCGGCTGCAATACGAAACCGTTTACGATGAACGGCAAGTGGTCACTCGCAAACCCGTCTGGCAGGAAGAAACGCAGGAACACCGCTATCGAGTCGCCAAGCCCGTGGTGGAAACGGCGGAGCGAGAGGAACGCTTTACCGTGCGGAAGCCCGTATGGGAAACGGAATATCGCGAAGAATCCTACGACAAAGTGACCTACGTCGAGGAAACGCACACTCGCGAAGAACGCTTTGTTACGCAGCGGCCAGTCTGGGAAGAGAAGGTCCACGAGCAAAATCAGGTGGTCCGTCGAGCCGTAGCGGAAACGGTCATGCAAGATCAAAGCTACACCGCCTACGATCCGGTGACGAGCGTCCAGACGCAATATGTCGATCAAGGCGGCTGGGTCAACAACTGGCAGTACCAGGCCGGTGCAACTCGCAATCGCCTGCAGTGGCTGCCAGGCTCTTATTATCCCGATCCCTACACCGGTATGCCGGTGTGGCATCGAGCGGGCTTGCACTGGGTCCCCACTCAGCTTCCCGGCACCTATCAAGTTCAGCAGCAATACGTTCCCAACGTCGTGGCGCAGCAAGTCCCTGTCACGCAGTACCAAGCACGCGTCGTCAACCAGCAAGTGCCCGTGCAAGTCATGCGCTATCAGGATGAAGTGGTCACACAGCGCATTCCTTACAAAGTTTGCCGCATGGAACAAGTGGAAGAGGTACGCCAAGTGCCTTACACCGTCCAGCGTCCCATGACCGAACGAGTGGTCAATCGAGTGCCAGTGCAAGTTTGCAAATGGATCGACGAAGAAGTAGTGCGCAAAGTTCCCGTCACCACGGAACGAGTGGAAATTGAGGAACGAGTTGAGCCGGTCAAGGTAAAAGTCCTCAAGTATGTGGAAGACACTCAGACGGTTCGTGAACCCCGTACCGTGGCCAAATGGGTCGCCCAGCAGATGACTCAAAACGTGCCGCGCACCGTGGTCATGCGAGTGCCGATCGATGCCTTCGGCAATGAAATCTCCCAGCCCACTCCATCCGCTCAGCCCAGCACTTCAGCCCCGGCGGGCGGAGCTAGCGCCGAAACATTGCCGCCCTACTCGGTGAAAAAACCGACCGTGCCCGAACCCACGACGGAACGATCAAACACGGAACGCGGTGCCGCAGAACGCTCGACTACCGCCCCAGCCGCAGCCGCAGCAGGCACTGCCAAAGAACCTGTCTCCGGTAAAGCCGCAGCACCAGCCGCTGAGACTCCCACCCCAGCCGCCTCGGAAGCGCCCGCCGCTAAAGCCCCAGCCGCTGAAGCCCCAGCCGCTGAGTCACCCGCTCCAGCCGCTGAGACACCTGCCCCAGCCGCTGCTGACGCTGCCCCAGCCGGTAATGAGTCGACGAACACCGGCGAGAGCAAGCTGCATAAAGTGACCGCTCCACCAGCCCTCGTCGGCCCTCAAACCGGCATTCCGGAACTGCTGAGTCCGACGAAGACGAGCCCGACCACGAAGTCCGGCTTTCGCATTCCCCAGCGGCTGAAAACAACTTAGAAACACCACGGACCACCACCCGGTGGACTCTTCGAACGGACTACGATGAGTGACGATGCTGAGCTGGATGACGAATCGGATGCGACGGTTCGCGACGCTGACGACCAGCCCGATACGGGGTCGCTCGTCGACAAACGCGTTTGGTTTGTCGGCAAGCTGGGAGGCTTCACGCGACGCGAAGCGCAGCAGCTTGTCCGGCAGAGATCCGGCACCACGTCCGATGTCTTTGATGCCACCGTGAACCTGATCGTCCTCGGTGCTGAAGAATTGCTCTGGCAAGATGACGACGTCATTCCCGCAGCGGCCCGTGAAGCGGCCGCTCTCGGCAAAGTCGAAATCGTCTCGGAAACGCAGCTCTGGCAACGACTCGGCCTGGTGGAAAGCGAGCAGAGTGTCCGCAGTTTGTACACCCCTGCGATGCTCGCCGATTTGCTCCAGGTTCCCATCGCTACGATCCGGCGCTGGCATCGTCGCGGGCTCATCATCCCCGCCCGCGAAGTTCATCGCTTGCCGTATTTCTCCTTTGATGAGATTGCCACGGCGCGGCGCTTAGTGCAATTGCTGGAAGCCGGTGTGTCACCCGCCTCCATCGAACGTAAGCTCGCCGAAATTGCCAACTATGTGCCCAACGTCGAACGACCGCTCGCTCAACTTTCCATCATCGTGGAAGGCCGTCAACTTTTACTCCGCAAAGATGCCGGACTGGTAGAAGCCAACGGGCAAATCCGCATCGACTTCGATGCACTGGAGAACCAGGCCGCGGGAGTCCGCGTACGTCAGCCCGATGTGGTCCCCTTCCCCCCAGCACCCGCATCCGATTCGGACGCACCACTCACCCCCGAACAAATCCTCGAACAAGTCGCAGTCGCCGAAGAGTCGGGCGATTTGGAACTAGCGATCGATCTTTGTCGTACCGCCATGGCAGCCGGTGGCCCGCGCGCGGAAAGTGCTTTTTTACTGGGTGAGTTGCTCTATCGAGTGGGTGATCTTTCGGCGGCGCGCGAACGCTACTATCAAGCGATCGAAATGGATGAGGACTATGTTGAAGCCCGCGCTAACTTGGGATGTTTGCTGCTGGAACAACAGCAGTCCGAGTTAGCGATCGCAGCCTTCACCGGTGCGCTGCGCTATCACCCCGATTATCCCGATGCCCATTATCACCTGGCCCGCACACTGGATGATTGCGGACGAACCGTGGAAGCAGAGGAGCATTGGCGCGAGTTTTTGCGACTAGCCCCCGACAGTCCCTGGGCCGAAGAAGCTCGCCAGCGGTTAACCACCCCGGATTGAACCGTCATCTAGAAGAGCAGCCGGGAATTCAGCATAATCACCGGTTTACGCTTCGCTCCCTGATCGTCCGCTGAGCACGTAGACACCTCTTCGGCAGGAATCATCAACCATGAACGGTTACTCCAAATATCAAGAAAAGATCATCAAGAACTACTATCAAAACCGGGACGTCATGGCAGTTCAGCGACTCCAAGAACTCGTCACGGAACTCTACCTGTCGACCGGAAAAAAACGTCAGCAGCACTGGAAAAACATCGTTACCCACCTGCAAAGCTTGCAAATTCCGCAGTCACAAATTGACCATCTGATCCAGGAAGACAATCCGGAACTCGTCGCCAAGTTCATTCAAAAACTCGACCAACCTTAACCGGCCTGCGGCGGCAGGCGCTGATGAACTTTGATCGTTGGCCCCGCCCTACTCCGTTCTCCCGCGCACTTAAACACTCCCAGATGGATCACGTATGCGAACCACGTGGAACTTTCAAACTGCCGGGCAAATGATCTTTGGCGCCGGAGCCACAAAGCGACTCGCCGCCTGGTTGCAGCGACGCGGATTTCGCCGCGTGCTCATCGTGACCGATCCAATCCTGATTCAAGTGGGAATACTCAGCAAAATCGAGGACGCGCTGCGCGCTCCCGATCTGACGCTGTCGACGTTTGGCGAAGGGGAAGCCGAACCTGCCGTCAGCACGGCACTGCGACTGATCGCTCAAGCCGCTGACTTCCGTCCCGATGTCCTGATCGGTCTTGGCGGAGGCAGCAACATGGACCTCGCCAAGATCGCCGCCAACGTTATCACTCACGGCGGTGCACCGCGAGATTATTTCGGCTGGGATCAAGTGCCCGGTCCAATTCTGCCGCTCGTCTGCATTCCCACCACGGCCGGTACGGGCAGTGAAGTCTCGCACGCCGCCGTCCTCACCGACACCGAGAATCAGTTAAAGGTGAGCACGCTGAGTCCCTATCTCCGACCCGCACTCGCCTTGGTCGATCCGGAACTCACCTATTCCTGCCCCGCTCGAGTCACTGCCGACAGTGGCATCGATGCGCTGACTCACGCCATCGAAGCCTACACGGCGACGGACTTCAGCGAATTGCCACTCGCGGACGGCGAGACCTCAGCCTACGAAGGCAGCACACCACTTGGTTCGTGCCTGGCCGAACGCGCCATCGAGTTGATCGGGCAGCACCTGGTCACCGCCGTGCATGAGGGAAATAATCCGGCCGCCCGCCACGCCATGGCACTGGCTGCCACCACGGCAGGAATCGCTTTCTCCAACTGCGCTGTGGCTGTCGTGCATGCCCTCGAATATCCCTTGGGTGCGGTGCTGCACTGTTCGCACGGAGCAGGTAATGGGCTGCTGTTGCCACACGTGATGCGATTCAACCTGCCGACGCGTTTGCCACAGTTCGCGAAGATTGCCAGCCTGCTGGGTGAGAATGTTGCGGGATTGCCGCTCGCAGAAGCTGCCGAACGAGCCATCGTGGCAGTCGATCGATTGCGCGCCGCCATTGGTGTTCCGGGACGCATTCGAGAACTGGGTGGCACTCGAGAGCAACTGCCTGCCTTTGCCGAGAAGGCCTTTGGCATTAAACGTCTGATGATGATGAACCCGCGCCAACCGACTTCTCAAGATCTCCTGCAGATCCTGGAAGCCGCTTATTGATCCGCCTCAAGCTATCAACCATGCAACAATACCTTCAGCTGCTACAACAGATTCTCTCACACGGCGTCCCCAAAACCGATCGCACCAAAACCGGTACCATCAGTATTTTTGGGCACCAGATGCGGTTCGATCTGTCGGCTGGCTTCCCCTGCGTGACCACGAAAAAGATTCACATGCGCTCCGTCATTCATGAGCTGCTATGGTTTCTGCGCGGGGAAACGAACGTGCAGTATTTGCACGATCACAACGTTACGATCTGGGATGAATGGGCCGACGAGCAAGGTAATCTGGGACCGGTCTACGGTCACCAGTGGCGTAGCTGGTCAGCCCCCGACGGAACGACCATTGATCAAATCACGCAGGTGATCGATCTCATCCGTCGCACCCCAGATTCGCGACGTATGGTCGTCAGCGCTTGGAATGTGGCAGACCTGCCCCAGATGCGCCTGCATCCTTGCCATGTGCTGTTCCAGTTTTATGTGGCCGATGGACGACTCTCCTGCCAACTCTACCAGCGCAGCGCCGATGCCTTTCTGGGAGTTCCCTTCAACATCGCTTCCTACTCCCTGCTGACACTCATGGTTGCCCAAGTAACCGGTCTGCAGCCCGGCGAATTCATTCATACGTTCGGAGACGCACACCTTTACCTCAATCATTTGGATCAAGCACGGTTGCAATTGAGCCGCGAGCCGCGGTCGCTCCCCACGCTCTGGATCAACCCGCAGATCACAAACATTTTCGATTTTCGTTTCGAAGATTTTCGACTCGATCACTATGATCCACATCCTGCCATCAAAGCACCGGTGGCGGTATGATCGTCTCCCTCATAATCGCCGTCGCCCAAAACGGCGTGATCGGTCGCGATGGAGAACTCCCCTGGCGACTGTCGGCCGACCTGCAGCGCTTCAAAGCCCTCACCATGGGCCACCACCTCATCATGGGGCGGAAGACCTTTGAATCGCTGGGACGAGTGCTGCCGGGCCGAACTTCGATCGTCATCACTCGCCAAACAACCTACACACCGCCCGCCGGTGTGCTGGTCGCTCATAGCCTGCCGGAGGCACTAAAACTTGCGGCTGGTGACGATGAGGTATTTGTGATTGGCGGTGCAGAGATTTATCATTTGGCATGGCCAGCTTGTCAGCGACTCTATCTCACGCGAGTGTCAGCGAACATTGCCGGCGATACTTACTTTCCCATCTCCTTGACCGCTGAATGGCGGCTGCGTGAGCGACAGGCAATCCCCGTGGACCACAAAAATCAATACGATTCCGTTTTCGAAAGCTACCAGCGCGAAATTGACCCGATGTCGAGTACTCCGGCACCAGGACCGACCCCCAACGCTCCCCCGGAAGTCGAAGAGCTGATGCAGCTCAACTTCAAGCTGCTGCAATGCATCATGAATCAAGACTGGCCGACCTACGAAACGCTCTGCGCACCCAACCTGACTTGCTTCGAACCCGAAACTCGAGGTGAATTGGTCGAAGGCCTGGGCTTTCACCAGTTCTACTTCGACCTACCCAACTCGGGCGCACGACGCAACGTCACCATCCTCTCACCACAGATCCGTTTACTCGGTCCTGAAGCAGCCTTGATCTGCTACATCCGACTCACCCAATACGTCGACGCCGCCGGAGCCGCTCACACGTCTAAGGTGGAAGAAACACGCGTCTGGCAGAAGATCAACAACAGCTGGAAACACGTCCATTTCCATCGCTCGAACCCCAGCTGATTTTCCCCGCGGCACCCAAAACCTCTCCCTAGGAGCAACCTATGCGCTGGTGGCTCGCGGCGATTTCAACGCTCGCCATCAGCGCCCTTTCGGTTGCCCTTGCGCCAAGCGATCCCGCGCATCAACTTCGCGCCCAAGATCGCTCCCCAGCTGCAGCGCTCGCCGCCATGCGATTGCCAGAGGGTTTCTCCGCGCAACTCATCGCCGCCGAACCACTCGTCAAACAGCCGGTGGCCATCGAATTTGACGACCGCGGTCGACTCTGGGTGATTCAATATCTGCAGTACCCCAATCCAGCTGAGCTCCAGCGAGTACAAGTCGATCGTTACTCGCGCACGCGTTACGATCGTGTACCACCACCTCCGCCCCACGGCCCGCGTGGCGCCGATCGGATCACCATCCTGGAAGATGACGACGGTGATGGCCGCATGGATCGCAGCCACGATTTCGTCGCTGGCTTGAACCTCGCAACAGGACTCGCGTTCGGACATGGTGGTGTCTTCGTTTTGCAAGTTCCCTATTTGCTCTTCTATCCCGATCGAAATCGAGACGATGTGCCGGACGGTGAGCCCCAAGTGCTACTCAGCGGTTTCGGCATGGAAGACGCCCATAGCGTTGCCAATTCACTCACCTGGGGTCCCGACGGTTGGCTCTACGGTTGCCAAGGCAGCACGGTGACCGCCCATGTGCGCGGTCTGGAATTTCAACAAGGCGTTTGGCGTTATCATCCCGTCACCCAGCAGTTTGAACTTTTCTGCGAAGGTGGAGGCAACACTTGGGGACTGGATTTCGACCGCACCGGCAGACTGCTCTACAGCACCAATTTTGGCGGGTTTCTGTTTGTGCATGGAGTTCAAGGTGCATACTACGTCAAATCCTTTGGGAAACATGGAGCCCTTCACAATCCACACGCTTATGGATTTTTCGAGCATACGCCGCACAAGAACTTTCGCGGAGGACACGTCACGGTTGGCGGAATTGTCTATCAAGGAGATTCTTTTCCAAGTCGTTTTCGCGACACCTATATCGCCGCTGACCTGCTCGGCCATGGTGTCTATTGGCACCACATCCGCCCACGCGGTTCCACCCTCGCTAGTTCCCATGGTGGAGAACTACTCACGACGACCGACTCCTGGTTCGCACCGACCGATCTGACCCTCGGTCCCGACGGCGCAATCTACGTCGCCGACTGGCACGATGCACGCACCGCTCATCCCGATCCGGATGCCGAATGGGATCGTACGAACGGCCGCATCTATCGCCTCGCCGCCACAGGCACGGCGCCCGCTCCATCCATCGACTTCACCAAACTGTCGACGGATCAACTACACACTCTCCATGACCATCGCAGTCAGTGGTATGTACGTCGAGCGCGCCAGGAACTGACACGTCGTATCGCCAACGCTGCCGGAGCACTGGCCCCCGACGAAGTGCGTTTGCGCGAACAACTGACCAGCGAAGCCCTGCGCCACGACGACGAAGTACGCGCTCTTGAAGCACTCTGGACAGTCCGTGCGCTCCATGGTTTTACGGAACCGCTCGCGCGACAATTGCTCGCCAGTAAACATCCCGCCATCCGTTCGTGGACGCTGCGTTTCCTAGGCGACGACCAGCAAGCCTCCCCTGAGTTGGCGCACCAGTTAGATGAGATCGCCGAACAGGAATCTTCGGTGGATGTGTTGCAGCAAATGGCCGCTACTGCCGCTCGTCTTCCCGCCACTGTCGCCCTGCCCATGATTAACGCGAACATCAATCGTGACGATCATGGCGACGATCCTTTTTTGCCGCTCCTCTGGTGGTGGGCTGTCGAAAAACATAGCGTCACGGGTCGCGAGGAAGTATTGAAACGATTCATCCGCCCCACACTCTGGAAATCACGATTAGGCCGCGAAGTACTGCTGACAAGACTAATTCGCCGCTATGTAGCCGAAGCCACCATCGACGGCTTGAACTCGGCCGCCCGACTGCTGCGCGCAGCCCCAGATACGACCAGCCGCCTCACGCTCTGGCCCCATGTCCTCCTCGGTTGGCAGGAGTACCTCAGCCAGAAACCCGCCCAGAATCCGCTCGCCATGATCCAGCAACATGAGCTTCGAAAATTGCTCATCGCGGACTGGATCGATCAGCCACATGATCACTCACTGCTGCGTTTAGCCATCTACTGGCAACACGACGACGCCATTGACCAAGCCATAAAAGAGGCCTTCGATGACCGCACCGAGTCGTCCAGACGAGCCACCCTGCTGGGAATGTTAGTCTCGGCCAAACGACCCACCCTACCCCGCCAAGCACTAGCTTTATTTCAGCAGCCGCAGCAGCAGCTGAATGTCCGACTCGCCGCACTGCAGCTTGTCGCTCAAGCAAATGAACCAGACGTCGCAGCGCCGCTCACCCAAACACTGATCCAGCTGTCAACCAAGGCAGACGCCAGCCAACTGACGCGGGCTATTGCCGAGTTACTTCTGAGTCGCCGCGCGTGGGCGCGCGAGCTGCTACTGGCCGTCGATCAAAATAAACTTCCCGCCGACGCGATCAACATTGAGCAAATACGACTCGTCTCGCTGCTCGAAGACGAACAGTTGAACAGACTGGTCACTCGACATTGGGGTCGAGTCCACTCGGCCACTCAGGAGGAAAAACTCGCCGAAGTGCGACGGCTTAATAACGACCTGCGAGCCGCTCCCGGTAATCCGCAACTTGGCCGCCAGCTCTTTCAGAAACACTGCGCCACTTGCCATCAGTTATTTGGCGAGGGAAACAAAGTTGGTCCCGATCTGACCACCGCGAATCGTCAAGATCGCGACTATCTGCTCGTCAGCCTCGTCGACCCCAGTAGCGTCATCCGCAAGGAATATGTCAGCGTCATCGTCCAAAAGACCAACGGCGTTAAACTGACCGGCCTGCCGATCGAACGCTCCGATTCACAGCTCACACTCATCGATTCCCGTGGTGCAAAACAAACAGTGCCGCTCGCAGAAATCGAAGAACAACAAGACTCGCCTGTTTCCTTGATGCCCGCTGATCTCTATCGTCAGCTCTCACCCGATCAGCTACGGAATCTTTTTGCCTACTTGCAATCGAAGCGTGAGTAAGGAGCGAATCGAGATGCCCAACCAACCGCCACCCAAGCTCGCTAATCGACGTCGTGCGTCACTCATCTGGTTGATCACCATGGCCACGATCAGCCTTGCTTGCTCACTTGTTGAACGTGCTGCCTGGAGCCAAGTTGCCACGCCGTCAAACAGTTCCCCCGCGACAACTCGCAGCTACGACAATCGTCTCACACGGCTGCCGACACCGCGCAAGATCCTGGCAGATTATCCCGAGTTCTTTGAACCGATCAGCGAGCAGACACACTTTGAAGCACCAGCGATCGTCGTCGACGAGGGAGCCGATCTGGAAGTGCGCGCATGGCGGTTTTCCTACAACGCGCGCGGCATTATCGAAATGCCCAATCAACTACTGGCACGCGATACTGCCATCATCATGGTGCATCCGTGGGCCATTGATGATGGCTGGGGCTGGAAGTCACCCGAACCCAACGGAGTGTCCGATTTTTGTACTCCGGAAAAAAATATTCTCAGTGCGCGGCATACCAAGCAAGTGATTGATCCGTTTCTCCAGCGATTGCGTAGCCACGTTGCGGTCGTCATGTATAGCCTGCCCGGTCCCGCTGATCCCATCCGCACTCAGCTTTATCGTTCATTTAAATACAGTCCGACCAACGCCGAGCGAGTCGCGGGTGAACGAGAATTGCGCCACGTGTTAGCCGCGTTTCCCTATCGTGGTCTGCCACTTCCCGCCCAGTTGTCACTCGATACTCGCCGACCCATTGCCGACTATTTTCGCCAGTTTCCCGGATTAGATGCCGGTGATCGCTATAACGGACCTGGATTTTGGCAGCTACCGATTCCCGTCAGTGACTCGGTAACCGTACACCCTCAAGATGTCGTCATCTACGACGACGAAGGGTATCCGCCGCTGCGAGATTTTTTGAAAAAGCAAGGCGTGCGACATGTGTTACTTACCGGCTACGCGACTGACATGTGTTATTGTCGCACGACTGCTGGCTATGAGAATCTGTCGAAAGATTTCAATGTATTTCTGGTAGCAGACGCCTCACTGGCAACTTTTCCTGCGAACACCTCGCCTCGCTTCGCCGTGAATGCTGCCATCTCCTTCGCTTCACTCAACCAGCTCATCACACAAGTATCCTGGATCCAGTTGAAGGAGCGAAAAAAATGATCACCCGTCGAAACTGGCTGCAACTGGCCGCTGCTACGACGACAACCGCTGTCTTTAGCGGAATGCCAACATCAGCCGCCAGCGACTCGCCAGCACGTATTGCGATCACCCTGGACCTCGAGATGAGTCGCAATTTTCCGGATTGGGAAACGACTCATTGGGATTACGAAAAGGGAAATTTAAATGAGGAAACCAAACGTTACTCGGTCGAAGCGGCTCGCCGAATCCATGCCGCAGGTGGCGTGGCACATTTTTTTGTCGTGGGTCGAGTGCTCGAACAGGCCGATGTTCGTTGGCTGAAAACAATCGCCGAGCAAGGCCATCCCATCGGTAATCACACCTACGATCACGTCAACGTTCTTGCCACTCGCCCAGAAGACTTACAATTCCGCTTTCAACGTTCTCCTTGGCTACTGCGCGGGCAAACAGTTGCCGCCGCCATTCGTGAAAACATTCAGCTCACCAGCCATGCGCTCCAAGATCGAATCGGCATCGCTCCCAACGGTTTTCGTACCCCGGGCGGATTCAGTGACGGGTTGCGCCAACATCCCACTGTGAGGGCGTTACTGAAAGAACTTGGATTTAGCTGGACCAGTAGTTTGTATCCGCCACATCCCAACACAGCTCCTCGACAAGAACCCAGTGCGGAGGTCCTCACTGGGATCGTCGCAGCGCAAAAACTCGCCCAGCCTTTCACCTACGAGGATGGGATGATCGAGATTCCGATGAGTCCCATTAGTGATATTGGCGCATTTCGCACAGGTCGCTGGCAACTCAATTGGTTTCTACAGGCCATTGAGCAAAGTGTACGCTGGGCTATTGAGCATCGCGCCGTTTTTGATTTTTTAGGACACCCATCTTGTTTGTATGTGGTCGATCCGCAGTTCCAAGTAATCGATTTAATCTGTCGACTGGTGCGCGAAGCCGGTGATCAAGCTCGACTAGTGGGACTGGATACGATCGCCAAGTCGATCATCCCACCTGCAGAAAGATAGATAATCAGTCCGCCTAAATTGCTCAGCAAAAGTCTGGCAGCATTAGCCACAGGGAGTTCCATGTGATGATTAAACCTAGAACGCTATCGCGATGGCCGCACGTGCTGCATCGCTGCTGGCTAGCACTGCTTCTTATCACATCCATAATCAGCTCCACGCACAGCACACTCCTCGCCGCCGAACCACCTCGCGAAGGCCTCTATGCCTGGTATGACGAGCACGGAATTCGCACTCGCGGTGATACAGTCACTGCCTGGGAAAATGCCTTCGAATCAGCCGCCGATCGTAAGCTCAATCGAGTCGTTGGTAAGCCGAAATGGGTGCGAGTGAAGACAGCTACCGCGACGCGCAGCGTAGTGCGTTTCGATGGAACCGGGGCAATCTGGCAAGCCGTTGGCGTTTGGGGAACGCTGCCCGCACCCCGCACCATCATTCTGCATGCTCGACTGCTAGACGACTCGAAAGGTGTACTTCTCGATGGCAGCACTCGAGTGGGCAGTACGCCTGTCGAGCTACACGGGGATCGCTGGATAACGAAGGCGACCGGTAGTCACGCGCCAGCCCGCGATCGATATGAGACCTACAGTTTTACCTTCACGGACAAAGAATCTTCCTTGGGCGGATTGATCCTCGGAGCCAACGTTGCCACTCAACAAGGACTCGCTTGTGACCTGGCCGAAGTTCTCGTTTACTCCCGCGCACTAAGCAGCAGTGAACAAGATGCGGTGCGGAAATATTTAGCTGAGAAATGGCGGAACGTGGCGGAATTACCGGCCAGCGAGCAGCCGCACCCGCTCACGCGTCCTCAGAATCCGCCTGTTTTTTCCACCGTCATTCGCCGCGCGAATGATGACGGCGTACACACGTTTCGAATTCCCGGCCTGGCCACCACGCCCCAGGGCACGCTCATCGCCGTGTTTGATGCTCGCAATAAAAGCGGCGGTGATTTACCCGGTGATATCGATGTGGCACTGATGCGATCCACGGATGATGGGAAGAGCTGGAGTGCCATGCGTCGCATCATCGATTTTGATGCAGGCGAAGCCGGTACCGCTGGCAATGGAGTCGGTGACCCAGCTGTTTTAGTTGACCAGAAGTCCGGCGCAATCTTCGTTGCCGCGCTCTGGTCCAAAGGACGACGAGCCTGGCGCGACAGTGGTCCTGGAATGACTCCGGCGGAAACCGGTCAACTGGTCATCGTGAAAAGTCTCGATGATGGACTTACGTGGTCCCAGCCTGTCAGCATCACTCAACAAGTCAAACAGCCCGATTGGAATTTGTGCTTCAATGGCCCCGGCAGCGGCATTCAGCTCGCCGATGGCACGCTCGTCTTCGCCGCTCAATACAAAGCCCGTACCCATCCACAGAACAAACAAACGGTGACCGTCCAGCCGCACTCCTGTTTCATCGCGAGTCGTGATGGTGGACAGACTTGGCACATTTCGCCGGCAGCCATTCCTCAGGAAATACCGACCAGCGAGAGTGCCATTGTGCAAATTGCTCCAGGAGCACTCTTGCTGACGATGCGTGACGAGTCACGATCGGGGCAACGAGCCTGGGCGCGCTGGGAATGGACCGGCACCGATTTGATGAAAGGTCAATGGAGTCCCTGGTGGAGCACTTTGCCAGATCCAACCTGCATGGCGAGTATCGTGAAACACCCAAGCGGCAAACTGCTGTACTCGAACCCCGCTCATCCACAACAGCGAGTTGGCTTGACCGTACGGTCGAGTAGCGATCAGGGAAAGAGCTGGAACGCCGGTCGTCTGCTTGAACCTGGTGGAGCGATGTATTCCTGCCTGACCATCCTCCGCGATGGTCGCATCGGCATCCTCTACGAAAGCGTTGAGGATGCCGGTTTGAGATTTGCCAGCTTCCCACTGGACTGGGTTGAGGACGCTCCATGATCCCCGAAGCGCAACGCCCCTTCTGACAGTTCCTTCCGATAATCAAAATCGCCCCGCTGTCGTGGAGCTGCCAGGACATTCATAACGCTTGCAGTATTCAACGTCGTTTACTTGCCAGTCAGCGGGCGCACCGATAACATAAAACCCTATCGCATATCGCATTCTGTCTGTATCTTCCCAAGTTATCGCACTCGATTTTGAGTGAAGGCCAGCGTTCATGGTCGGCTACATGTACGACGTCTTCATCAGCTATAAACGCCATCGCGAATGGACGCCATGGACTCGCGAACACCTAGGTGGCTTGCTAGATGCTTACCTCACTCAGGAACTTGGCAGACCTCCCAGTATCTTCATCGACGAGCGCATCGAGCCCGGCGCCGACTGGCCTAATCGCCTCGCGACGGCAATTAGCGGTTCCCGCATTTTGCTAGCAGTTTTTTCAAGGGACTATTTCGGCAGTCAATGGTGTTTGCACGAACTTGATTTGATGCATGAGCGGCGACTGGCATTCCCTGATAGCAACATCATCGTCCCGGTGATCGGCCATGACGGCGATTTGATTCCGGACCAAGTTGCTCGAATTCAATCGTGGGATTTATCCCCATTTCGGAATACTGACCTACAGCGAAGAACAAAACGTTACGAGAAATTCTCTGATTCGATCAATAGACTTGCACCCGTTCTGAGTACCGCAATCGCCTCCGCTCCGCAATTTGATCCCAACTGGCTCAAGAAGTGCGAAGATCGCTTTAATGAAGTCTACAGCAGACATTGTGGTGGCGGGCCTCCACTTGACGTCCAGACGATGACCCTGAAGCCCATGCCTTTCCCGATGACACCACCGCGGGTGAACCTATGACCGGCCGCGTTATCACGTTCTACTCCTGGAAGGGCGGCGTCGGGCGCACGATGGCCGTGGCTAACGTCGGGGTGCAATTAGCACGCCGCGGTAAACGCGTGCTTTTGGTCGACTGGGATTTGGAGGCACCCGGCTTGGACCGGTACTTTCTGCATCCGGAGAAAGTCACCGAATCGCAGTTTCCCAGGTCAGAGCCGACGGACAAAACGGGTCTCTTGGGACTCCTTAGCGATGCCGTTGCCGAGATGTCAACGGAGTCACGTCCCGACTTAAGCCCCGAAGCTTGGCGGCGGCGTTGCGGACTTATTGAATTGCCACCATTGCCGCGATTCGGACGTTCAGATTCGACATTTACTCCTCCACAGCCACTTCATCTTTTGGGTTCAGGATTGCGGACCTGCGACTACGGCGCTCGCCTGCAAGCGTTCTCTTGGCAGTCCTTCTTCGCTGACAAATACGGTGGCCAATGGCTTGAGCAGCTTCGGGAACAATGGCGGGAGGCTTATGACTTCATTTTGATCGACAGTCGCACTGGTCTGACTGATGGCGGTGGTGTTTGTACCGTCCAGATGCCAGATTCGTTGGTCCTGGTATTCACCGCAAACACGCAATCTCTCGAAGATGGACTCGCATTTATAAGCGGAGTTCACCAAGCGCGTGCGAACTTCGAATTCGAACGTGCCCCACTCACCGTTGTTCCGCTCTTAGCCCGGTGGGAAGGTAATCGAGAAGTCGATCTCGCAGATAGCTGGCTGGAACGAATAGCCCACGTCATCGGCCCCCTTGTCGAGACTTGGCTGCCAAGTGATCTACCTGTACGACGAATGCTAGAACGGTTGCGAGTGCCGCACGTGGCACGCTTCAGCTTCGGCGAGCCACTCGCCGTACTAACCCACAGCTTAACCGACCCTGATCTTCCAGGCCTCGCTTACGAGCTACTGGCGGAGTTGATCTCGAGTGGATTCTCAAACGCTGCCGGAGTCATTGAACCGGGATATCGGCCATCCCTAGACCCGTTTCACGCAACGGATGCTGAGATTGATAGGCTGGTTCTAGACGAAAAGGCGCGCGAGGTTGAAATTAGGCGAGTAGCCGAGATGTACGGCGCGGAATCCTCAGCGATGATCCTTCTACGGCTACGATTGGCCGAAGGTGGGCTGCGTGTCGGCAAGACAGCACTAGCCGATGAGTTAACAAGATCGGCCGTTTATGCGGCACGGCGCCTCGCAAGTGTCGCGACGGACAGTCGCCCTGCGCAACGCCTGTTGGCAAGAGCCTTAAGCCTTCAATTCGACATACGCCGAACAATTTTATGAGTGTTGGACGCTTCCGATCCCTCCCCCTCTCCCCTCTCCTCCCCTCCCCCCCCCCC
>JBJSXJ010000320.1:0-27154 GCA_046086325.1 Planctomycetota bacterium | reverse complement strand
CATGCCAATGCCCACTGCTGCTATGCCGCTACCCTACGGTGGTATGCCGATGCCTGGCGCTGGAATGCAACTGCCGAATGCAGCGATGCCGCTCCCGAATACGGGCTTGCCGATGGCGCCCGCCGGCATGCCAATTCCGGGGGCGGGAATGCCGCTGCCCATCGGAAGTCTACCCATGGGAGGTCTGCCGATGGGAAGTCAGCCTCAGGGGCAGGCGTTGCCCACGAGCCCGCAAAATCTTCCGCTGGGCTCGCTACCCGCTTCCTCCACACCGCCGACAGGCTATCAAGGTGGACCGCTTCTCGTCGCGGATGATTCGTCCGCCGTCGACGCTCACGCCGCCACGCTCCGAGCTTCCTCGGCTGTCGGAAAAGCTCTGGAACGTCGCCGCTCCATTTCTAAACTACCAACCTTGATTACGGTCGTAAGTGGTTGCTTACTTGCGCTATTGGGAATTGTTTTCCTGCTGCAGATGCAGGATGGACGCGGTCGGCCAGAAGTGGCACAGACGAAATCCGCGTCCACCCCCAGCGCGAGCAAGAAGAGCTCTACGCGCGTCATCACACGCGATAAAAACAAAAAGACAGATCGCTCGGGCACTTCGACGACCGATCCAGAAGCTGCGGATTCCCAGCCTGAAATGTCACCGAAAATGAAATCCGATCGGAAATCAGAGGCGGAATCGAAACCCGCCATGAAGCCGGATTCCCAGCCCGAATCCAAGCCGGATCCAACTCCCGGCCCCAAGCCGGAGCTGACACCAGAACCAAAACCAGAACCAAAACCAGAACCTAAGCCAGAGCCAAAACCAGAACCCAAACCGGAGCCGAAGCCGGAACCAAAACCCGAGCCGAAGCCCGACCCCAAACCGGAGCCGATGACGACGGTCGAAGAGGTGCGGGCACTGGCCAAGGCGTTAACGACGGCACGCACCGCCCTGGGCGAACAGAACTATACGGTTGTGGAACAGGAACTGGCGAAGGCGGAGGGGCTCGCCAAGTTATCCGCGCACCTGGCGAAAGTCGAACGGCTCAAACAGTGGACGCACTACTGCAAGGAATTTCGTCGCGGGCTGATCGAGGCGTGTAAGGAATTGAAGGGTGGCGACGCGATCATGATTGGTTCCACCACCGCCGGTGTGGTCGATGTGATCCTGGCAGACGAAAAGCTAATTCTGCGAGTTGCCGGTATGAATCGCACGTATCGCCTGCAGGAACTGCCGATCGGTTTGGCAGTGGCCATCGCGGATCGCTGGCTCGATAAAAAATCCCCCGGTTCGCTCATGGCCAAAGGAGCCTATGTACTGGCTCACAAAAATGCGACCGACGAGAACAAAGTGAAAGCGCGAGGCTGGTGGGATGAAGCTCGCGCGGCGGCACCCGAGGTGGTGACGCTGGTTCTGCCCGTGCTTGAGGATCGCTACGATCAACTGGAAAAAGATTTGCCCGCTGCCCCTTCGACGCCAGCCGAGTGATTTGCTCTTGTACGGACCTCCATAAACCGCTACCTACCACGCGTAAAAATCGTGGTTTAGGGAGTGGCTGAGGTGTGGCGACTATTTTGGACGTTGGCGATTTGTTGGCTGACCGTTTGGTCGGCCAGCGCCTGTCGCGCTGTTCCTCAAACAGCGACTCGCCCCGGCGCAGCTTCGGCCGCACCCACGGCCACTGCTTCGGCCACCACTGCTTCGGCCACCAGCACCACCGCTTCCACCGCTCAAGCGGTCGCTCCGGCTGGTTATTCGCCCCAGTCGTTCGGCGTCCCGCCTAGTCCGAAGCCCCGTACCTTAGACCGTCTGCAGCCGTCGTTGAATCGACCGTGGAGCGCTCTGCATGCCAGGATGCCGAGTGCGATCTGGGAGGGAGATCGCGTCCTGGTGCGAGACATCCGGAATTTCGACTTTATCACCGAACGCGATTTTGTCGCTCAGTATTACGACCGACCATTCCTCCTCGCCGATCTAGAAACCGTCGACTTTATCGTGGTGCCGTTTCGTGACGCACCGGCCCTTGCTCATACGATGTTGAGCTTTGGTTTTCAGAGTGGCGAGCAATTGGTGGTTTCGGTTGAGGTGCGGCTGGAGGAGGGAGAAAGCTACAGTCCCGTGCTGGGAGCTCTCCGGCAGTTCGAATTGATTTACGTCTTGGCGGATGAGCGGGACGCGATTCGGCTGCGCACGGAAGTGCGTCAGGACGACGTCTATCTCTATCGAGCTCAGGCCACACCCCAGCAGGTGCAGCGTTTGTTCGTCGACATTCTGGAACGCGTGAATCAGCTGCGCGAAAAACCAGAGTTCTACGATTCGTTCACCAACAATTGCACGACGAACATTGTCGCGCATATCAACCGCCTGGCGGGCAACACCATTCCCTACCAGCTCGACGTTTTATTGCCAGGTTACTCCGCCAATCTGGCTTACAACCTCGGGCTGCTGGATCGCAGTGTGCCATTTGCGGAACTGAAACAACGCGCGAACATCAAGGAACTCGCCCACCAGCATCGTGATGCTACCGAGTTTTCCCGGCTGATTCGGACGAACCTGCGGCGCTAGTGACGGTCCAGCAGTTCGGCCAGGTGGAGCACTTCGACGGTTCGACCTTCGCGATGCAAGCGACCGCCGATATTCATGAGGCAGCCGGTGTCGGTCGAGACGAGTGCATCGGCTTGGGTGCGCAGGACACAAGACATTTTATCGTCCACCATCGCGCCGGAAATCTGCGGATAGCGGACGGCAAATGAACCGCCGAAACCACAGCATTGATCCTGTCGCTCCAGCGGCACGTACGTAGCCCCAGCCACATGACGCAGTAACTGCTCAACTTCATTCGTCTGTTTGAGTGCTCGTAAATGGCAGGCATAGTGATACGTGATCGTGCCTTGGTACCGAGCACCTACGTCGACGATCTGCAAGTGATTCACGAGGAAGTCAGCGAGTTCAAACGTGCGCTGTGCGAGTTCCAGTGATCGTTCGAGCCACTGTGGCTGATCCGCGAACAGATGCGGATACTCCACCTTCACCATCGCCGCACACGAACCGGACGGCACGATTACCAGCCGGTCACTCGCAAAGACTTCAATCGTGTGCATCGCTTGCTGCCGCGCCAGATCCGAAAAGCCGCTATTGAAGAGCGGCTGACCACAGCAGGTTTGCGCGAGCGGAAAGTCGACTTCGTGTCCGAGTCGACGCAATAAACGGACCGTAGCCTGTCCGGCCCCGGGGCGAATCACATCACCGAGGCAGGTGATCATCAGCGAAAGTTTCATGACGAAGGATTGTAAACGGGAAACGGTGGTTGGCACCAGACGCAGCGGGCCAGCTCCCGCGTCGACTCATCGGCCCGCGCCAGTTCCACCCACTCGGCCGCTTCCAGCACGAGTGGAATCAAATCGGCGGGACTGCGCCGACCCGCCACCGCCCACGCCTCGGGTGAACGACTATTCCACGCTTCGGCGACCAAGATGAGCCAAGCCAGCCGTACCACTTCCGGCACAGCGGGGTGAGGATTGGTGAGGACCGCTTGGATCAGCACCTGAGGCGCGGCGCCAGTCGGTATGGCATCAGACAACGCGGCACCAGTCTTCGCGGCGCCCATTTTTTCGTCCATACCGGTGTCAGCTGTCAGACAGGGCAGCAGCGGCCAGCCGCCACCTTGATTTCCCCAGGGCGGAACGGCGATGACCACCGGATTTCCCGCCGCGGGTGACCGTTTGCGAACTCGATACAGCAGCCCCGGACCGAAGGCCTCCCACTGCTCTCGTAGCGGTCGAATGCGCAGCTGCAGTTCCTTTTCCAGCTGCGCGGACTGCAAGGCGATCGCGAGCTCGTGGAGCAGACTCCCCGCCACCGTCGCAGTTTGATCCACCGAAAAACCGCTCGCGGCCGCACAGGATCTGAATTTCGCGCGTAGTTGCTCGGCATCAAGCGGTGCGGCGGAGCGGTCGTTGTCGAGCGTGATTTCGGTCGCCAGCAGCTCGCTGACGAGTGGCCACAGCGGCAGCTTGGTGGAGGAATTAGGGGAGTTATTTTGCCAGAGGGATACCAGTTGTCGCCAAGTGTGCTGAGCGGCGGCCAGGCTGGCAGAGCTAGTAGCGGCTGCGGGGTCAGCCGCTGTCGCTTCAGCGACGTACGCCAAGGCTTGCCAGGCGGCGGCGGTGGGGCGAGTGATCCAATGGACAGACATGCGCTGGATTCCTGGAGAATGAGGCGGTGCGGGTGTGAGGGTGTGAAGGTTAGGGTGGGTGTGGAAGGGAACCGCGGTGAGGCTTAATCGGCAACGTAGCCTGAGAGTTCTGTGAATTCGGGCGCGGACTATTCCTGGCGCGGCGTTTCGCTATTATGACAACTCACAGCCTGCACAGCGGCAACTAGCATTTGGGTGGCAGGTCGAATCAGCAAGGATCATGCACATGCTCAAGGAAGCTGTTGATCGTTGGACGACGGCCGATGCCAGCGAACTGTACGAAGTACCAAGTTGGGGTAAAGGATACTTTTCCGTCGGTCCCAACGGTAACCTGCTGGTGCATCCGACAAAAGATGCCGCTCGTTTCATCGATATGAAAGAGTTGGTCGAACGATTGCAAGCTCGAGGGCTTGATCTGCCGGTGCTGGTGCGTTTCAACGGCATTCTGAAAAACCGCTTGCAAGAGATTCATGATGCATTCGCGCAAGCGATCAAAGATCATGATTACAAAGGTCAGTATTCTTGCGTCTATCCGATCAAGGTGAACCAGCAGCGGCAAGTGGTCGAGAAGGTGCTGGAGTATAGTCGACCACTGGGGTTTGGTTTGGAGGCGGGTAGCAAGCCAGAGTTGCTGGCGGTCGTGGCGATGACGGACGCCGATACTCCGATCATCTGCAATGGATTCAAAGATGCGGAATTCATTGAGATGGCGCTGTTGGCACAAAAGATTGGTCGCAAGGTGATTCCGGTCGTCGAGAAATTCACCGAACTCGAGTTGATCCTGCAGTATGCGGAAAAGATCGGAGTGCGCCCGCAAATTGGTATGCGTATCAAGTTGGCGGCACGCGGCTCAGGACGCTGGCAAAGTTCCGGTGGCTATCGTTCCAAGTTCGGGTTGACCGTAAGCGAGATTCTGCAGGCACTGGAAGAATTGCGGCGCCGCGGCATGGCCGATTGCTTCAAGCTGCTGCACTTTCACCTGGGAAGTCAGATTACCAATATCCGTCACGTGAAGGCCGCCATGGTGGAGGCGGCTCGAGCCTACGCCGATTTGGCCAAGCGTGGAGCTGGTCTGGAGTTTCTGGATGTGGGCGGCGGCTTGGGGGTTGATTACGACGGATCGCAGACGAATTTTGAATCGAGTGTGAACTACACTTTACAAGAATATGCCAACGACGTGATTTATCATGTGATGTCCATTTGTGATGAGGTGGAAGTACCGCATCCACATGTGATCTCAGAGAGTGGTCGAGCGGTGGTCGCCTATCACAGTGCGCTCGTCTTTGGCGTACTGGGAGTTTCCACGCAGGGGAATGGTTTGGCGAATGTCGAGCAGCCGGAGATTCAGTTCAGCACGACGACCGAGCCCGACGATGACGAACCTCAGCCCCTCACCGACCTCCGCGACACGCATCGCAATATCAGCGTGCGCAACGTGCTGGAAAGTTTCCACGACGCGCAGCAATCGCTCGATACCATCATGACCCTGTTTGGTACCGGCTACTTGTCACTGGATCGCCGCGCCCAAGCCGAGACGCTGTTCTTTGCCATCTGCCATAAGATTCGTCGGCTCATCGAACAGATGGAGTTTGTTCCGGAAGAACTACAGGGACTCGACGCCACCTTGTCCGATACTTACTTCTGTAATTTTTCGCTCTTTCAGTCGATTCCCGACAGTTGGGCGATCAATCAGTTATTTCCCATCATGCCGATCCATCGGCTGCAGGAACGTCCCACTCACCCGGCCGTGCTGGGCGACATCACCTGTGACTCGGATGGAAAAATTGATCAGTTCATTGATCGTCGCGACGTCAAGCGATCGCTGCTGCTACATGACTACCACGGCAGCCCCTATTACTTGGCCGCATTCCTCATCGGTGCCTATCAGGAAATCCTCGGCGATTTACACAATCTGTTCGGCGATACCAACACGGTGCATGTCGATTTAAATGAGCGCGGGGATGTTGTGTTGGAGACGATCGTTAAAGGCGAGACGGTGAGTGAGGTGCTGGATTATGTGCAGTTTCACGACCGCGATCTGATCCACCGCCTCCAGATGGCCGTGGAAAACGCCGTCACCGAAGGCCGCATTGATCATCGTCAAGCCGGCCGCATTGTGAAGTTCTATGAGGATGGCTTGCAGGGCTATACCTACCTCGAAGAACAGAATGAATGAGTCCGTCCGGGGCGATTGCCACTTGCCAGCCAGGCCACGGCACGATTATTTTGCTCGTCTGATCAGTGTCCGTTGATTCGCCAGGCACGCTCAGTGGTTGGGGCGAGTTAACTGACGGGGCGAGGTGCGGGATTCATCCAAATCAACTTATTACCTAGCGGTGCCCGCGGTTTGCCGACGGGCTGGCTGCAGTGCTCTTTGTATCGTAGGAGAACAAAAACATGTCGATCTCACGTTCACGGTTTCACGCTCGCTGGCTCATGGCCGTCGTAGCGGCTGTCGGTCTGACCTTAACTGCTTGCTCACCTCCCAGCGAGCCGAAGGGCGGTGGTAGCAGCGGTGGAGCTCGTCCAAAGTCGTCTGGGGCGGGCGCGACGACGGGCGCCGCCGGTAAGAAGGACGGCGCCGATAAGGCGGAGAAAGCTGAACCAGCCCAGCCGGCGGCCGAGTCCCCGGCTGCGGAGGCGTCCAAGCCGGCTGATGCCAAGCCTGCCAATGCTCCGAAAACTCCTGAGAATAAGCCGGCTGATGAGCCCAAGGCTGCAGACCCTAAGCCCGCGGACTCGAAGCCTGCTGGAGACCAAGCCCAGGCCGCTAAAGCCAAGGTCACCCTGGGGCATGATGATTTGACGAGCGGAATTCCGGGGGATGGACCGCTCACCGTCGAGCAGCTCAGCAAGTGGCTGGCATCGCCGGCCAATCATGAAGTGCTCGACGTCGAACTGCCGCTGGGTTTAGCCGCTGGCAAAGCGCTCATCTCGATCCCTGAGGACAATCCGCTGACGCGAGCGAAGATCGAGCTCGGACGTCAGCTCTATTTTGATCCTCGGCTGTCCGCCGATGGCAAAGTTTCCTGTGCCAGTTGCCACCATCCTGATGATGGTTACGCTCGGCACACGCAGTTCGGTGTCGGCATCAACGGGCAAATGGGCGGTCGTAATTCACCCGTCAGCTACAACCGTTTGCTGAGCTCCACTCAGTTCTGGGATGGCCGGGCGGCATCGCTCGAAGCTCAGGCTGTCGGTCCCATCGCCAATCCGATCGAGATGGGGAACACGCACGAGAAGTGCGTCGAGAAGCTCAAGAGCATCGATGGTTATCGTCTGCAGTTCGAGAAGATCTTCGGATCTGAGGGCGTCACGATTGGGAACGTGGGTAAGGCGATCGCTTCGTTCGAACGCGTGATTGTCACGGGCCCTTCCGCTTACGATTACCATGAACCGCTGCGTGTGTTCCAGGCTGCGAATGCCGAAGACCTGAAGGATCTGGAAGCACTTAAGAAGGAAGATGCGGAGCTGTTCGCGAAGTATGAGGCCTTGAAGAAGGCCAGCGACGCACATCCGTTTAGCCCCGCGGCCGAACGCGGTCGAGCTCTGTTCTTCTCGGAGAAGGCCAACTGCACTGCCTGCCATGCAGGCGCTAACTTCACCGACGAGAAGTATCACAATCTCGGCGTTGGCATGGAGAAAGAGAAGCCAGACATCGGTCGTCAAGAAGTGACGAAGGATGAAAAGGATCGCGGCGCCTTCAAGACTCCGACGGTGCGGAATGTCGCCCAGACTGCTCCCTACATGCACGACGGCAGCCAGAAAAGCTTGGCCGAAGTGGTGGAGTGGTATGCGAAGGCGGGACACCCCAATCCGCAGCTCAGCGAGAAGGTGAAGAAGCTGTCGCTGACCGACGAGGATAAGAAGGATCTCGTGGCGTTCATGGAAGCGCTCACCGGTGAATTCCCGAAGGTTCGACAGGATCGCCTGCCGGAATAGGACGGATCGATGCTGCAACTGTATGGATGGATTGAGGAAGCAGTGGCTGCGATTCGCAGCCGCTGGGCAGGACGGCCGCACGCAGGAATCGTGTTGGGCACCGGCCTCGGGGCACTCGTCGAACAAATTGACGTGGAAGCGTCCTTTGAATACAGCGAGATTCCACATTTTTTGCAGTCCACTGCCACGAGTCATCGTGGCCGCTTGGTGTGTGGCACGTTGAGTGGTCTTCCCGTGGTGGCGATGGAAGGCCGATTCCACATGTACGAGGGCTATTCTCTGCAAGAGATCACGCTGCCGGTTCGCGTGATGAAAGCGCTCGGTGCTAACCTGCTCGTGGTCTCAAACGCTTGTGGCGGAATGAATCCGTATTATCGCTGCGGCGATATTATGGTCATCGAAGATCACATCAATCTCATGGGCGGAAATCCGCTCATCGGGATCAATGATGATCGCCTGGGGCCACGGTTTCCGGATATGAGTGAGCCGTATTGTAAGCAGCTTATTGATCGCGCTTTGCGGATCGCTCGTCAGGAAAACATCCACGCTCACCAAGGCGTTTTTGTGGCGGTCGCCGGCCCCAATTTAGAAACACGAGCCGAGTATCGTTTTTTGCGTATGATTGGCGCTGATGCCGTTGGCATGTCGACGGTCCCCGAAGTGCTCGTGGCGGTCCACTCAGGCATGCGTGTTGTGGGCTTTTCGATCGTCACCGATTTGTGTTTGCCCGATGCGCTAGAAGCAGCCAACGTCGAGAAGATCATTGCCGTCGCGAATGAGGCTCAACCAAAACTTACGCGATTAGTGACGGGCGTACTGAGTGAGGAAAACCGGACGTGATCGGCGCGTCGGCGTCGGTACAAGCGGCGTCGGTAAAGGCGGCGACCGATTTTTTACGCGGTTGTTGGTCGGCGGTGCCGCAAGTGGCTGTCGTCCTGGGTAGCGGCCTGAGCCAGCTTCCCGATTGGTTTCACATCGATCGCAGCGTTTCGTACTCCGAGATTCCCGGGTTCCCAGCACCGACCGCTGTGGGACATCGTGGGCGGTTACTGCTGGGGTACTACCAAAAAATTCCCCTCGTGGCGCTGGATGGTCGCTGTCATCGGTATGAGGGGCATGCGTTTGAAACCATCACGTTGCCGGTCCGGGCGATTGCGGGCTGGGGCGCGAAACGCTTCGTCATTTCGAATGCCAGCGGTGGTTTGAATCCGCGGTTGGCAGCGGCCGATGTGTTGGTGATGCGGGGTCATTTGAATTGGATGGGTGCGATACCGTACGGCCATTCCCTGAGTGGCTCGCCGTATGATTCCCAGCTCATCGAACTGGCACTCGCTACCGCTCGCGCCGGCGGCTTTCCGGCTTGGCAAGGCATCTACGCGGGGGTGAGTGGCCCGAATTATGAGACGCGTGCGGAGTATCGCTTCTTACGACGTCTGGGAGCGGATGTCGTCGGGATGTCGACGATTCCCGAAGTGTTGGCGCTGGCGGAGCAAGGCTGTCGTGTGCTGGGGCTTTCCATTGTGACGAATGTTGCCAAGCCCGATGTGGCGGTCAAAACAACGGCTGATGAAGTGCTGGCGACAGCCGCCACCGCCGCCGCTCGCTTGTGGCAAATCATTGGCGCCGTCGTGCAAGATACAACTCGCCTATGAATCCCGCACCAACTAACTCGGTGGATGCTCCGCCCCGCGACCGATCTCAGGACGTGGTATCGTCAGCGGCCATGTTCGAGCGGCGCCTGCGCTGGCTGCTGCGATTTGAGGCTCTGGTGCTGATATCCGCTGCCGTGGCAGTGATCTTGCCAAGCCAGTGGATGGTGGAGATTCATCGTCTGCTGGGAATGGGTGAGCTACCGCGTTCGCCGCTCGTTGAGTATCTCACACGTTCGTTGTCCGGACTGTATGCGCTCTGGGGACCGGTCTACTGGCATTTGGCGTCGGAGGTGTCACGTCAAAAGCGTTTGATTCGCCTGCTCGCCTGGCTCAAGATTCTCTTCGGCTGCGTGCTCATGGCGATCGATGTAGCGGTCGGCATGCCTCTCTTCTGGCTCATCTGCGAAGGGCCCGTGGTGATCGGTCTTTCAGCACTCACATTGGCCTGGTTGCGCCCGCTCAAGCTGCAGTGATCAGCACCATGTAAGCCCCAGATTTCGGTCCATCCCGGTTTCCTGTGGTAACAGCCTCATAGAGTCGTCGCTCGACGTCGACCCACAGGAAACTCAGAAGGTCCCACATTTCACGGCTATGGCTGTTATATTTGCTAGACGTGGCCGTCGAGTGATAGGGCGTGAGCTGGAAGATGATCGAGCTCGTCGGATCAAGACCCACGGGGAGCATTGCCATGATGAAGCCGGAATTTCGAGAAGTGTTGTTGCAGGTGTGGCGCGAGGTTGGGCGGCACTTGGAGATACAGGAGTCGTGCGCGACGATCACGCGCATGCTTGCCCAGCATTTTCCCCTACAGTCACTCATCGTGCGCCGGTTCGATACCAGTCACCGCAGCCTGCAGACCGTGGCGATGGCGGGAGTCGATCAGGCCACCGCTACGTTAACGGCCAAGAGCAGTTACTCGGAGGCGACTTGGCGGCGCCTGCAGCAGTGGGCGAAATCGAGTGAGATTCTGGCGGTGAAGACGCGTGAGCGCACGGCCATCGCCCAGTGGATCATCCCGCCCGAACTGGTCGACGACGTACTCATCGGCCCACTCGTCGCTCGACACGAAGTCGATGACTTAAATCCCGGTGCCGATGCCACACTCAGTCGCGGCTCACAGCGGCGCAGTCGAGCTCAGCGTGAAACTGCCAAACTGGCGACCGCGGACGAACAAGCCGGTGGTGTTTTGATTCTTGTCGCTCAGCATCGTCATTCGTTCTCCGCCGCCCAGCTGACGATGCTGCAGCAACTACTCGAACCGATGGCCGCCGCACTCGAAAACGATCGCCGTCTGCACGAACTCGCCACGTTGCGCGAGGCGGCGGAAGCGGATCGCCGCACGCTGCTAACTCGCCTGGGGCGAGAGCAATTACAGGAGGCTGTAGTCGGCGCTGAAACGGGGCTGCGGCGAGTGATGGAACGGGTGACGCTGGTGGCGGCCAGTGATGCTCCAGTTCTCATTCTGGGTGAAACGGGTACTGGCAAAGAAGTCGTGTCACGCGCCATTCACGCGCGGTCGCCACGCGCCGCCGCCCCGTTCATTCGAGTGAACTGCGGAGCGATTCCGCCCGAATTGATCGACTCACAACTCTTCGGTCACGAGCGCGGCAGCTTTACAGGAGCAGAAGACTCACGCAAAGGCTGGTTTGAGCGAGCTGATGGGGGGACGTTGTTTCTGGACGAAATCGGCGAGTTACCGTTGCCTGCTCAAGTGCGCTTGCTGCGAGTGCTGCAGGATGGGTTCATCGAACGTGTGGGAGGTCAGTCGCCGGTGCGGGTCGATGTGCGCATCGTAGCTGCCACTCATCGTGATCTGGCAGCGATGGTGAAAGCGGGATCATTTCGCGAGGATCTTTGGTATCGCATTAATGTCTTTCCCATTCTGCTGCCGCGGTTGAGTGAACGACGTGAAGACATTCCTTCACTCGTACGTCACTTCGCACATCGCGCGGCGCTGCGCTTTGGCTTGGCAGAGGCGCAGCCGACAGCCGCGGACTTGAGTTTACTTATGAACTATCACTGGCCGGGGAACATTCGCGAATTGGGAGCGGTCATTGATCGAGCGACGATCCTCGGTGAGGGGCGCCGGTTGGAAGTTGCGGCCGCCATGGGGCTCGGCGCACCCGCAGGAGACGCGGCCGGTATGCAGGCGGTAGCGAGCGAACGTAGTGAGCACGCGGATCAGGCCGGTCAGCTCGAGCGACTGAACCGACCAGGCGCGCGTGAATCGAGCGGCGAAGCTGTGGCGCATGCTCGCGTCGAAGAGTCCGCCACTGCTCGTGTCACGTTGCCGACACTCGCGGAAGCCACGAAGCGTCACATCGAGCAAGCACTGGCGATCAGCCGTGGCCGAGTCGAGGGACGGGGAGGAGCGGCGGATCTGCTCCGGATCAATCCGCATACGCTGCGAGCGCGGATGCGGAAACTAAAAGTCGACTGGACTCGTTTTCGTGCCCAGTAAAACCTGGCCTTAAGGCAGAGTGACCACTTCAGCACCTTCGCGGGTGATCAGTCGAGCGAAGTCCCGAATGGTGATCGTGGAGGCGATGAAGCGAACGGAAGCATCACCCAGGGCAAAGTTGCCACCACCGGGATGGAAGGCGTAGGCCTCTGCTGTTCCTTCCGTACCATAATACGGATGAGGGAAGGCCGTGCCGACGTCTTCACCATTCGTGCAGTTCATCGGGCAAGGGCCAGGTAAGGTGGCTCCATCAAACGAGCTGCCATCGAGCGTGAAGTCGCTAGCGGGGCGCGACCAACCACCCGCATTCACGCGTGGGCTCGGAACGTTACCCACTCGACGATTGCGACGAAACACCACCGGTCGTCCCGCTGATTCCGCAAACATGATCGTATTCGACAACCCATCGCGGACATCAGCTAGACGTGGTTCTGCGTTCTTCAGCAGCATGCCCGGACCAGCTAAGTCGACGAGGCCCAGGGTCTGCAGGCGTTGATCAACGCCGACGGTGGGCGAGTAATCGGTGACGGCGACCAGCGGAGTCCAGGGTGATAACTGCGGATCACCATCCAGTCGCTTCGGATCAGGCGTCGAGGGGCAATTGAACGCCGGTAACACGGTCGTGGTGACTGGTAGATTGTTCGCATGGCTCCAGTTCACCGTTTGGTCATAGCGATCAAAGAGAACATTCTGCTCCATGTAGGGCAGGATAAAGGTAAGCGCCGCAATACGTGGTGCCGTGGTCATGCCTCCCGGACGAATACTGGATGGCAATCGCTGATTCGTGTCATGAAAATTGTGAGTCGCAATGGCGATTTGTCGGAGGTTATTGGAGCACTGAGTACGGCGGGCTGCTTCCCGCGCTGCTTGCACAGCCGGCAACAGCAACGCGACCAAGATGCCGATGATCGCAATGACCACGAGCAGCTCGACCAGCGTAAAGCCGTGCGGCCGACGACTGGCCAAGGGACGACGATAAAAACTAGTAACAGACATGGCGAACTTCCCTTTCGATCGAATGAATTGAAACGGTGTGAATGAAATTGATTTGGAACTAAACAAAGTTGGAAACGGGTGGTTGAGGAGATCGAGACCGAAATTCTGGAACAACCAACTCAACGACTGACGTTGATCGGCGGCAGTACGTTTGGTTCAGCCTTGACCGTCACGAAGATGTCGGTGGTCTGAGGAGTTGCATATTTCGGCGCGAGAATGTTGGGCCCCGGCTCGGAACTCGAACCATTCGTGATCAGTTCGTAGTACTGCACGGTGACGGCATACTCACCCACGGGAGCACCATCATTCGTGTCATAGGTGGTCACCTGAAACTCCCCACTCGCGTCGGTTTTTCCTTGCGAGGAGTAGTCGAGTTTCCCGGACGCACTTTTGGGATGCAGTACGATCAGGGCATTGGCCAGCGGGCGACCTTCAAAGGTGACAGAACCCTTGACCTGGTACACAGGAATTCGATCTTGTTTACTCGAACAACCACACAGCGCTGTGGCAGCCAAAAGGGTGAGCAAACCGGTGTGCACCAAACGGTCGAACAAACGGGGCATCGCGATAACTCCTTGCCAACGTCACCATCGAAAGGTGGCTGGCTCGCGTGCCTCTGGTATTTCCAGTCAGTCGGCGATCATCAATTCCGAATTAGAATGCCTCTCGGTAGCGAGTCGGCAAAAGATAGCTACTGTTTTTCAGCTTTGTGCGTCCGGCACATTGGGTGAGCGCCGCAGACGACGTTTTTCAGTGCGATCGACTTGAACCACTACTCCATCCTGCACGACGATCGTCACATTCCCATATCGCAAACCGTGGAGCGATTCACGAATGGTGTTCCATTCCACTTCGCCTAGTCGATTGGTCGAGTTAGACGACCGTGTCGCCAAAGGACCAGCAGCAACGCTCGGGGAATTTGTCGAGTCTATCGGTTTTGGATCGGTCATAACGATGCTCCCTGCTTAATCGTTTTTTCCATAAAAACCCGTTTCTTCATGGGCGAAATCTAAATCACATAATCCGCTACTGGTTCCGACACAAACACGCGCATATTCTTGGGTGACGCATAGATACGTTCACCGGGTTTGAGCTGTAGTTGTCCGAGGCGTTCAAAGGGCAGATCGACCTGCAGTTCCTGTCCGTCGACGGTGGTCAACGCCACTTTGGCACACGATCCGGCGGGATTGATCCGAGCCACCAAGGCTTCGATGCTGCGTACGTTGTCGGGCGAACGTTCCAGCTCCCACTCATGCGGACGCACGTAGACATTTGCCCGCTCCGCATCGGCTCGTTCCAAACCCGGTACATCCAATTGCAGATTCCCTAGCACCGCTCGGCCGCGTTCGATTCGTCCCTGGAATACGTTCACATTCCCCAGAAAATCCATGACGAATTCCGAGCGAGGATGATGGAACACTTCCGCCGGAGAGCCAATCTGTTCGATCTTGGCACGATTCATCACGACCACTCGGTCGGATACTTCCAGCGCCTCTTCTTGATCGTGTGTCACCAGGATCGTGGTCATGTGTAATCGATCATGCAGCCGTCGCAGCCAATCGCGTAAACCCTGACGAACTTTGGCATCGAGTGCTCCGAATGGTTCATCCAGAAGTAGCACTCGCGGCTCAATCGCCAGTGCCCGTGCCAAAGCCACTCGCTGACGCTGGCCGCCGGAGAGCTGCGAGGGCAAGCGACGATCGAAGCCGCTGAGCTGAATTAAACTGAGCAGCTCTTCCACTCGCTCCCGAATTACTCGCTCTCCAGGACGATCTTTACGCGGACGAACTCGCAGACCAAAGGCGATGTTTTCAAACACTGTGAGATGTTTGAAGAGTGCATAGTGCTGAAACACAAAGCCCACTCGACGTTGTCCGACATCCAAGCGAGACATGTCGTTACCATGAAATAGCACCGCAGCACGACCATCATCATCCGGCAGTTCCAGGCCCGCAATAATTCTCAGCAGGGTGGTCTTGCCTGAACCAGATGGGCCCAGCAAAGAGACCAGTTCCCCATCTTGCACTTGCAGATTGACATCCTGCAGCGCGGAATAATTGCCGAAGGTCTTGGTTACATGACGGACTTCGATACTCATGAGGTCACCTCTGCCGTTGACGGCTGGACGGTTGCTTGTAACTGATGTTGGATCTGACGTTCGAGCACGGTTTTGGCGACGAGGGTGACGAGGCCGAGCAGGGCCAGTAACGAGGCCATGGCGAAGGCTGCGGCCACGTTGTATTCGTTGTAAAGAATCTCGACATGCAGCGGGATCGTGTTCGTCTTCCCGCGAATGTGACCCGATACCACCGACACTGCACCAAACTCACCCATCGCCCGAGCGTTGCACAAAATGACACCGTACAGCAGTGCCCATTTCACGTTCGGCAGCGTCACTCGGAAGAACGTCTGCCAACCGCTGGCACCAAGTGACAAAGCTGCCTCTTCTTCGTCCGTTCCTTGTTCTTGCATCAAGGGAATGATTTCCCGAGCGACAAAGGGGAAGGTCACAAAAACAGTGGCCAGCACAATTCCTGGCACGGCGAACAGCACTTTGAATTGATGAGCGGTGAGCCAGGGACCAAGCCAGGATTGAGCTCCAAACAATAAGACGAAGATCAAACCGGAAATCACCGGCGAGACCGCAAACGGCAGATCAATCAGCGTGATCAATAAACTCTTGCCCGGAAAATCAAACTTGGCGATGGCCCAGGAGGCGGCTAGTCCGAAGACGGTATTCAGCGGCAGCGAGATGACCGTGGCGGTCAATGTCAATTTGATCGCATGCCAGGCCGCAGGTTCACGAATACTCTTCCAATACGTGCCCAGGCCACTTCGCAGCGCTTCATAAAACACGACACCCGTCGGCAGAATTAGAAAGAAACCAACAAAACTGAGCGAGGTGAAAATCACTAGCCAGCGCACCCAAATAGGGTCCTGACTGCCATGCCGATGGCGCGAAGATGAACGTTGAGCGGTGGTCACCGTTTTGGTTGTCATCGATCACGCTCCTCGTTTGGCGCTAACGTTCAGCCAACGCTGCAGCAGATTGATGACCAGCAAGATGGCAAACGAAGCGAGCAGCATGACCGAGGCAATCGCGGTCGCACCGGGAATGTCATACTGCTCCAGTTTGGTCATGATGAGTAGCGAAGTGATTTCCGTCTGAAACGGCATGTTGCCCGAGATGAAGACTACCGAACCATACTCGCCCAGCGCCCGCGCGAAGGCGAGCGCCGAGCCGGTGAGCAGTGCTGGCAGAATGCTGGGTAACGTCACTCGCCAAAAAGTCTGCCACCGAGACGCACCCAAACTGGCGGCAGCTTCCTCGGATTCACCATCCAGCTCTTCGAGTGCTGGCTGTACGGTGCGGACGACGAACGGCAGGCCGATGAAGGTGAGTGCCAAGATGATTCCCAGGGGACTAAAGGCCGACTTGATTCCGATTCGCCCCAGCCAGCTGCCGACGATTCCCGTCGGGGCATAGATGGTCGTGAGAGCAATACCGGAGACGGCAGTTGGAAGAGCAAACGGTAAGTCCACCAAGGCATCCAGCAATTGACGTCCCACGAATCGGTAGCGCACCAGCGACCACGCCACGAGCAAACCAAAGAAGGTGTTGAGTAGCGCGGCAATGAGCGATGTAGTGAAGGTTAAACGATAGGAAGCGAGCACTCGCGGATGCGAGACGGTGGCCCAGAACTGATCGAGTGACAGGGAGCTGGCTCGCCAGAGCATGGCTGCCAGCGGTATCAACACAATCAAGCTCAAGTAAAGCACGGTATAGCCCAGCGTCAGGCCAAAGCCTGGTAAGACGCTAGGACGTTTTAAGCTGAAGCGCATCGCAGTCTCACTTGCTGGCGGGTTGATAGATCTGATCGAAAATGCCGCCATCGCTGAAATGCTCGGCTTGCGCCTTGCTCCAACCGCCAAACACGTCATCGATCGTGAACAGTTCAATATCAGCAAATATCTGACGCTGCTCGGCTGAGACACTCTCGGGGCGAGCTGGTCGGTAAAAGTGGAGTGCGGCGAGCTGCTGTCCTTGGGGAGAATAGAGATGTTCAAGGTAAGCCGCGGCGACTTCGCGAGTACCGCGAGCATCGGCTACGCGATCGACAACAGCCACCGGCGGCTCCGCCCGGATGCTGAGCGAAGGGACCACGATTTCAACCTGATTGACTCCCAGTTCCTTAACCGCCAAGTGCGCTTCATTTTCCCAGGTCAGAAGCACATCGCCGATTTGACGCTGCACGAAGGTATTGGTCGCACCACGAGCTGCGGAATCCAGCACCGGCACGCGACGATAAACCGCTGACACAAACTCGCGGGCTTTCGCGTGAGCCGCTTTCACATCAGCTGCAGCCGACTCGTCGCTCAGTTTCTTCCAGTCACCTAACTCGCGGTGCAAGGCGAATCCCCAAGCCGCCAGATAGTTCCAACGAGCGCCACCGCCCGTCTTCGGGTTGGAGGTAATGACACTGACATCTTCCCGAATCAAATCGTTCCAGTCGCGAATCTGCTTGGGATTACCCTTACGAACCAAGAACACGATGGTGGAGGTGTAGGGGGAGCTGTTGTGCGGTAAACGGCTCTGCCAGTCTTCCGGCAGGAGTTTGCCCTTTTGAGCGATCGCGTCGATGTCGTAGGCGAGTGCCAGGGTTACGACATCGGCTTCCAGTCCATCAATCACGGCTCGAGCTTGTTTGCCCGATCCGCCATGCGACTGCTCGATCGTCACTGCCTGCCCCGTTTTTTGCTGCCAGTACTCGGCGAACGAGCGATTGAATTCCTGGTAGAACTCGCGCGTCGGATCGTACGAGACATTCAGCAGCGTGATGGGGGGCTTCGAGTTGGAAGCTGCTCCGCCGGCGCTCTCGGTGGGACTACCAGAGTTGCAGCCGGCAAGCAGTAAGCTGGTGGCGAGCAGCAGCGCGAGGCTGCCGAGTGAACGGGTGCGAGTGGGCTGCGATTGAGCGACCGTGGCGAGCATCTGAGAAGCGGCATCCGTGCATCGGTGCATGGAAAAAAATCCTTCTGGCGTAAGATCTAAATGGTGGGTAGTTCGTGCGAGGAATGAAGGGAAACCTAAGAGCAGGAATGGGAGGGAAGCAAGGCTTGTGCCAAAGATGCGGCGGCGGCGGTGCAGGGCCGCCCCGCCGGTTCGCTTACGGGCCCAAGACCGCCCCTGCGGCGAGCTTCCTCAAGCGGTTACCGGGTGCTGGTCAAGGATGTCGCAAGTGCCCAGGACGTTGAGGTTTGCGAGGTGCAGCTCGGCGATTCCTGCGCCGCCCGTCAAACCGCTGCCGCCCAGCGGTATCAATTTTTTCGAGACTCAATCGCCCCACGCTGCCAAGGCTCGCCCCGCCGCCACCATCTAGTAAATATCACAGTTGAAAGCTGTGATATAGGATAGTACCTGTGAGATGTGATAGTCACTGTGATATATGCTAGGCCGGTCTCCGCACGGGGTTGTTTCGCACGGAGACACAGAGACACGGAGATATCTATAACGAGGAGACTTAGATGGGAGCAGATTTACTGAAGTAATGTCAGACAAGGAATGGAAAAAAGACAAGTCGAAAGCAGGCTCCCTTCCGATCGACAGCTTCTTACTTTCCCCCCTCCTACTTCCTCGAATACCTCCGTGCCCCCCGTGTCTCCGTGCGCAACAATCCCCGTGTTCCCCGTGCGCAACAATCCCCGTGCGCAACAATCCGCCTGTTCCCCGTCTCCTCCGTGTTCTCACGACACGTCGGGCGTCTGGACGGATTTCAGTTTCACCAGTCCACCGTTGAGTTCGGACCAGTTCTTGATCGACCAAGTGAAGTGTGCCAGCGCACTGGTCCGCATCTCTTGGTCTTCGCCGCTGAGCTGGCAGAAGAGTTCCGTGATGCCGGGATTATGGCCGACCAGCAGCACGGTGCTCGGGTTATCAGGCAACGCGCGTAGCACGGCGAGATAAGCGGCCGGGGGAGCGAGGTAGAGGGACGACTGAGTCTCAATGGGCTGCCGATACTTACAGGCAGTTGCGACCTCCATCGCCGTTTCGTAGGCCCGCAGGGCGGTGGAGCAGATGATGCGGTCGGGCTGCAGTCGTTGACGGACCAGCCATCTGCCGATGAATTCGGCATCGTCACGTCCACGATTGGTGAGCGGTCGATCGTGATCGGCGATCGGACGATCTTGCGTCGCCTTGGCGTGCCGCATGATTAATAGCGTTTTCATTGTAATTACAGCTCCTCATTACTCGGCGCTCGATGTGGTTCAAAGACCACTCGTCGCATTTGTTCGGCTTGCGCTGCCGCTTGAGCCAAATCCTGATAAAGCCGCTCCTGACTGCGAAAGCTCTTGCGCTTGCTGGCCTTCACGCGCTGGTAGTTGCCATCAGGCTGTAATTGTCGAGCTTTTTCGTTGTCTTGAAAGTAATAATCCAGGATGCTGACGAGTCGCTGTTTGGCGAGTGGCGCTTCAATCGGTACCAGTAACTCCACTCGTCGATCCAAGTTTCTCGGCATCCAGTCAGCACTCGAAATAAACAGTCGTTCGTCGCCGCCATGGTAGAAGTAGAGAATTCGAGCATGTTCGAGAAACCGATCGACGATGCTCACGACCGAGATGTTTTCGCTGAGTCCCGGCACTCCGGGTCGCAGGCAGCAGATGCCACGTACATTCAGCCGCACCTTGACGCCGGCTTGCGATGCCTGATAGAGGGCCTCGATGATTTCAGGATCAACCAGAGAATTCAACTTCGCGGTGATCTGAGCTTTTTGTCCCTGACGTTTGCGTTCGGTTTCTCCCAGGATCAATTCCATTAAACGGCTGCGCAGGCCCAGGGGAGCGGCGGCGAGTTTCGTGAGGTTTTGAGGTTGGGTATAGCCGGTGATGGCGTTGAAGAAACTGGAGGCATCAGCGCCCAGTTCCTCGTTACAAGTCATCAAGCTGATATCACTGTAGATGCGCGACGTGATCTCGTTGTAGTTGCCCGTCCCGAAATGCACATAGCGCTGAATGCCATGCGGTTCACGACGCACGACGATACAGAGCTTGGCGTGCGTTTTCAGACCCTTGACACCATAAATGACCTGCACGTCATCTTGAGCCAAGTTTTTCGCCCAGGTGATGTTGCGCGCTTCGTCGAACCGCGCCTTCAATTCCACAATCGCAGTGACTTGTTTGCCGCGTCGAGCAGCACGGGCGAGTGCGGCGACGATCGGACTATTGCGACTCGTCCGATACAGAATCTGTTTAATCGCCAGCACGTCCGGATCATCCGCCGCCGCCTCAATCAATCTCACCACCGGATCGAAGCTCTCGTAGGGATGATGCAGCAGAATATCCTGCTGATTGATCGCCTGAAAAATATCAATTTTGGGATCGATGTCGGGGGAGGGCAGGGGGGGCCAGGGTTCATAGCGCAGACTATCAAAGCCCTTCAGATCGCACAGCGAGGAAAGCGTCGACAGCTCCAAGGGACCAGGGATCAAAAACAGGTCACGCTCGGCCAGCATTAACACCGACTGCAGGAACTCCAAGGTGGCTGATGAGCAATTGGCGGCAATCTCCAGTCGTACCGAATCGCCCTGACGACGACGAGTGAGTAGTTCGGTCATGCCGACGAGCAGATCGGCTGCTTGATCTTCTCGAAAACTCAAATCGGCATTTCTCGTGATGCGAAACGGTACACATTCCAGAATGGTTTCCTGAGGAAAGAAGCGCGAAACAAACAGTCGCACTAAATCTTCCACCAGGATGTAGGCGTAACCACGTTCCGAGGGAACCGTGAAGAAGCGTCGTCCCTGTCTTCCCAACGGCAGTACAGCGAATCGAGGCTTTGCTACCGTCGCTTCCAATTCCTCATGAGTGGCCGCGGTCCCGGCCGAACCTGCAGAGGCAGTTTTCGCAGCGAGTTGCACACAGATGTTGAGCGACAAACCCGGGAGTAACGGAAACTCGTCGGCGGTCGAAACGGCTTGAGGAGTGTAGATCGGATAGATTTCGCTTTCGAACACCTGCTCTAACAACTGTCGTTGGCGTTCACTCAAATCTTCGGGCCGCACGCGCCTCAGCCCCGCCTCAGCCAGCGTTGGCTCGACGCTGCCGTTGAAGCAAGCATATTGATCAGCCACCATTTGATGCACGCGCCGGGAGATCGCTTGCAGTTGTTCCTCGGGAGTCAAGCCGGCGGGGTCCGTAGTCGACGTACCGCCATCCGCCAGTATTTGCAGTCCTCCCACTCGCACCATGAAGAATTCGTCGAGGTTCGAGGCGGAGATGGCTACAAATCGCAATCGTTCCAAGGTTGGTAAGCGTTCATCTTGCGCTTCTTCTAAAACGCGCTGGTTGAATTCAAGCCAACTGAGTTCACGATTGATGAAACGATTTGTACTGGTTGTCATGGTAGATTCAGGATGAGCGAACGCTGCGTGTAGCACGAATAAAAACGGAGCAGCCAAAGGTTTCTTCAAATAGCGAACTATTCTGACGCAGTGCCAGTTGTTCCAGCGAAAGATCATCTAACTCGGGAACGTTAATGATCAATCGTCCATTCTCGCGGCGACAACTGATCTCATGAACGCGCTGGCTGCGGGAATCATCCAGAGCGATGGCCACTCGCAAAATCGCGGCCAACTTACTCACCACGACTCGCGCATCACGATCCAGCGTGACATAGCCTTCATGTTCAGGCTTCGGTGCCGCTCGACGATGATAGCGCGCGACCAGGGCCAGCAGTAATTGATCGCGATGTCCGATTCCGAACAGTTCACTGTGCAGGATCAAGTAGAGCGAATGCTTGTGATAGCTGCGCTGACTCACATAGAGCCCGATCTCATGCAGCAGCGCTGCCAAGTACAGCAGAGTAAGGTAGCGCGGCTCTAGACGATGCTCGTCCTGTAACTGTTCAAACAGTGAGCTTGCCAGTTCAGCCACGTGCCGCGCGTGGGCTTCGTCAAATGAATAGCGGAGACCAAGGTCGACTGCCGAACGAATAATTTGGCTGGAAAACTCTTCGGTCCAGGCATCGGGGACCGCCATTTCGGTCACGAGTCCATCCCGGAGAGATGTGGGAGGGACGAGGATCTGATCGAGTTGGAAGACGCGCGCCAGCAAGACATAAGTCAGGAGGGCCGGGCCGAGTGTTTCCGCATCAGGACCACTCAAGTGAAACCGACTGATGATGGCATCATCGGTCAGCTCCAACATCGCGTCGGTGAACTTTTCGAGTTCTGCCAGGGGAAGTCGCAGCAGAGTATTTTGCGGAGCGGACGAGAGAATCTGGGCGGCCGCAAAACGCACGTCGCCGCCCATCGCAATCAGCTCGATCGGTCCATCGACATGCAGCTGTTCGCGAATCGACTCCACCGTCTTCTGGATTTGTGTCTCCATGATGCGGCGCTGTTTGCCCGTCGGAGTTTGATAGGCAGCCAAGGTTTCGCGCAGCCGGAGGGAGCCCAGGCGATAGGTGTGGGAGAACGTGACATTCGCTTGACGCATCGCCAGCACTTCCGTCGTACCGCCACCAACTTCCACGACGAGTGTGTTACTGCTCGCCAAGGTGGGCTCGGCCTGCAGTAAGGGCAGAATACCGAGATAGGTTAAGCGATTGACTTCGGCTTCATCCAAGGGTTCGATCTGCAAGCCGGTCGCAATGTAGATGCGATCGAGAAATGCCAGGCGATTGATTGCTTCCCGCACCGCGCTCGTCGCCACCACTCGAATTTGATCAGCGCCTGTTACGCGATATTCCTCGAGCACGTGACGATACGATTGCAGGATGCGCACACAATCTTCGATGGTGGATTTGGAAATTGCACCGCGGATAAAAGTGTCTTTACCCAGGCTGGCAGGTTGTGACAGTCTCTCTAAGTTTCGCACCGTACCCTTGGGGCTGATTTCGGCAATCGCCATCCGGATCGAGGTCGTGCCAATATCGATGACAGCGACCGTGCGCACGGTGGGGTTCGTCGCCAGTGGAGTCGACGATTTGCTGCTGGTTGCTTTCGCGCTCACGGCATTCATAGGGACGATTGTTTGTAAATAAAAAACAAAACTAAATTCGACGCGGTAATTCGTTCGTTGGGCAGCAGTGGCCGCTGTGTGGCGGCGAGCCTATCGCTTACCGGCTGATATCGTTTCGTCGGTACCGCGGATCACGGCTTCCGCCCACGCGGCAGCTCCCAGCACGCTGGCATCATCGCCTAGTCGAGCGGCCACAACTTTAAGTCCTTTGACGTACGACGGGAGTGCATGTTCCCGCACTGTTTGTTCGATCACTTCGACAAACCATTTCGGTAGCGCTTCCACCAGCCCACCGCCCAGCAGCACGATGTCGGGGTTGAGCAGATTGAGGACATTACCGATGGCCAAGCCGATCATCCCCGCCGCTCGACGTACAATCTTTTCCACCGCCGCATCTCCCTCTTTGATGGAAGCGGCAATGGCACCACTGCGAATATTCGCAATGTCGGTGCCAGCGGTTTGGAGTAGGTGCGGTGCCTGCCCTCGAAACGCCGCTTGGGCCGATTCCGCTGCAATCGCCAGTCGACTCGCTTCCGTCTCCAGGCAGCCGTAACGACCGCAGCCACAGAGTCGCCCGCCATGGGGTCGTACCTGCACGTGGCCGATCTCGAAGGACGAGTATTTTTTGCCGCGCAGGATGTGACCTTCGTACACGCAGCCACCACCGATGCCGGTACCCGGAAAAACGCCGACCACACAGCGTGCCTCGCGTGCCGCCCCAAATCGATACTCGCCATACACCCCGGCATCCACATCGTTGACGATAACAGCGGGGCAGCCAAACTCCGACTCTAACTTGTCGCGCAGTCGCACATCGTGCCAGCCTAGATTGGCAGCATCTTCGATGATGCCACGATCCAGGTCCACGGCACCCGGACAGCCGATGCCAATGCCCGCCAGAGAGTCGACATCCACTTGCGCTTCGCCGAGTGCTTTGTGAATCGCTTCGATGATTCGCTCGACGCCAGCTTTTGTGCCCTCGTGACCTTTGGTCTTGCGACGTTCACGCCCCAGCGGCTCAAAGCGGCGATTGAAAACGGTGGCCAGCATTTTCGTTCCACCGAGATCGAAGCCGACCCAATGTCCGGAATCTTTAGAATTAGCCATCACTGCGGTTCCCCGAAACAGCCGGTCATGAAACAACAACGCCCTGCCCATCAATGGCAAGGCGTTTCGACTCGCTCTTCACACAAACTTCACGCAAGGCTCATCATCAGCCGCCCGGCGGGCGTGGCGGTGAGAATTTGAGTTTCTCGATGAGCTTCACCACTTGTCCGTCGCTGCCGATATAGCCCGACACCGAAGTGACGGCATTGACCACTTCTTCGTAGCGCAGGTCATAGTCGCAGTCGAGTTCGACTTCGGCGGTGGCCTGCACGCTACCTGGACCGCGATCACTACCAATCACTCCAATGATGAATTGGTGCAGCTGTGGAAATCCCGCAAAGCTGCGATCGTTCATCTGGATACCGGCGAGTTGACCACCAGGGTTAGAGGTGAGTCGGATCTTCATCGGCACGCTCGATTCCTCGGGCATGCCACCGCTGGCCGCGAGCGGCATCTTGATGTTGAAGTCACCTTCTTGAGCGGCGATTTTGAAGGTCATGATGAAAAAGGTGAGAAGCTGAAACACGATGTCGATCATCGGTGTCATCATCATCTCGACCTTGCCTTCTTCTCTACTTTTAATCTTCATGATTAGCGTTCTTCCTTCGCTCGCAGCGCAAATCGATCAAAGCGATTCTTTTGGCATTCCTGAATCACTTCTTGAACCTTGCCCGTTTTTGCATCGGCATCGCCGCGAATGATCACCGTCGCGTCGCCGGGTCCTTTATTCTTCACTTCCAGGGTCGAGAGTTCGTTCAGCAGATACCGTTTGAGCTCCGATGGAACAATCTCATCGCCACCGATGATCACGGTACCTTTTTTCGTCACGTGTAACGTAATCGGAAAGCTCATCGGTCCATCGGGTGGACGAGCCAGTTCGCTGCCCGGAAGCTTGATCGCTTCGTTCTGGTCCGCCTCGTTAAAATTGATCAGCACCATAAAGAAGGCGACGAGTTGGAACACCATGTCGATCATCGACGTGCTGTCGCCTTCTTGAATCTGGGATGATGATTTCTTGCAAATCTTCATGGCTATAGCCGGTCTTGGTTCAGAGCTAGAGTACCAGCGAGTTGTTCCCGCGGAGCAGCTCGCTGCAATCAGTCAAACGCCAGCGCGAATGTTTCCAGATATCGCCTAGGGCTTCATCTTGGAATAACCATTGATCAGGTTTTCGCTGTACATGCCGGTTTCCAGCATGAGGCGGGACATCCGATTCTTCAAAATGTTGAAGATCGAAATGGCGGGAATAGCGATGACCAGTCCGACGAGTGTCGTGACGAGGGCCATACAGATACCTTGAGCGAGTTCGGCAGGCTTGGGCGTGGAGGTACTGGCGGCGATCACGCTAAACGAGGCCACCATTCCATCGACCGTGCCAAGCAGGCCAACCATCGGAGCAACCGTGCCAATCAGGGCCAGGTAGCTCAAGCGATGCTCGATCTTCATATTTTCATCTTCGCCCGTCTCTTGCATCGCCTTCAGGGCTGCGTCCATACCACCGCTTTGCATCTTTTCCATGCCGGCAGCCAGCACCTTGCCGAGCACCGATTCATCGTTGATCGCCAAATCATAAGCTGCTTGGGCTTGCTTCTCGTTCACTTGCTCTTCGAAGCCTTCCACCAAGTGGCTGGGGCAGACAGCATCGCGGCGAGCCGAGAGCAGATTCATGACCAGCATGGCGATGAACGCAAAGGAGATAAACAGAAATGCCACCGTGTAGCGGAAGCCGAGCGCTTCGTAGGTCCAGGCGAGCATGTTCTTTTGAGCGACCGGAGCAGCTTGACCGGCGGGGGCGGCGGCTGGTGCTGCAGGTGCGGCGGCTGGCGCTGCGGCGGGTGCCGGAGCATCGCCTTCCTGAGCGTACAAAGCGGATCCCACCACGGCTGATAACTCTGCCATCAGCGGCAAGCTTGCCAGGCAGGCGAGCACCATGAATCCAGTTGCCAACCACGAGGTGCGAGAAACGACGTTACGAACCATGCTGAACTCCACATTAACTAAAAAATTCGCTGACTGATGGAATCACAATAAAGAGTCTCGAGCCGTTGGGCAAACTTTCGCGGAATAATTTTACTGTTTCCCGCGAGCCAACCGTCACGAGCTCGTTGCAGTTTTACTGAATCTTCGACCAAGGACTCGCGGGATACCGTTCCTTGAGTAAGTTTTTAGCGGCCAGGGCACGATCTGGTTTCGCGGCATCGGCCCACAGTTTGGCGAGGTTTGATAGGGATTCGGCGTGAGCATCGGCATCGCCATTGAACAGCAAATGCGTGCGCAAGAAAGCCAAGCGAGCTTCCTTCGGCTTGTCCAGCTTCAGGTAGCAGTTGCCCAGCGCATTGTACGTGTAAGCGAACAGCAGCGAGTCCTTCGCGTCGTTGTCTTTGATGACCGTTTCCAGGGCCTTGAGGGCTTCGTCCGCCTTGCCCGTCTCGGCCTGGCAAACCGCTCGACCAACGGTCGCGAAGAGCTTTTGACGATTTACTTCTGGCGATGTTTCTGGCGACTGAATGATTTCGTTGTACCGCTCGAGCGCCTCGGGGAAACTCTTCGCCGCCGACAAGGCTCGGGCTTCCAGCACGTTCGCTTTAAGCCGGTAATCAGCCCAGGGTGCTTGCCCAATAAACTTGAAACGCTTGGCGGCTTCTGCGTAATTGCCTTGAGCGTTTGCTAATTGTCCCAGCAGTTCGGCCGCGCGGAAGGCATGATAGCTGCCGCGATTCGTGCGGAAGAAAGCCATCATGGCCGCATCAGCCGTGACCGGGTTGCCGTTGCCCTGCAAGGCGAGCTTCCCTTGG
>JBJSXJ010000319.1:0-9944 GCA_046086325.1 Planctomycetota bacterium | reverse complement strand
TCTAAAAAAACCGCACCGCCGCCGAGTGCCGGCGTTTCGTGATGAACCGCCACCTGATATTGCTCATCCCCACCGCCACCGAATGCTCGACGGCGCGATAGGAAACCATTCCAGCAGGTGGCGCGAGGAGGCGTGGCTTTTTCAGCGATAAATTGAAACACTATCCACGAAAGTCTTAAATGGCCCTTTTGGCGCGATTACCACGTGCCACTCCGCTCACCGGTGTTAGTTTCTCTTTAACTGCTTGCTTGGTGTCTGAGGCTCCCGTGGACTCAGAGCCAGCCGGAAGCCCAGGCCGTCTCCACGGATTGACGGGCCGGTCCTACCACGGAACGTCGACTGGCAGCGTGCCGCGTCGTAGCCCCATCCGCCACCCCGAAGCGATCGAACCTCACCCTTTGATGGTCCAGTTGGATCCACTAAAGTTCGTGGATCATACATCCCCACCCAATCTTGACACCACTCCCAGACATTCCCATGCATGTCATGGAAGCCCCAAGAATTGGGCTTTTTATGCCCTACCGGCTGAGTTCTCCCACCACTATTCTTCTCGTACCAAGCGTACTCGCCTAGCTGCGACTCATCGTCGCCAAAGCAATACGCCGTCGTACTGGCCGCGCGACAGGCATACTCCCACTCGGCCTCAGTCGGCAACCGCCCACCCGCCCACGCACAATACGCCATCGCCTCATCCCAACTTACTCCTACCACCGGCTGATCTGGCTGATTGAAGCGGCGATCATTCCAGTACTCGGGCACGCGCGGTTTACCATCTTGCGCAGCCAGATAACGACCATACTGTTCGTTCGTTACTGGATATTTCCCTAAATAAAATCCTTGCGTCAAGCGTACTGCACGCACCGGCTTTTCATCTGAGTAACCCTTTTCCGATCCCATCCAAAAGTCACCTTCGGGGACCCAAATCAAGGTTTGGCCAGTCTTTTCATCCACTCGAAGTGAAAACGGTTCGAGGGGTCTCGTTGACGCACCGAGGGATGTTGCCACCGATGTCACAGTTGATGCTGCAACCGTTGATACGGTTGTCCGACCTACCACTCCCAGACCGACCAAAATCTCGTTTGCGATCCCGCGGACCTCTTTATCCGGCGAATTCACTAGCCTCTGACACAATTCTCCAAGCTGTGGCACTTGCTTCTGGCGACTTCTCAGAACGCGCAGCACCGCAGCCACCTGCGCGGGCTGTGCTTTAGCACGATCCAAAACCTCCAAAAAGGGCTCAGAGGGAAAATAAATCGTTTCGCGGATACAACGATCTCCTAAGTCCGGATTAGTCTCTAAAATGCCATCAGAAACTATCTGCGTGAAAAATTTCCTAACATATTCTTCCGACGTTTCACAGCGCAGCGACAACAGTGCCACCTCGCGCCACCAGCTATCGCTTACCTGCATTGCAAGCTGCTGCGCCAGTCCCTGTCGAGCGGCATATTCGGCGGTCAAATACTCTTGGAAAATCAAGTGTAAAAAACCGACCTTATCGTTTCCCTCACCGCTCATCACCAGAATTCCAGACTCCGCTTGCACTCGCTCGATGAAGGCTCGGCCATCAATTCCGAGATTTGATTCGGGAGAAACTCTCTGCAGCGCCGCCGTAGCTTCCTGCGCCAAGTCGGTAATCGCGACCTCCGAGCGATCTTTTTCTTGGTGCATCCACCACGCCAACTTAGCGAGCACCGTGCGGGCGGCTTGTACTTCAAACGGATTTTCGACACGCCGACGAGTCTTCTCGAATTTATCGGCGCGCGAGGATTCTAGCATTACGTTGAGGCATTGTTTGTAAAGTTCTGCCCGCGCGGTGGGCAGATAATTATCGCGTTTGAACACGATACAAATAATTGTCAGCAGCAATGGGTTGGAAATCATCGCCAGCATACTCGGCGACTGATGCAACGCGGTCTTCAGAACCTCAAGCAACTGCGTTTGATCGCCGGCGGCTTTTTTAGCAGCGTGAGAGATAGTTCCCTCGATACGCCGATCAGCGGCTTCAAACCATTGCGTCACGAACTGTTCGATCTGCTGTTCATTGAGCGGTTTAACGTGCATCTCCAATAAAAGGCCGCCCAAGTCCACATCATGGTTGTTCAGGTAACCCTGAAAGCGACTCGTCACAAAGAATCGGTCATTGGGCCGCTCAGATATCAGATCACGAATCCAGCCAGAGACGACCGACCGCAGGTTGGGATGGACGACTTCGTCGAGCCCGTCGAGGATCCAGAGCAGCCCATGACCACGACTAGCATCGTTCCACAAATCCGGGCCGGGATTCTGTTCCTGCGGTAAGCCACCTGGGCAGTACGTTTCTTGGTTCAAAAACTTCTGCAGCGACTTGATGGCAAAAGCCTGATCGGAATCGGTACCTAGCGGGTCAATCACGGTCGGATCGAGCTGTCGCAAACGCAGAAAGACAGGACGTATTCCTGAGGGCAGTCCAAGTTCCTCCGGTCGACTTAAGCCACTTGCCAAACGCCAAGCAAGCTGCCGCGCTCCCGTTGTTTTGCCAGCACCGGGTTCACCGAGCAGAATCACGCCACGGTAATTTCCCGATTCAGACTCCCGAAATACATCGTTGAGGGAAATATCACGAGGCTGCTGCCACGACTCCGGATCGACACCTTTCAGCCCTCGATTGCGATCGGATTCCAGTCGTTCACCGATTCGTCCGCGCGCGGTCGTAAGAGGCACGTAGATCTGATCGATCGGCAGTTCGACGCCGAAATCAGTATTCATCCCGCGCAGCGCCAGGAACTGATGATTCTCCGCCAGTTTTTTTTGGTAAAAGAGAACGGCCGGTGAAGTGGCTGTGACGGCCTCGACGATCTCCTCGTTGGGCAGCGCAGACTGTTTTCGCAGCCTAAAAAGTTCGGATAACAAGCGTGTTTCAGAAAGTTTTCGCCTAGACCTCGCGTTGAATGTGGTTACCAGTTCATGGAGTTCCTGCGGCGAATAGCCCAAACGGTCTGCTGGAATTCCGACATCACGATAGACTTGCGTCAGCAATTGACGTTCTTCGTTCGTCATTGGTCGCAAGTGTCGTCGAATGTGGGTTAAAACCTGGTCGAGTTCACTACGGGGAAACACCGGATAACTTTGCAGTGCAATCGGTAGCGGAGTCGATGCCGGTCCATTCCGTAGAACAAAAATTGGTTTGTTCCATGCTGAAGCAGCTCCTAATTCCACCAGTCCCATTTCATGTGTCGAGCAATCCGGTGACACAATGAAAATGAAAGCGCGACACTCGGCAATCGCGTCCCAGATTGTCTGCCTGAAATCTTCTCCGGTTGAAATACTCGCTTCATAGAAAGACTGTAGCCCCTCGGCTGACAGTCGATCCGCGACCTCCGCCGCAATGTTTCGATCATACGAGGTATGCGAAATGAATACGTCGATCGTGGGAGTTGCGATGGCCGTCATTTGTTCACCCGACGTCTGAGTTCAGTAAGATACCTGTCAAATTCGTTGATGTGAAACGCTCTCTGTTCCTTGATCATATCCGGAATCTCGTCAGTTGAGACATGGCAAAGCACAGTCACGATCCGATAGTCTTTTCTTCTACCCCAGGCGGCCCCAACTTCCAGCAACACCCAAGGTCGCCTGATCGAGTCCGGCGTAAGCAATACCACTAATTCGCGTGACTCTGCAATCGCGGCACGAATCGACTGGGGGATCTTATCTCCGCCATGGATGTCACGGTCGTCGCGAAATGTGCTGGCTCCGGGTATCGCGTCGATCTTCTCGCAAAAAGATGTGGCAATCCATTTGTCGCTCGTGGCATGGCTTACAAAGACCTGGTAGCGAGGCCTCAACAACCTCTTCTTTGGATCAAGCTTAGCCATAACAAACAGCATCAAAGAGATGTAAACAGCCCCCGACGTCGGCCTTAACTTCCACTGAAGCTAACATATACACAAGAACAGTTCAACCTTTGCACCGGTTGATTTGAAGAGACTCACGTTTAGCCCCTTTCCGACGCGTCGCATGCAGTTGGCTTAACGACGATACGATGTCCCAACAACCACCACTAACTTGCTGGCGGTTTGGTGAGTGCCAGGAGTTGGCGGGCGGCATCGAGCTGCGGGTCGGTCAGCTCGATGCGCAGCGCGCCACTTTCAAATCGCTGCTGCAGTGCGTCGCGGTGCCGCTGACGAATGTCGACCGCCGCCACTCGCACCCGCGCCGCTCGACAACACCAAGTCAGCGCCCCGAGCGCCACGACAAAAACCGGTAACACACTCAGCACTAAACTCGACAGCAGCATGCCACCGGTCGGTGCGGGAAACTCCTGCCACTGACTCGCGCCGGCCAGTAGCGCGTCATGATGAGCGATCAGATAGGCACGATAGAGCGCGACCAAAGGGCCGGTGAGCAAAAAGAGGAAACAGCCCGTCGCCAGCCAGGCAAATGCATAAACGACACTCGTCAGCGATCGCCGCGCTCGGACCACCTCCTGCAAGATACGGCGCGAGTCGGCTTCGGCACCCTCTAAACCGACAATCCGAATTCCATCCGCTTCGCCGTGAGCCGCCGCGGTATCTGGTCTGACCGCGAGATCGCCGGCTACCGCTGCGTGCAGTGCACCACCGCCCCGTGTGCCGGGAACCGCTGTGTCTACCGCGAGTGCTCGTTCACCGGCTGCTAAATCAACCGGCAACGAAGCTGAAACCGCTACTCGAAACTGACGAATCGCGCCTCGAAACTCATCCCGCAATAACCGCTCCACGCGCTCACTAAGTCCCGCGAGCAGTTGCCGCGAAGCGAGCGTGAAATCACGTGCGTTGCGGGCCGCCTGCAGGGCGGTGAGCACCAGGGAAGGCAAGCTGCCGATGAGTGACAGCGCGAGCCGATCCCACGCTCCAGCCGTAAGCGCCAGCAGTCCCAGGAGGGAACGATAAGGAAAACAAATCGACGGCGTGCGCTCGATCCAGTCGGCTCGCAATCGCGGTCGCAGTGCCAGTCGCACCTCGTCCTCTTCGCCGACCAACTCCGCGAGCAGTCGTTCGGGCAAATGATGCGTAAGCGTCTCCAGTTGCTCGATCGGCGCCAGCACGCGCTGGCGAAACGGGAGCAGGGTGGTCGCCAGTTGCTGCTGCGCCACCTGCCAGCGATGACGCAACTGCCGCTCCGTCGCCTCACGCAACTGAGCCACTCGACCAAGCGCCGGGGTGAGCGTCTGCTGCAGGCGAGCTTGCACCAGTTGCCGCGCTGCATCCTCACCAAACAGATCGAGATCCGGCATGAAGCACGGCTCCAGCCACTGGACCTGCGGCGCCAGTCGCCGCCACTGCTCCATCTCCCGCTGCACATCCGCACGCTGCGTAGCCGTTGGTTCCCCGACAGACACAGCTGCCCCCACCGAAGACATCGCCGCGGCAATAGAGGAACTTGACTCGGACGATTTCGCCACCGCTGGCCGATAACGAATCACCGGCAGAATTACCGATCCATCGAGATCCGCGATCCAGCGCGCCAGCCCCCCGTCGCGCACTTGAGCAAATGAGCAGACGAGCAGCTTGATCGTGGCTGCCGCCCCGACGGTGCCCGCCAAGCTGCGACGTGGCGCATCAAGGTCCGAGTGTCCGGGGGTGTCAGCCACGACATAAGGTCGGCCCAGATCGAGCAGGCGGTTTTGCGGCACCAACCAAAACCGCTCGTTGGTTCTGAGCGCGGCCGAGGAGGCTGATGTAGTCGAAGCGCTCGTTGTTTCAACCGCCGGTGTCAATTCCGACGACCAAGCGGACAAAGCGTTGAGTCCCGGCGGCGGGCTGGGACCAAACCAAGTCACACTCTCCGTACGATCGTCATGATTCTGTCCCGTTCTTAGTTCGCCGCGCAGCGACTCATTGTCTCGGTCACTCGTGAGAAAACAGCGCGCGAGCCATGACTTACCTTGCCCCAGCGAACCGATGACGACCAACGTGGGTGTCGAGTCCGCTCCCCGCTCCACCAGTCTTCGCACGTCTTGCCGCAAGGAGCTGGTAATGGAGTGGATACGCGGCCACCACTCACTGTTCGCAAACAGTCGCTCAGCAGCCGCTTCCACTCGCGTGCACCACGGTTCTACATCCCAGTGCCACTCAGTCATCAGCCAGCTCCTTGTTCCACTGAGCCCAAGCCGGCCCCGGCTGCCACACCCGCATGTCGTCCAGCGCGTAAATCACAGGAGTCGGCGGTAACTGTGGATCAGGCAGGGTAAATTCCTGTCGCTGCTCGCCAGCTCCAAACTGCACCCGCGGCGGCGAACTACCAAGCTGGCGCGGCAGCGCGAAAGCATCACAGGCTAGCGCAAATAAGCGCGACAGATAGGGAAGCGTGTTGAGCTCGATCGCGCGGAGCTGAAAGCCCACATACGCGCCTGCCGCACCTCCGCCCGCGACCAGTAGCGCTTTGATCCCGGGCGCATAGAACGCGATGGTAGCGGTGAGTTTGTAGGAGATCAGCAGCGTTGCTCCGCCGTCGACGAGTGCCGTGACTAGTCCTCCGACGGCTGCGACCGTACCCAGAGCACGGAAGAGCCCCAGCACCGCCGCCTTCGTTTTTTGCCAGATGCCCAAATGCTCCCACACGTCACGGGTCATGCGATCCAGCTGCTCCGCTGAGTGCTCAAAACGCTGATGCAAGAGCTGGCTCAAAATGATTTGCCAAGCTTGTTCCAGTCGAGCGGGGTCGGCGTCGGCGGGCACCCAGCGCAGGCCACGCATCTCTGCTGCCAGCGTCGCCGCACTCGCCACCTCCGTCCCCTCCAAGCGCAGCTCCTGACCCAATTGTCGCGTGAGATCGGAGAGTGCCTCCCGCGGTTCGCGCAGTCGCTGCAGCCACTGCCGCACATCCCCCATGCGCCGCGTCGCCCAAGCAATCGCGCGCTCAAAAGGCGCGGCGACGGTCAGTGGCATGCGCACATACCAGGGAGCCGTACGCGTGAAACTCTCCTTCAGCGCCAGCGAAAAATCCGGCGTCGTAAGCTGCAGCGGCTGTTCATTCAAGTCGGTGAACGGACGACGACAAAAGGCCAGCAGCCCGGTCTGCGCCTCGGCCACCGCGCGCCGCCGCGCCTCACGCCAGGTATCCACCGTTACCAGGGCCTCGCGCAGGACACGCCGTAGCTCTCGCCACTGATCATCCAGCTGCTGACGCTGCAGTGCGGTGAGGTCCAGTTTTTTGGGTAAATGACAGAGGAACCGGTCGGCAGGAATCGTCGCCGCTGCATTCGCCTCATCCGTCTCCCGCAGCTCAAAGAACTGCGGAAAGCCAGCTCCCGTCCTGCTGTCCTCGCCAGCAAAGCGAGCGACCAGGGCGGGCGGAGTCAATTCGCGCCAGCCAGGCTGATCGCGCCGTGCTTCAATGTCAAAATCAAACGCTCCGTAACAATGGTCGGACGGCAACTGATATTCGCTCAAGAGACGCTGCAAATCGTGATCGGTGCGCGTGCGAGTGGGTTGGCCGCGTTCCGGTCGAATGCGATTGATGAGCAGCCAGATGGGTGCCGCCGCTTTTCGTTGGCGAAGATTGGCCAGCAGATCATCGAGCAGTCCGTCACGAATTCGCACGCGGTCCCAGACCACCAGCAGCGCTGAACAAATGCGTGAGGCATCACAGAGAAACGCCAGCCGCGGATTCTCATGCTGGCTGGCAGCAGGTGGAGCAGAACGAGTCACACTGTCGCCAGAGTCACTCGGACGATCGCGAGTTTGCACATCGGGACAATCCAGGAGCGCGGCGCCCAGTTCATTCAGAGCGGGATCGGCGGCGATGAGGGGCACGCTGAGTAGATCGAGGCGATCACGACCACTGCGGTATTGCTCAGCCGCCTGCTCGCGCTCCTCCGCTAGAAACTCAAAGCGATCGCCATGCACCGCCGCCAACAGCTGCAGCAGGCTGGTCTTTTGTGCCGCATTCTGCAGCCAATCACTCGGCACCCAGTAGACAAAACGATGAGTGCCCTGAGCCGCTTCCTCACCACGGGGTAAACGCCGCTGACCCGACTCACTGAGAAAACTCGCCACCACACTCGATTTGCCGGCATTCAGTTCCCCCAGTACGGCAATGATCGGCTGGGCGAGCATCTGCAGGCTGGCCTGCGCGGCGTCAATCAACTGCGGAACCGAGTCGGCGATGAGGGGCGTCCCCGCCTGACGCAGCGCCTGCTCCAGCGTCACCCCGCGCGCCGTAATGGGCTCGCTGGGAACGGATGCGGTGAGCAGCTGCTGCGCGCGCAAGCTACTCAGCGTGTCCAATTGCAGTTGACGGTGGTGAAACAATGAATCCATGGATCGCACATGAGAGTGGAGTCTGGAGGCATTGTAATCACGAGCGGCGAACCGGGTCAGATCCCTGTTTGATAATGGCGATTAATGAGGTCATTTTGTATCCAGAGCAACTTCTGGAAGGCGCGGAGCGTACTCACCTCCGCCGCACGGTCCAAATTCAGCCCCAGAATCGTGCTTGTGACCGCATCGGCCACAAAACCCATCAAGGCATTCATCTGCACCAGCGGTACATTAATCTCGGTGGATCCCGCTCGTGGCGTGTGAATTTTGCCGACCATGTCTAAATAACCGAGGAACTGCCCGTCGTACGGCTTAGTGACCAGAGCCACCAGGTAGCGGGCCAAATGATTTTTGCGGAACCGAATCTGTGGGTGGTCGGCCGTTAGTTTGGTGAGTTCGGTCGGAATTTCACCCGTGTACCCCGACTGCCGTGGAAGAAAATGTCGCCACGTGGCATCGTAGGTTTGCAGCTTGTTGTAGACGGCATTGACGAGTCCTGGGACGAGCGGCCCCAGCAGCGACGCCGAACCGTGAATCGCTGCAATATCCGCCGCATCGAATCCCACAAACTCCGCCAGATACTGAAAGCGATAGCCCAGATCCGACTCCAAACGTGGTTCATCAATGTGATTCATCGTGATGCTCTCCTCGGCGGTGGGTGTCGATTTTTTTTCCTGGCAGCGAGCCCCATCCTCCATCCTGCCAGCGATCCCCATCCACTTCGCCGGGGGCTCGGCGCAACCAAACTGGATAGTCTTATCCAGTTATCGCGATCCTAAGCGAGCGATAATTGGATGTCAACATCCATTTTAAAAGTTCTGATCGAGGTCACGCGAAAGATGCGGACGGGTGATAAACTAACGACAGCTGGTTGGTGGTCGCGGGAGGGCAGAGACCAAAGGCGCAGGGGCAGCGGATTGGCACGGGCGCGTGACGGAGTGAGGGAACCATGTTTTCGCAAACGGTTGAGTATGCGCTCCGCGCGGTGGTGCATTTAGCAGACCATTCTCCGGAGGCCCGGACGACGGAACAGATTTCCGCCGCCACACAAGTTCCCAAACCGTATCTCTCCAAAGTCATTCAGGGCCTTTGTGCAGCGGATGTTTTGAAGTCCCGCCGGGGAGCTGGCGGTGGCGTTTCGCTGGTCACGACTCCCGATAAACTAACGATCCTCGATGTCGTCAACGCGGTCGAACCGATCGTGCGCATCACGGAATGCCCGCTGGGACTAAAAACGCACGGCAAACGACTCTGCCCACTCCATCGCCGCCTGGACAATGCCCTCGCCATGATGGAACAGGCGTTTCTCAATACCACCCTCGCCGAAGTGCTCGCCGAACCGACCAAGAGCCGCCCACTGTGCGACATTCCCGCCGTCCTCAAAAAATCGTAATCGTCCTCTGATCACGTCGTGACCGGCGCGCCAGCATCGGTCCCGGCCTGCAGTTCCAGCCTGCAGTTCCAGCCTGCAGTTCCAGCCTGCAGTTCCAGCCTGTCGACTCGCCACCGTCTCCCGGCACTTTACCATCTCTGGTTGTTGCTCCGTCTTCCCAGCGCCGCTAGAATTTGGCCCGTTCTGCTACTGCTTTCGCACGTTTTTAGTTCTGGGGCGTATGCCTGCCCATCTGCGGCTCGGCTCTTATTCCTTCAAGCGACGTGCGAGGC